>JBKECG010000181.1:0-1967 GCA_047974395.1 Pikeienuella sp. | reverse complement strand
TCGGGCCGCGAGAGACGCCGTAGCGCGCCGCCAGCTCGATCTCGCCCAGCCGCTCGCCGGCGCGCAGCTCGCCGGAAAGGATGCGCCGGCTGGCGTCCTCGGCGATCTGCTCCGGCAGGGTCATCGGGCGGCGCGCCGGCCAGCCGGCGCCCGCCGCCCCGCCCCGCCCCGTGGCCGGCGCCGCCGTCCTCGCCATGGGTCGCCCCTGTCTCAATATTCGCCTCCGGCCGCTTCCGCGCGCGGCGAGGCTAGCATGGGGAATGATCACGGGAAAGTTGTTGTAAATTGTTGACAACAGATTTGCCTGACAACAGTCTGGCCAGGTCGAGAGCGCGCCCCCCAAAGAGCGGCCCGACGGAGAAAACGCCTGTTTGGAGAGGTGCTATGACCTTATGGAGAAGCGGCGCCGCATTCGCCATGGCCGCCGCCATCGCCGCGCTTGGCTCGCCCGCGCCGGCGCAACCGAAAAGCGAGCTCACGATCGCGCTCGCCGCTGAATCGACGACGATGGACCCGACCAGATATTCGGCCGGGGTCGATCAGTATTTCATCGGCAACATGTTCGAACAGCTGGTGAAGCCGGACCCGGAGGGCAAGCTGGTCAACTGGCTGGCCGAAAGCTGGGAGATCACGGAGGTGGACGGCAAGCCGGTGATCGACGTGCGCATCCGCCCCGGCGTCACCTTCCACAATGGCGACCCGCTGACCGCGGCGGATTTCGAATTCTCCTACCAGCGGCTGAAGGACCCGAACATCTCGCGCTGGTCGCATATGCAGGCGGCGGTCGAGCGGTTCGAGATCATCGACGACCTGCATTTCAGGCTTCATTTCTCCAAGGGCGACGCCGCCTATGTCGCCAGCTTCCTCCAGCTCTGGGCGATCCCGATGAATTATATCGCGGAGGTGGGCGATGAGGGATTCAACGAGAACCCGATCGGCACCGGCCCGTGGAGATTCGTCTCCCGCAAGG
Organism: Pikeienuella sp.; assembly: GCA_047974395.1. GTDB lineage: Bacteria > Pseudomonadota > Alphaproteobacteria > Rhodobacterales > Rhodobacteraceae > Pikeienuella. The sequence goes on along the minus strand of JBKECG010000181.1, from coordinate 997 downwards.
TGAAGGAGGAACTGGTTCTCGACCGCTACGAAGGCTACTGGAATCAGGAGCATCAGCCCGGCGCCGACCGGCTGGTGATCAAGATCATCCCCGAGGACCTGACCCGCGTCGCCGCGCTCAAGACCGGCGAGGTGGACTGGATCGACGCGGTGCCGCCGGCGATGCTCGCCGATGTCGAGGCGATGGAGGGGATCGAGACGACAAGCCGCGTCTCGGGCAACAATCTCTTCCTCGACATGGACACGATCCCGGAGGATTCCCCCTTCCGCGACCAGCGGGTCCGGCAGGCGGTCGCCTATGGGATCGACATCGACGCGATCATCGAATCCGTGCTCTTCGGTCAGGGCGAGCGTTATCAGGAGGTCGGCGAAGGTTCGGCGGGTTACGATCCCGATCTGGAGCCCTATCCCTACGACCCGGCGAAGGCGATGCAGCTTCTGGCCGAGGCGGGCTATCCGAACGGGCTGGATGTGGATTGCTACAACCTGATCACCCCGCGCGAGCCGAATGTGAAGGAGATGGGCGAGGCGATGTTCGCCTATCTTTCGGCCATCGGCGTGCGCTGCCGGTTGCAGAATCTGGAATACAGCGCCTGGATCAATCTCGGCCGTCGGGCCGAGGACACGCCGCAGCTCAATGGCGGACTGCTGAGCTGGATGTGGGGACAGGGCGTTCCGGGCGATCCCGGCGTCGCCTGGGGCGGGCATGTCCACAGCTATGAGCCGGGCAAGGGCTGGGGCAGCTATTCCCACGCCAGCGACCCCGAACTCGACCGGATGATCGAGGAAGCCAACGAGATGATGGACCCGGCCGCGCGCAACGAGGCGCTGAAGGCGATCGGGCGGCGCAAGCATGAAATGGTGCTTGGCGGGCTGACCACCTACATGCCGCTGGTGACCTTCGCCTGGCGCGCCGACAAGGTCGATTTCACGCCCTGGCCCCATCCCGGCTACTGGCGGAACTTTCAGGAGATCGGCGTCAAATAGGCCCGCATGAC
>JBKECG010000054.1:0-5921 GCA_047974395.1 Pikeienuella sp. | reverse complement strand
ACTAGAGATGTAGTTGAATCTAGTATATATCTTAATGATATTAAGATAACATTACAAGATACAGCAGGGATAAGAAGTACTACCGACGACACTATAGAACAAGAAGGTATTAAAAAATCATTAGAGTCTATAGATAATGCAGACATTATCTTATTAGTTCTTGACGGTACTAAAGATATTAGTGAACAAGAAGATCAATTTAAAGATCTTATAAATAAACCTAACTTAATTAAAGTAATATCAAAAGGTGATATCAATAATAATCATAATGGACTATTAATATCAGCTATAAATAATGATATTAGATTATTAATAGATAGTATTATTACATACATAGAAAACAATGTATTTAATATTAATGACAATAATAATGCATTATTAATAACACAAAATCAAATAGATGTATTTAAGGAACTAGATACTAAGTTAGAGTTAGCTTCTCAAGAAGCTAAAAATGGCGGTACAGCTGATGTTGTAGCTCTAGAATTAGAATACGCTCTTAAACTATTAGGTAAAGTTATTGGTAAAGAAATTGATAACTCTTATATACAGCAGTTATTTAGCAACTTTTGTTTAGGTAAGTAGTTTTTCTTTATATAATTTATATATAAAGCTATGAAGAAACTTATAGACACCCATGCACATGTACTTAAAGATTCATATAAGGATGAATTAGATACAGTACTTAAAAAAATATATGATGACAACATGACTGTTGTTAATATTTCATATAATCTTGAGTCATCTATAGAAACCACAGAGCTATTTAAGAAATATAGACACCTACATCCTGTTATAGGAATACATCCTAATGACTGTTACGAAGTAACAGACAAAGAATTTGAACAATTAGAGTCACTAATAGATGAAAATACTGCGGCAATAGGTGAAATAGGTCTTGATTACCATTATCATGGTTATGATAAAGAAAAACAAGCAGAGATGTTTATTAAACAAATAGAATTAGCTAGAAAACATAATCTACCTGTAGTAGTTCATACTAGGGATTCATTAGACGATTGCTATGAATTAATAAAAGAATATAAGGATGTTAAGTTCTTATTACATTCATGATCAGGAACAGCAGAACTTACTAAGAAGTTCTTAGAAATATCTAATAATATATATTTCTCTTACAATGGAATACTTACATTCAAAAGAGCATTGCTTCAATCTGAGAGCATTAAAGCAGTTCCTATAGATAGATTGTTATTTGAAACAGATTGTCCTTATTTAAGTCCACATCCAGAAAGAGGACAAACTAACTATCCTTGAAAGGTAGAATTAGTTATTAAGTTTGCAGCAGAACTATTAGGTTATGAAGAAGACGAACTTAATGAAATAAATAATAAGAATGCGTTTGCATTCTACAACTTAGAGAGACATTATGATTAAGGCTAAAAAGGTTTTAGGCCAAAACTTTCTAGTAGATAAGAATAAAGTTAATAAAATTATAGATTCAATACCTGAATTAGAAACTTCTACTATCGTAGAAGTTGGTCCAGGAACTGGAGCCTTAACTGTTCCATTATCAGAAAGAGCTAAAAAACTAATATCTATAGAACTAGATACAGATATGATACAAATATTAGAAGATAAGATTAAATCTGATAACTTTACTCTATTAAATAATGATATTCTTGATGTTGACTTTAATGATATATTAGGAGATATTAAACATGTACAGTTTGTTTCCAACCTCCCTTACTATATATCAACAAAGATAATGTTTAAAGTAGCTTATGATCTTAGATTTGATTCAATGTCTGTAATGTTACAGAAAGAACTAGTAAATAGAATATTTGCAAAGAAAAATACTAAAGAATATGGAAGACTTACAGTATCCATAGGTTCTTTATTTGAATTAGTAACTAAAATAGATGTACCGGCAACATGTTTTAAACCAAAACCTAATGTAGATAGTGGATTTATAGTTCTTAAGCGTAAAGATACTAATATATCTAATATTGATGATTATCTTTCATTTATAAAAGCTTCTTTTGCTAACAAAAGAAAGACCTTAATCAATTCATTAAAGAATTCTAACTTTAATAGACTAGAGTCTGTTCAAAAATACCTTATTGATCATAATATTAAGGAAAATATTAGATCAGAAGAAATATCTATTGATACCTTCATTGATATTTACCAAAATATCTAAAAATCTTTGTATATTGAACTAAAAATAACTAATTTAAAGCCTTGATTAGTTATAATTTAGGTGTATATAATACAATAGAGCATGCTAAATTTATTAGATTAGTATTTTAATCAAATATTGCGCAATAAACTTGATTAAATTTGCTATTCAATATAGTACATATTTTTATATGTACTAAAACTCTATTTATAAACAATCAACAATAATAAACAAAGGAGTCAAAATGGCAGACATAACAAAAATTAAAATTAAGATTGAGGTTTCTAAGAAAGAACTAAAACTGTTCAAACCAGAAACTGCATCTATTAATATAGAAGGATCTAATATTAAAGTTATTGATAGTCCAAATCCAGCAAATGATGCCAAAGGTACATTCTGATTTGAATTAGATAACATTGATAAAGATAAAACTTATGACAACATTCTACTTGGCGCTGAAGGGCTACTAAGTGATATTGAAGTTGCAGGTTTTAACATTAGAGAAATCGAAAAGGCACAAAAAGAAGCACAAGAAACACAAGAAGCAAGATTAGCTAAACTTGCTGAAGAACAAGCAGATAAAGAAGCGGCTAAATTAATTGCTGAAGAAAAAGCAAAAGAACCAAAAGAAGAAAAAACACTTACCGAAGAGATTGAATCACATGATATTGAAGAACCTGTTGAAGAAAAACCAAAAGTAATATCTCAAGATCATCTAGAAGAAGAAAGACTTACTACTTGATTAGAAAGAAGAATTCATTCAATGGCAAAACCTACATATGTTTCTATATATGAAAAAGGTTCAGAATCTAGAGAAGAAGAAATTCAAGCTTTAAAAGATGAAAACGTTATTGAACGTAAAAAACTTATAGCTGATATAGCTAGAAAACAAAAAGAAGTTGAAAAAGAAATTGAAGCTAAGAAAAAAGAAGCTAAGAAGGAAATTGATCAAATTAAAGCTAATGCAGAATCAGAAAAAGCTGCTGCTGAAGCTGAAATGGAAAGAATTAAATCTACCGCTGAAGCTGAAATGGAAAAAGCTAGACAAGATGCTGCCGCTGAAAAAGTAGCTCTTGATAAACAACTAGCTGATGAAAGAATAGCGGGTGAAAAACTTCTTGCTGAACAAAAAGAAGAAATAGAAGCTAAAGTTAAGAAAGCAGAAAAACTTATCGAAGAAAACGATAAAAAACATAAAGATATTGAAGGTGCGCTTAGAAAAGAAAAAGAGGACGGAATCAAAGCCGCTGAAACTAAAGCTGCTAAAGAGATAGAAGCCGCTGAAGCTAAAGCAGCCCAAGATGTTAAGGAAGCCGAAGACAAAGCCGCTAATGAAGTTAAGGAAGCTGCTAAAGAAGTTATGGAGGCTGAAGACAAAGCTGCCAAAAAAGTTAAGGAAGCCGAAGACAAAGCAGCTAAAGAAGTTAAGGAAGCCGAAGACAAAGCTGCTTTAGAAGTTAAGGAAGCTGAAAACAAAGCCGCTACAGAAGTTAAGGAAGCTGAGGAACAAATCGCTGCTGATAAAAAAGCAGCTGCTGATCAACTAGCTAAAGAACAAAAAGACGCTGCCGATATACTTGCTAAAGAACAAAAAGAAGCTGCTGATGAACTTGCTTAAGAACAAAAAGCTGCTGCCGATAAACTTGCTGAAGAACAAAAGGCCGCTGAAGAACAAATAGCTGCCGCGTTAGCTAACGCTAAAGATGTTGAAGAAAAAGCCAAATCACAAGTCGATGATCTAATGAAGAGAATAAAAGAACTTGAAAGCCAAGTTGCTGGACTTGAAACAGATCTTACTAAAGAATCAAAAGCAAGACAGATTGCTGAAAAAAAAGCATCACTACTTGCTGAGATTGAAAAAATTGTTGAAGAAGACCAATAATAAATATACAAGAGTACCGCTAGGTACTCTTTTCTTTACTATTAATACTATAATTAAATTGAATATGAAAGACAAAAAGAATATAGTCCTTATAGGAGCGGGTGCCGTAGGTACTTCTTTCCTATATTCAGCTATAAATCAAAAACTAGCTCATAAGTATGGAATCATTGATTTAAATACAGAAGTAGCTATTGGTAATAAATTAGATCTAGAAGATGCAATAGCAACTCTGGATTATAAAGCAGATATAGAAACAGGGGGATATGAATTAGTTAAAGATGCTGATATCTTAGTAATAACAGCTGGTAGACCACAGAAAGAAGGTGAATCTAGATTAGACATGGTTAAAGATAATACTTTAATTATTAAATCAATAGCTAAACAAGTTAAAGAGAATGGATTTAATGGTATTACCATTATGGTATCTAATCCAGTAGACATATGTGCTACTGTCTATCAAAGGGAAACAGGTTTTGATGCATCTAAAGTAATATCGTCATCATGTGCATTAGATACATCTAGACTTAAGATAGATCTATCACATAGATTAAATATACATCATAAACTATTTAATATATATGTACTTGGAGAACATGGAGATTCTTCAGTACCCACATATACATTCGCATCAGTAGATGGAAAGCCACTAATGAATATATTTGAAGAACAAAATATATCTAAAGATGATATTGATGAAATAACTAATAGCGTACATAATAAAGCCTATGAGATCATTAACAAAAAGAAAGCTACCTTCTATGGAATAGGAGCTAAGATAGCTGAGATATGCGATGTTATTATTAATAACAGAACTAAAGTAATGGCAGTAGGTACATTACTTAAAGGTGAATATGGGCAAGAAGGTGTATATGCAGCTGTACCTTGTCAACTAGATGGGAGTGGTTTTGTTAAAACTATAGAGTTCCCATTATCTGAAGAAGAGCTTAAAAAATTTACAAAATCTATAGAGGTTCTTAAAGAAACTTTTAATAAAACATTAGAGTTGTAACTCTAATTGTATAATTTATATAGAGAAGGTATTTCCTATATAGATTTGTAACGAAGAGTTATCTATATATAGATAACATTTATTAATAGATACTATATAAAACATCCAGGAGTATTACATGAGTAATATAAAATTTATTTCGCCCAGAGATATTAAAAAGGGTGATACTTTTACTTTTGAAGAACTATTCTCTGTAGATGATAATGTTAAAGCCTTCCAAGAAAGCTTTGAATCTAAAATTAAATCATTAGCTGATAGTATATCTAAAGAAAAAGAACAAGAACTTAAAGATAGATATCAAGGTAAAGAAGAAGACTTACAAGAATTCTATGAAAAACAAGTTAAATCTATAGGTAAAGATCTTGAAAAAGATCATAAGATTGATAAAGCCAACTTAGAGAAAGAGTTTGCAGTATATCAAGAAAGAAACAAGCAACTTGAAGAACAACTAGGCAAACTTGAAGAGCTTTATGAAGATAAGTTTAATGCTAGAGTACAAGAAATTGAGAAACAAAAAGAAGAACTTATAAAAGAATATGAAGCTAAACAAGTATCAGCAGCTCAAATTGGTGAAGATGGTGAAGAATCTATTAGATCTACATTAAAGGAACTATGGCCCAATGATGAAATTATTAAACCTAACCATGCAACAGGAGAAGCTGATGTATTACATAACATAGTTGATGATAGCGGTAAAACAATATCATCGATATATTATGAAGTTAAAAATAGAAAGAATTGATCTTCTAAAGACTATGAAAACTTTGCTGCAAAAGTAAGGGGAGAATCAAAAGAAAACCATAACTTTAATCTTTATATAGCGCAAGCTCTACCTAAAACAAGTAATGATCATATAGTTAAATATGGTGATGACCTATTATTTGATGAAC
>JBKECG010000401.1:0-6065 GCA_047974395.1 Pikeienuella sp. | reverse complement strand
GCTGATGCGCGCCGTCGCGGAGCGTTGAGGCGGGGCGGGGATCGCCCGGCTCAGCCGCCCTGCGCCGCGAGGATCATGTCGGCGCCCTCGTCCGCCAGCATCATCACCGCCGCCTGGGAGTGGCCCGACACCATGTCGGGCATGACCGAGGCGTCGACCACGCGCAGCCCCTCGATCCCGTGGACCCGGAGGCCGGGATCGACCACCGACTGACCCTCCCGGCCCATCCGGCAGGTGCCGAGGACGTGATAGATGGTCTGGCCGTTGCGCCGGGCGAATTCCAGCCAGTCCTCATCGCTCCGGCAATCGGGACCGGGTTCGATCTCGTGCACGCGGTAACGGTCCAGCGGCGCGGATTCGATGACCCGGCGGCCGATCTTCATGCCTTCCACCATCACCCGCCGGTCTTCGGCGGCGTCGAGGAAATTCGGGCGTATCTCCGGCTGAACCATCGGATCGGGCGAGCCGATATGGATGCTCCCGCGCGATTCCGGGCGAAGCTGCGTCACGCCCAGCGTCATCCCCGGCTCCCGCTCCATCTTGCGGTCGGCGGCGTTGGCGTAGCTGGCGTGCATGAAGAAATACTGCACGTCCGGGCCGGCCAGCCCTTCGCGCGTGCGCACGAAACCATGGGCCAGCCCGGTGCCATAGGTCAGGATGCCGGTGCGGTTCAGCGCGTATTTCATCACCTCGCCGACCAGACGCAGGCCGCGGCTGCTCTGGTTCAGCGTCAGCGCGTCCTTCACCCGCCAGTTCACCCTTGTGCAGAAATGGTCGATGTAATTCTCGCCGACATGAGGATTGGCGAAACGCAGGGGCACGCCGGCGGCGGCCAGCACAGCCGGGTCGCCGATCCCGGAAAGCTCCAGCAATTGCGGCGACTGCACCGCCCCGGCCGCAAGGATCACCTCACGCCGGGCGGAGATCTCCCGCCCGGTTCCACCCATGCGCAGCTTCACCCCCGTGGCGCGGGCGCCGTCGAAGGTGAGTTCGGTCGCCATCGCGCCGGTGAGCACGGTCAGATTGGCCCGCCCCCGCGCCGGTTTCAGCCAGGCGATGGCGGCGCTGATCCGCTTTCCGCCCTGCTGGTTGACCTGATAATAGCCGAACCCGTCCTGCGAAGCGCCGTTATAATCGGGATTGCGGGCGAAGCCTGCGGCCTCCCCCGCCCGGATGAAGGCCTCGCTGATCTCCGGGCGTTCGGTCACCAGACCGACCGGCAGCGGCCCGGACCGGCCGCGGAGCCCGTCCGGGTCCGGCCCGGCATAGGTCTCGATCCGTCGGAACACCGGCTCGACATCCGCCCAGCCCCAGCCGGTCGCGCCGAGCTGGGCCCAGCGGTCGTAATCCTGCGGCTGGCCGCGCACATAGATCATGCCGTTGATCAGGGTGGAGCCGCCCAGCCCCTTGCCGCGCGGCACGGTGATCTGGCGCATTTTCGTGCCCGCTTCGGGCGCGGTGTGGAATTTCCAGTTATAGCGCGGATCGGTGATCAGCTTGTAGAAACCGGCCGGGATCGTGGTCCAGGGGCTCCGCGCCTCGCCGCCCGCCTCCAGCATCGCGACGGTGTGACGCCCGCTTTCGCTGAGCCGGTTGGCGAGAATGCAGCCCGCGGTCCCGCCGCCGATGATGACATAGTCGAATGTCTGCGATTCGGATGCGCCCATTCCGTCCATGCTCCTCCCGTGGCGGGCGCTTATGCGCCGGCCGTCAAACCGCCCGGGCGCAAGTATGGACCGCGCGCCCCGCCGCCGGCAACAGCGGGGCGCGCCGGCTCATTCCGCCGGCGGCTCCACCAGATTGAGGTCGGAGTCGATGGTGAAGGTCTCGCCATCGGCCCGCGTCAGATGGAACAGCCGCGCGACCGGAAGACGCTCCAGCCGCAGATCGGTGAATTCGCCCTGAAGCAGCGGCTGGGGAACGCGGGTCGCGAAGATCCAGGACCCTTCCACGGTCTTGAGCGCGATGAAGTCCTCGTCGCGCACGCGGCTGCGCATGGGTTCGCCGATGATGAACTCGGTAAAGGTCCGGGAAAAGGCGTCCTCGCCGGTCTTGTTGATCAGGCGAAACAGATCGCCCTCATACGCGCGGACGAAATCGCGCTCGGCGAAGGACTCTATCCTGTCGAATGACGGCTGGATCGTGAAGCTCTCGCGCGTGAGGTCGAACAGGCCGTGTTTCCCGTCCTGTCGGACCAGCAGAAGACCGGTCTCATCCACCGGGCCGTAGGCGTCCAGAACGGATATGTCCTCATATGCGGGGGGCAGGATCTCCCGGCCCTCCGCGTCTACGAGGCCGAAGCGACCGTCGGCCTTGTACCGCCAGCCCTCCTTGAAGGGCCAGATGGCGTCCGCGTCGAGCGTGAAGCGGACCGAGCCGTCGAGATTCAGCAGGCTCGCGCGCCCGTCGCCGGAGACGCGAATCTCGCCGTCCTCGGGAAGGCTGACATCGGCGTATCTCCACGCGTGCGGCGCCAGGGAGGCGGCCTGCGTCATCGCCGGCAGGCGACGCAGGGCCTCAAGATCCAGCGTCGCGAAGATGCGGGCGGCGTCCTGGCAGTCGGGCAGGCTGGCGGAATGCGAATCCATGGCGATCACGAGATCCTCGCTGTCAGAATGCGATCCGACCGGAAGGAAAAGCTCGACCAGGCATCGGGCGCTGTCCTCGTCAATGCTCACGCGCAGCGCCCGGTCCTTCGCTTCCGCCTTCACCGGATATGCAGGCGCGGGAGGCAGGCCGCCCTTCGGCGCCAGGCCGGCGCGGATGGTGATCCCGGTCCCCGGCCCCCCTGCCGTATCGGGCGCCTGGATGAACTGATCCTGGCCGGCCATGTATTGCGACAGAAGCATCGTCGGGTGGAGGAGGTCCTGAAGCGCCATGTCGATCCGCCGCATCTGGTTCTCGGCGGTCTCCGGGGGGAAGGTTTCGGCGGGGATGTATTCGCCCGACAGCAGCGTCAGCGGCGCGCGTCCGGGCGCGACCGCGTCGAGTATGGCGATGAACTCCTGCGCCTGCTCCCTGTCCGCGGTTCGGCCGCGGGCGATGACGCTGAGATCGCCGGCCTGGAATGTGGCGAACAGGCGATAGACGCCCTCGGGCGAGCGGGCGGCCATCACGTCGGGGCCAATCTCGACCACGTCGGGATCAAGCCGGAATTGCGCCGTCTCGGAATCCGCCACCTGCCGGGCGTGGTCGCTCGTGCTGCCGACGAATTCGAGATAGACTTCCCTGCTCACTCTCTGGCCGCGGGGCGTCACCAGCAGGCCGGGATAGGCGGTGTTCGAAGGCTGGAACTGGAAGACGTAATCCGAAGTCAGATTGAAGGTGAACGCGCCGTTGAAGAATGATGTTTTCCAACTCGGGGTGAGCGGGGCCGGCGCGATCGAGGCCAGATCGGCGAGAAGCTCTTCGCGATCCGCCTCCCAGCGCCGCCGTATTTCAGCCGCCGCCGCGTTGTCCATCCGTTGCAGGACGTGACGGGCGCCATGCTCCGCCATGAAGCTGATCTCGATCCCGCCGTCATCCAGCGCGTCATAGTCCATCAGCGGTATGCCCCGTTGCAACGGCACGCCCTTCCCGATCATCGGGATCAGCAGGAAGCGCGGCCCATCCCCCCCTTTAGGACTCCGAAGCCGGAGGACGGGCGCAAAGCCGCCGATTTCGGCCCACATTTCCGCGCCGGCCCCGCTCTGGTCGGACCGGATATAGGCCCCGGCGGGGAGATCGCGGAGCAGGACCACGATCAGCGCGAAGATCAGCATGATTGAAGCGATGGTGGCGAGAAAGATGCGGAGAAGGCGTTTCATCGGGAGAACGTGAACCTGAAGCAGTTGATCCGACCGGCGACGCGCGGCCAGGGCGGGCAGTATATCGGATCGGGCGCCGGCGACAGGCCTTGCCGGAAATGATGTGGATTCCGGTCGCGCGGCGCCTGCTGGCGAACAACAAATTCATCACCCTTGGCCAGGGGAAAGCGACATTTGGGCTCAGGGGACAGATGGCGGTTATGCGGGAACGAGGCGGGCATCGCGCCCCTCGCCCGGAACAGCCGCGAAGCGGCCCTCCGTGGCGCAACATGATCACTGTCAAAACGGGTTCAAAGCGGACCTGCGGCGCCGCGATGATGATCCTGGAGACCAGATCTGCGCCGATATCATTCTCGGCCTTCATCTCAACTGTGCGCGGCGCCCATGCCTGATGGAACTCGATGATCAATGGTGTCAGTTGGTCTGATCACCAGCAGTTCGCCCGGCAGTTCGTCCGGCCCGAAACTGCCGGCGCGGCGGTTCAGGGCGCGGGCAGGGCCTTCAGATAGGCGGCGATGGCGGCGCGGTCCTCATCCGACAGTCGCGCGGTGTTCGTCACCACATCCGCCATGGAGCCGCCGGCGACGTCATAATCCGGGGTGAAGCCGGAGCGGAGATATTCCGCGATATCCGACGCGCTCCAGTCCAGCCCGCCTTCGCGCGGGGTGAGGTCGGGGATGCGGCCCTCGCCATCCGGGTTCGGCCCGCCGGATAGCCAGGCGGCCAGATCCGGCCCGCCGATCGGGTTGCGCGGCGTGTGGCACTCGCCGCAATGGCCCGGCCCCTCCACCAGATAGCGGCCGCGCTCGATCTCGGGATCGGCGGCGGCGATCACCGGATCGGGCGACAGGAACAACCGTTTCCAGAGCCCGAGCCCGCGCCGGATGTTGAACGGGAATGAAAGCTCATGCGGCTGGTTGGCGGCGTCGGAAACCGGCAGGGTCGCCATATGGGCGTGAAGATCGGCCACATCCTCCGGCTTCATCCGCGCGTAGGAGGTGTAGGGGAAGGCCGGGTAGTAATGCGCCCCGTCGGGCGAGACGCCCTTCATCATCGCATTGGCGAGATCGCCGGCCGACCAGCCGCCGATCCCCTCCGGCCCCGGGGTGATGTTGGGCGCGCGGAACGTGCCGAATTCGGTGACGAAGGCCATCCCGCCGCCTAGCGGCGCGCCCGGCTCCGCCCCGGGCGGCAGGTGGCAGGAGGCGCAGCCGCCGATATGGAATATCCGCTCCCCCCGCGCGGCGTCGCCCTGCACCTCCTTGAGCGCGTCTTCGGGCAGGCGTTCGGGCGCGGTCAGGAGCCAGAAGGCGCCCGCCCCGACCACGCCGAGCAGGGCGGCGGCCCGCAGGAATAGGCGGCCTTTGGTCATTTCTCCGTCACTTCGGCGCGCGGAAACCCTTGTGGCAGGCGCCGCAGGCCTGCCCGACCGGCCCCATCGCGCCCCGGAGCGAATCGAGCCCGCCGCCCGCCGCTTCGGCCAGCGCCGCGCTGGCGCTGGCCAGCGCTGCGGCCTCGGCGGCGAACCCGTCCATATTGGTCCAGATCACCGGCAGCGCCTCGGTCTTGTCGGCGCCGAGCGCGCCATTGTCGGAACCTTCCGGCCACATCGCCCGCGCGTCGAGCGCGGCGACCTTCGCCAGCGAGGCGGCTGCGGCGCCGGCCGCGTCGGCGTCATAGGGGACGTCCCCTTTCGCCATCGCGCCGAGCTGGCCGAGATAATGCGCGTTGAGCTGCATCACCGCCTTGCGCGCGCCGACGGCCCGTTCCGGGCCCTGGGCGAGCGCGGCGCCGGCGCCGAGCGCGAGCGTCGCGACGAGGCCGAGCTTTGCGAGATCTGCAAACATGGGGAAACCTCCGCTGCTGGAGCCGGGCGCGCCCGGCCGAGTGGCTTTCATCGACCCCCAAGGCCGATGGTCGCTAGTGTAGCTTGTGCGCAAACATGGTAGAACCCTGTAAATTTCGGGAAGGATCTGTGCATTGGCGCACAATGAAAGCTGGGATGACCTGCGCATCGCGCTCGCCGTGGCCGAGGCGGGTTCGGTGAACGCCGCGGCGAAGGCGCTCGGGCTCAATCACGCCACGGTCCTGCGCCGGATCGCGGCTTTCGAGCGCCGGCGCGGTCTGACGCTGTTTGAGCGCAACGCCCGCGGCGCCCGCGTCGCCCCCGGCGCGGCGGCGATGATCGAACATCTGCGCGAGGTCGAGGCCGCCATCGGCCGTTTCGACCGCGCCGCGGCGGGCGCGGCCGTCGGTTTC
>JBKECG010000372.1:0-1814 GCA_047974395.1 Pikeienuella sp. | reverse complement strand
CGGAGAGAATCGAGATCGCGGTTTCGGGACGGGCGTGAAGCAGGTCGAGCACCGCCTGCGCGGGCACGGCCAGCACTTCGCCGGCGGTCACCGCCTCGGCCGAGACCGGGTAGACGGCGCGGCGCAGCGCGATCGGTTCGCCAAAACTCTGCCCGCGGGTCATCACGCCAACGACCGCCTCGGCGCCGTTGGGGGCGATGCGATAGAGCTTCACCCAGCCCTCGGCCACGATATGGATCGCATGCGCGGCGTCGCCGCGATGGAACAGGGCGTCGCCGCGCTCCAGCCGTCTGACATGGGACATGTCGAGTAATTTGCCGGAAACATCCGGCGGCAGGCCTGAAAAAAGGCGTGAATTGCCGCCGATGCGACGGTGAAGCTCGGTCAGTTTCGAATCTGGCGATATCCGGCTCACGGGCGCAATCCTTTCATGAATATTGTCGATCAGTCGGCCTTGAAACAAGGCGGCCGCTCGATCGACCGCTCATCCCCGATCTCCATCCGATGACGGGTTTTTATCTGTTACAAGTCTCATGCCAAGATGAGGAGGCGGCGCGCCGACGGCGCAGCCGCCGCGTGCGGGGTCCCGGACGGGGTAGGGGATGACGGCCTCGTGTTCGCCGCCGACGATGAAGGCGGGGCAGGAACCGGCGTCAACGCCCTGCTGGTAACAGTCCTGCGTCCATTCCCAGACATTGCCGTTGAGATCGGCGACGCCCTCCGCAGTCACCGCCCAGGCGCCGGAGGGGCGGAGCCGCCGGGAAACCCCTTTCTCAAGCAGATAGGCCGAGGCCCAGGAAAGTTCGGGGTCGGTGAAGATCGGGTCGGGCGCCTTCGGCAGCACCGGCGCCGCCACCGCATACCAGTCCCGCGCCGTCGGCAGCCGGAACTCATGGCGGGAGACGCGGATGATCCAGGCGACATATTCCCGGACGTCAATCGAGCTCAACCCGGTGGCCGGCCAGTCGGTTCCGGGCTCGCCCGAAGGCGGCTTCAATCGCAATGCGCAGGCCCCGTCGTCATGGCACCGGTTCCATTCGGCGACGGTGACTTCGCGGGCCTGCACATAGAGCCTGCTCCCGTCCGCGGCGATGAAGGGCGCCATGGCCGGGATGAATTCCGGATCGGGGCCGCGCCGCAGCCAGAGCGCGGCCCCGATCGCGACGCATGCCGCCAATCCGACCGATCCGAGGATCAGCCCCTTCCCCTTGCCGGAGACGATCATGGCGACAGGCCCTCCGGGCTCAGAGCTCGGCGACCCGCGGGGCCACCACCTGCTCCATCAGCGCGTTGTCCCATTCGCCCTCGACGACGAAATGCGCGGTCGCGCCAAGGAGCGACGCCTCGATCAGGTTGTGGTTCACATAGGCGTAAACCCCGGGCTGACGGAAGGTGTACATCGACGCCATCGCCGTCCCGCCGCGGCAGAACCAGGTCTCAAGTCCGGTCAGCGGCGCGTCGGTGAAGGAGCCGGTCTCCCAGACGAAATCGCCATGGCCGCCGATCAGATGCGGGCGGGAATCGCGGTTGCACTGGTTGTGGACCATCAGCACCGTCTCGCCGACCTTGGCGCGAAGCGCGTTCTCGCCGGTCAGCGCCCCCACCGCGCCGTTGAAGACGGAATGGGTCGGCGTCAGCGTCCGCATCGCGGCGATGCTGTCGGTGTAATCGTCCCCGGCGAGCGCGTATTTCTTGTATTCGCCGTTCGCGTCCTTCGGCAGGTAGTAATCCTGCTCGCCGACATAGGCGATCCGGTCATAGCGGAGCGGATTGCCCGCCGGGTCCTTCAGCCCGTCGCGCGGCAACACCATGAT
>JBKECG010000328.1:0-2257 GCA_047974395.1 Pikeienuella sp. | reverse complement strand
GGAGGCCGCGACGACGGAGACCGAAGAGAAGCGGTTGCGGGTGAAGAGCATGATCAGTCTCCCTCATCCTTTGCGATATCGGGCAGAAGCGGTACGAAGCGGACATCCGCCAGCTCCTGATAGTCCAGTCCCGACTCGGTTTTAACGATCCGGATCAGTTGTTGCATCTCGTCCGATTGACCGACGGGGAGCACCATGATGCCGCCCACGCGAAGCTGGTCAAGCAGAACGCGCGGAGGATCCTCGGCCGCGGCTGTGACGAGAATGCGGTCGAAAGGCGCCTGTTCCGGCCAGCCGAGCGCGCCGTCGCCGGTCATGATCGAAACGGTGGAGAGCGCCAGCGCCTCGATCCGCGCGCGCGCCTGGCGCGCCAGCGGCCGGTGGCGCTCTATGGCGTAGACCCGTCGCGCCAGCCGCGCCAGCACCGCCGCCTGATAGCCGGAGCCGGCGCCGACCTCCAGCACCTTGCAGCGCGGCGTGACCTGAAGCGCGCCGGTCATCAGCCCGACGACCGAAGGCTGGGAGATGGTCTGCCCGCAGGCGATCGGCAGCGGGATGTCCTCGAAGGCGCGATCCTGAAAGGCGCGGTCGAGGAAAAACTCGCGCGGGGTCTTCTCGATCGCGTCCAGCACCCGCGGATCGGTGATCCCCTTGGAGCGCAACGCAAAGATCAGCCGCATCATGCCTTCGGTCCGCTCCTGGGCGGAAAGGGTCATTCGGCGGCCTCGCTGGCCGCGATGGCCTCGGCCAGAACCGCGTGGCTGGTCAGGTCGGGCTGCATCGGCGTCGCCGTGATCCAGCCTGTCGCGCAAAGCGTGCAATCCGCGCCCGGCCCGGCGTCCTGATTCCGGCCGCCATGGGCCAGCCAGAAATAACGCCGGTTGTTGGGGGCGATGGTCTCCTGCACCTGAAAGGCGCCGCCGCGCCGCCCCTGCGGGGCGAGGGTGAAGCCCCTGACCCCGGCGGGGCTGACGGCGGGGAAATTGACATTGTAGAACACATCCGGCCCGGTCGGCAGCGACATCACCTTGCGCACCGTCTCCGCGCCCTTTTCCCGCGCCGCGGCGAACAGATCCGAGGGCGCGCCGGGGCCGGAGTCGAAATACTGGCTGAGCGCGATCGCCCGCACGCCCTGAATGGCGCCCTCCTTGGCGGCGGCGATGGTGCCGGAATAGACCGCGTCCTCAGCGACGTTATGGCCGCGATTGACGCCGGAGAGCAGAAGATCCGGCGCCTCCGGCAGCAGTTTAACGATGCCGGCGATGGCGCAGTCGGCGGGGTTGCCCTCGATGCAGAAACGGCGCGGCCCGAGCTGGGTCACCCGCATCGGCGAGGTGTAGGAGACGCAGTGTGAGGCGCCCGAACGCTCGACCTCCGGCGCCACCACCCAGATTTCGCCTTCCGGCCCCGCGACCCCGGCGGCGATCTCCTCGGCGACCTTCAGGCCGGGCGCGTTGATGCCGTCGTCGTTTACGATGAGAATGCGCATGCCGGCCCCGCTGCTCCTGAATGCGCATGGTTTAAAACGGCTGGCGCGGCGCGTCCACAGACTTCCGCGCCCGTCATGCGGATCGGGGCCGGTCCGGGGCGTTCAGCCGAGCGCGCCATCCGGCCCGATCCGCGCCGCGCCGCCCATATAGGGCCTGAGCGGCGCCGGGATGGCGACGCCGCCATCCTCTTCCTGCCATGTCTCCATCACCGCGATCAGCGCCCGCCCGACCGCGAGGCCGGAGCCGTTCAGCGTATGGACGAATTCGGGCTTGCCCTCCGCCCCGCGCCGGAAGCGCGCGTTCATGCGCCGGGCCTGAAAATCGCCGCAGAGCGAGCAGGAGGAAATCTCGCGATAGGCGTTCTGCCCCGGCAGCCAGACCTCGATATCATAGGTCTTGCGCGCGCCGAAGCCCATGTCGCCGGTGCAGAGGGTGACGGTGCGATAGGGGATCTCCAGCGCCTCCAGCACGCCCTCGGCGCAGGAGCGCATCCGCTCCAGCTCGGCCTCGCCGTCCTCGGGGCGGGTGATCGAGACCATCTCCACCTTCTCGAACTGGTGCTGGCGGAGCATGCCGCGCGTATCCTTGCCGGCGCTGCCGGCCTCGGAGCGGAAGCATTGCGTATGCGCGACATAGCGGCGGGGAAGATATTCCTCGTCAAGGATGTGGCCGGCGACGATATTGGTCAGTGTGACCTCTGCGGTCGGGATCAGCCACCAGCCGTTTTCGGTGCGGTAGCTGTCCTCGGCGAATTTCGGCAATTGCCC
>JBKECG010000264.1:0-2045 GCA_047974395.1 Pikeienuella sp. | reverse complement strand
AATCCCGGGCGAACCGTTACGCTGCTTTGCAGCAATCGGTCCACCCTGACGCGCGATCTCGATAGCCAGTGCGAAATCAGGATCGGGGCGTTCCCATGCTTATCCGCCGTAAACTCGGGGGGCTTTTCGGCCTTCTGTGGCTGCTTCCCTTGGCCGGCTGCAAGATGGAGGTTCTGGCGCCGGCCGGCGACGTCGCCGCGCGCCAGCGCGACCTGCTGCTTCTGTCGGTCGTGCTGATGCTGCTGATCATCGTCCCGGTGATGGCGCTGATCGTGATCGTCGCCCGCAAAGACCGCGCGGAGAACAGCCGGGCGACCTATCGGCCCGACTGGGACCATTCCACCAAGCTGGAGCTGGTGATCTGGGGCGTTCCCCTGCTGATCATCGTCACTCTGGGCGCGCTGACCTGGGTCGGCACCCATCTTCTGGACCCTTATCGCCCGCTCGATCGCATCGGCGAGGACCGCCTGCTGGCCATGGACGCCAGGCCGGTGCAGGTGCAGGTGATCTCGCTCGACTGGAAATGGCTGTTCATCTACCCCGAGCATGGCGTCGCGGCGGTGAACAGGCTGGTGCTGCCGGTCGATCGTCCGGTCGAATTCACCCTGACCTCGGACACGGTGATGAACGCCTTCTACATCCCGGCGATGGCGGGGATGATCTATGCGATGCCGGGCATGCAGACCAAGCTGCACGCGGTTCTGAATCACGAGGGCGAATACAAGGGCATTTCGGCGAATTATTCCGGCTGGGGGTTCTCGGGGATGTTCTTTACGACCACCGTCAGCGACGACGCCGGTTTCGCCGCCTGGATCGAGGAGGTCCGCGCCGGCGGCGGCGCGCTCGACCGCAAGGGCTATCTGGAGCTGGCGGCGCCGAGCGAGAATGTCGCGCCCTTCACCTTCGCCGAGGTCGATCCCGAGATCTTTTCGCGCGTCGTCAACATGTGCGTCGAGGAAGGCCGGATGTGCATGGCGGAGATGATGTCGCTGGACGAGAGCGGGGGCCTTGGCCTCGCCGGGCTGATGAACAGGGCGCCGACGCTCGAAACCCGGCCCGGCCGGCGCGGCGACCGGAACCCGGTTCTGGGGTGGGCGTCCTTCGAGATCGCCTCGATCTGCACCCCCGAGGAAAACGCGGCGCTGCTGGCCGAGGCCGGCGGGCCGGCGCCCGCGCGGGTGGACATGTCCCCGCTGCGCGGCCGCGCGCTCAGCCCGCAGGAGACCTTCTTCGCCCGCGCCCGCGCCGCCGGCGCGCGGATGAGCATGCTGAACACCTCCGTCGCGCAGTAAGCGGCGACACAGAAAGAATTTTTCTACGGACGTTTACATGACCCTGGATGATCTTCCCTCCAATGAAACCACCTTCCTGCTCGGGCGTCTCAACTGGCAGGCCATCCCGCAGGAGCCGATCGTCTGGGCCACTTTCGCGGTGGTCGCCCTCGGCGGCGTCGTCCTGGCGGGCGCGCTGACGAAATACCGGCTCTGGGGCTATCTCTGGCGTGAGTGGTTCACCTCGGTCGATCACAAGAAGATCGGAATCATGTACATCATCCTGGCGCTGGTGATGTTCGTGCGCGGCTTTTCCGACGCGGTGATGATGCGGATTCAGCAGGTCTGGGCCTTCAACGGCTCCGAAGGCTATCTGAACGCGCATCACTACGACCAGATCTTCACCGTTCACGGCGTGATCATGATCTTCTTCGTGGCCATGCCCTTCATCACCGGGTTGATGAACTATGTCGTGCCCCTGCAGATCGGGGCGCGGGACGTGTCCTTTCCGTTCCTTAACAATTTCTCGTTCTGGATGACGCTGGGCGGCGCGGTGATCGTCATGGCCTCGCTGTTCCTCGGTGAATTCGCGCAGACCGGCTGGCTGGCCTATCCGCCGTTATCGGGGATCGGCTACAGCCCCTGGGTCGGGGTGGATTACTATATCTGGGGCCTTCAGGTGGCCGGCGTCGGCACCACGCTTTCCGGCATCAACCTGCTGGTCACCATCATCAAGATGCGCTGCCCGGGCATGACCATGATGCGCATGCCGGT
>JBKECG010000259.1:0-14319 GCA_047974395.1 Pikeienuella sp. | reverse complement strand
TTTGGGCCCGTGGGTGTTTCTCGACCACATCGGGCAACGTCACCGACGATGTCATACTTCAGTATCTGGAGATCCACGGAAAACGTGATGCTACCGGCGTCAGCCGGTAGTGGTTCACTTTATCTGGTAAAATAATCGTCAAATTTCCAAATTAAAGATTGAGATTATAAGATGCGGATTCGGTGTCCGTCATGAGTATCGAGCCGAGAGACGAATAGGCGAATGGCGTCAAACGGTCGATCGACAATTCCGGGTCTCCGGCGAACCACGGCGCGAGGGCGGCCTGAACAGGCGCGGGGGCGCAGACCTGAGACTGCGCGGCGCAGTCCCGCGCCGCTCACCCCTCGCGCGCCAGCGGGCGCGAAAGCAGCGCGCGGATTTCCGCGTCCACATCCGAATGGCCGGCGGCGAGCCGGGCGACCGATTCGATGATCGGCGCCTCCACCTTGAGCCGCGAAGCCAGCGCCGCCGCCGCGCCGGCGGTGGCCGCGCCCTCCTGCGTCACGCCGGGCGCCGGAGCCTCCCCCCGGCCAAGCGCGAGGCCGAAGGCGAAATTGCGCGATTTCCCGCTGGCTGCGGTCAGCGCGAGATCGCCGAAGCCGGAAAGCCCGGCCAGCGTCTCCGCCCGCCCGCCGCGGGCGAGGGCGATGCGGGTCATTTCGGCGAAGCCCCGCGTCATCAGCGCCGCGCGCGCGCTTTCGCCAAGCCCGCGTCCGATGGCGGCGCCGCAGGCGATGGCGACCACATTCTTCAGCGCGCCGCCGATCTCCGCCCCGATGATGTCGGCGCCGAGATAGGGGCGAAAGGCCGGCCCGGCGATCCGCGCCTGCGCCGCCGCGCCCGCCGCCATGTCGCTCGCCGCCAGCGTCACCGCCGTCGGCAGCCCGGCCAGAAGATCGGCGGCGAAAGCGGGGCCGGTCAGCGCCATCAGCGCCCGGCCGGGGGCGAGTTCGGCGGCGATTTCCGACTGGAGCGCGCCGGTTCCGGCCTCCAGCCCCTTCGCCGCCAGGATCAGCGGCGCGCCCGCGGGCAGAAGCGGCGCGATGGCGCTGAGCGCCTCGCGCGTCGCCTGCGCCGGAACCGCGAGAATGACGAAAGCCGCATCCGCGAGCGCGGGCGCGGCGTTCAGCTCCACCCCCGGCGCGGGGCGCCGCCCGATCAGCCGGACCGGCCCGCCGGCGGCCCCGACATGGGCCAGCGCCCGGCCGAAAGCGCCGGCGCCATAGATCGCCAGCGCCTCAGACACGGGGCCCTTTCCGCCCGCCGCCGAGCATTGGCGGCGCGGCTTCGTCCAGCGGCCAGCGCGGGCGCGGGGTGATCGGGCCGCCGCGCTCGCCCAGGGCCCAGCGTTCGGCCGCCGCCCAGGCGATCATCGCGGCGTTGTCGGTGCAGAGCCGCAAGGGCGGGGCCGAGAATTCGAACCCGTTCTCCGCCGCGACCCTTTCCAGCGCCGCCCGGATCGGCCGGTTCGCGGCGACGCCGCCGGCGACGGCGAACCGGCGCGCGCCCGGCGCGCAGCCGCTCGCCGCCAATATCCCCATCGCCGCCCCGGTCTTGGCGGCCAGAAGATCGCGCGCCGCCGCCTGAAAGGAGGCGCAAAGATCCGCGCGGTCGCTTTCGCTGACGCCGCCCTTCTCCGCGACCAGATCGTCGCGCGCGCGCAGAACGGCGGTCTTCAGCCCGGAAAAGGACATGTCGCAGCCCGGCCGGTCGATCAGCGGGCGCGGAAAGGGAAAACGCGCCTCATCGCCCCGCGCCGCCGCGCGCTCGACCTCCGGTCCGCCCGGATAGCCGAGGCCGAGAAGCTTCGCGACCTTGTCGAACGCCTCCCCCGGCGCGTCGTCGATCGAGCCGCCAAGCCGGCGATAGCCGCCGGGCGCGTTGACCTCGACCAGTTGGCAATGGCCGCCGGAGACGAGGAGGAGGAGATAGGGCGCCGCCATCCCGTCGGTCAGGCGCGGGGTCAGGGCGTGGCCCTCCAGATGGTTCACCCCGATCAGCGGCAGCCCGGCGCCGGCGGCGATTCCTTCGGCGCACATCACGCCGGAGATCACCCCGCCGATCAGGCCCGGCCCCGCCGTCACCCCGATCAGATCGACCTGATCCAGCCCGATCCCCGCCTCGGCCAGCGCCGCCTCCGCCGCGAGGTCCAGCCGCTCGGCATGGGCGCGGGCGGCGATTTCGGGGACGACGCCGCCAAAGCCCGCATGCAGCCCTTCCTGCCCGATGACGATGCTGGAGAGGATCTCCGCCGGCCCTTCGGCGCCTGACGGGCCGGTCCGGGCGCGCAGCAGCGCCGCCGCCGTGTCGTCGCAGCTCGATTCGAGGCCGAGAACCGTGATCGTCGCCATTCGTCTCCTGCGCGTCCGGGAGCGTGGCGCGCCAGATTGCGCCCCGCCGGACCACGGGGTAGAGGGTTTTCCATGGCGACGCAAACCTACTCCCCCGACAATCCGCTCCGCATCGGCACGCGCGGCTCGCCCCTCGCGCTCGCCCAGGCGCGGGAGGCGCGCGCGAAGCTGATGGCGGCGCACGGGTTGGAGGTGGCGGCCTTCGCCATCATCCCGATCAGCACATCGGGCGATCAGACGCAGGACCGGCCGCTTTCCGAAATCGGCGGCAAGGGGCTGTTCACCAAGGAGCTGGAGCAGGCGCTTTTCGACCGGCGGATCGACATCGCGGTTCATTCGATGAAGGACGTGGCGACGGTGCTGCCCGACGAACTGTCGATCATCGCCCATCTCAGGCGCGAGGATCCGCGCGACGCCTTCATCTCCGCCCGCTACGGGAGCTTCGATGAATTGCCCGAAGGGGCCGTCCTTGGCACGTCCTCGCTCCGCCGCCGGGCGCAGGCGCTGGCGCGCCGGCCGGATCTGAAGCTGGTCGAGTTTCGCGGCAATGTGCAGACCCGCATGCGCAAGCTCGAGGATGGCGTCGCCGCCGCCACTTTCCTCGCCGTCGCCGGGCTGAAGCGGCTGGGCGGCGGGATCGCCGCCCAGCCGATCCCGGTGGAGGAGATGCTGCCCGCCGTCGCCCAGGGCGCGATCGGGGTCGAGGCGCGGCGCGATGACGAGGCGGCGATTCGCTTCTGCGCCCCGCTGGACGACGCGGAGACCCGCCTGCGCCTGACCGCCGAGCGCGCGTTTCTTCGCGCGCTCGACGGGTCCTGCCGCACGCCGATCGCCGGGCTGGCGGATCTGTCGGGTGGGCGGCTCCGTTTCAGGGGCGAGATTCTCCGGCCCGACGGCTCTCGTCGTCACGCGGCCAGCCGCGAGGGCGCGCCCGAGGACGCCGAGGCGATGGGGCTCGACGCGGCGGCGGAGCTGCGCGAGGCGGGCGGGCCGGATTTCTTCCGGCCATGAGCAGGGCCGGGGGAGGAGGGGCGGCGCCGCTGATTCTCCTCACCCGGCCGCGCGCCCAGTCCGAAGCCTTCGCCGAAAGGGTCGCCGCGGCGGGCTGGCGGGCGCTGATCTGGCCCGTGATCGAGATCAGGGACCTGCTGGAGGCCGCGCCCGACGCGCCCCCCGGCGCGGCTTTCGTCTTCACATCCGCGCGCGCGGTCGAATCGCTGACCCGCTTCGGCCCGCCGCCGGCGCGGGCCTATTGCGTCGGCCCGGCGACGGCGACGGCGGCGCGAAGGGCGGGTTTCATCGAGGTGATCGAGGCCGGCGGAGACGCGCGGAGCCTGATCGCGCGGCTGAAGGCCGACCGGCCCGCCGCGCTGATCCACTTGCGCGGGCGCCATGTCGCCGCGGATCTTGTCGCCGCGCTCAGGGTTGAGGGGATCAACGTCACGGAAAAGATCGCCTATGAGGCCCGTCCCGCCGGCCCGCCGGACCCCGAAACCCTGCGCGCGGTGGAGGAGGGCGGGGCGGCGGCGGCGGCCTTTTTCTCCCCCCGCAGCGCCAGGCTTTTCGCCGAAGCGGCGCCCATGGCGTGGCGCCCCCGTTTCGCGGAAATGCGCGCGCTGGCGATCAGCGCCGCCGCCGCGGCGGCGCTCTCGCCGCTCGGCTTCGGCCGGGTGGAGGTCGCCTCGGCGCCGAATTCGGATGCGATTCTCGACTTGCTGCGACGCGGCGCAGCTTGACCCGCGCTGCTTCATGTGGAGGCTATTGCGCGAGTGGACATCTAGGCGGATCGACCGGGGAGCGACGCATGGCGGATCAGGACGGCCCCAAGCCGGCCAAGGAGAGGCTGGAGGCGGCCAAGGCCGCGAGAGCCGCGGCGCAGGACGCTGAAATCCTGAGCGACGGGAGCGAGGCGGGCGCGCGGACCGACGGGGCGGAAACCTCCCTGGAGGAAGCGCCCCGCGATCCGGTCGGCGCGAAGGGCGCCGAGGCGACGCCCGACGGGCCGGCGGAAGCCGCCGCGCCCGAGGCCGAACCTGAGCCGGAGGCCGAAACCCCCGAGGAAGCCGAGAGGGAGGAGCCCGAGCCGGAGGAGGCCGCGCGGGCCGAGGCCGAGCATGACGAACACGGCCACCGCCCGCTTTCCGCCATCATCCTTCAATGGCTGTTGATCTTCTTCATCGGGGCCGCCGCCGCGCTCTGGGCCGGGCCGAAGATCGCGCCGCATCTGCCGGCCTGGGCCGAGCCGGTGGCGCGTTTCCTCACCCCCGGCGCGAACCAGACCGGTGATGAGCTCGCCGCGATCAGGGCCGATGGCGAAGCCGCCGACGCCGCGCTGAAACAGGAGACCGAAGCCGCGATCGCGGCGCTGCGCGCGGAGATCGCCGGGCTCGATCCGGCCTCCGCCGCAACGGCGGCCGCGGCCGAGGCTGTCGCGCCGCTCGATGAGCGGATCGGCCGGCTTGAGGGCGCCGGGACCGGGCCGGACCAGTCCGCGCTCGACTCTGCGCTCGACGCGCTCGCGACCCGCATCGCCGCGCTGGAGAGCGCGGCCCTCGCCGGCGAGCCGGTGGAGAGCGCTCCGGCGGCGGCGGTGAACGCGCTTCAGGGCGAACTCGCCGCGCTTCAAGGCAGCGTCGCCAGCGGCGCGATGGAGGCGCAAGAGGCGCTTCAGGCGCTGGACGCCCGCGTCGCCGCGCTCGAAGGCGGCGAGGCGGCGACGGCGAACGCGCAGAGCGAGGCCGAGCGCATCCGCCGCGACGCCAATCTCCACGCCGCGCTGACCCGGATCGACGAGGCGCTGGCCTCCGGCGCGCCATTCGAGGGGCCGTTGCAGGACGCGGTTTCGCTTTCCGGTCAGGTCGCGCCCGAAATGCTCGCCGCGCTGGCGGAGGGCGGCGCGCCGAGGGCGCGGGTGCTGGCGCACTCCGTCCCCGCCGCGGCGCGGCAGGGCTACGCCGCGACAATGGAGGCCGAGGCCGGCGACGGGTTCGGCGCGCAGTTCCTGGCGCGGCTGGAGGGCCGTATCGGCGGCCGCCCGGCTGCGGAGACGCCGGGCGAGGACGCCGGCGCCGTGCTCTCGCGGATCGAGGCGCGGCTTGGCGAGGGCCGGATCGGCGCCGCCGCGCGGGAGGCTGCTGGCCTGCCCGAAGCCACCCGCGCCGCCATGGCCGCATGGCTCGCGGAACTGGAGCGGGCGGCGGCGGCGCAGGCCGGCTTCGCCGAATGGCGCTCGACGCTCGGCGTGAATTGAGGGGGCAGACATGGTCTATATGCTCATCCGCACCGCGCTCTGGGGTCTCGCGATCATCGCCGCGGCGCTGGCCTTCGTCTGGCTGAAGGATTCGGATGGCGGGGTCACGCTGGCCCTGGCCGGCCGCGTCTACGGTCCGTTCAGGCCGGTGGAGGCGGTCGGGATCATCCTGGGGCTGGCCTTCGCGCTCTGGCTGATGGTCAAGGCTTTCGGCTTTCTCGTCGCGCTGGTGAGGTTCTTCACCGGTGATGAGACCGCGCTCAGCCGGTTCTGGAACCGCTCGCGCGAGCGGCGCGGCTTCAACGCGCTGGCCGGGGGGCTGATCTCCATGGCCGAGGGCGACGGCAAGACCGCGCTGGTCAAGGCGCGCAAGGCCGAGCGGCTGCTGGATCGGCCGGTGCTGACCCGGCTCGTCGTCGCCCAGACCGCCGAGGCTGCGGGACAGATCGGGCTGGCGAAGGATTATTACAAGCAACTCGCCGCCGAGCCGCGCACCGCCTATGTCGGGGTCAAGGGGCTGCTGGATCAGGCGATCCGCAAGGGCGACAAGACAAAGGCGCTGGCGCTGGCGCAGCATGCTTTCGGGCTGAAGGCGCGCGAGCCGGAATTGCTGGTCACGCTTTTCGATCTCCAGTGCGAGGCCGGGGACTGGGACGGCGCGCGCCGCACATTGGAGGCCAAGACCAAGGCCGGCGCGATCACCCGCGACGTGGCCGAGCGTCGCGCGGCGGTGCTGATGGTCGCCGACGGCCGCGCCGCGGCGACCAAGGGAGAGACCGGCAAGTCGCGGGATCTGATCGGCGCCGCGCACAAGAAGGCGCCGGGGCTGATCCCGGCCTCGATCACGCTGGCCGGGCAGCAGCACGCCGACGGTTCGACCCGCAAGGCGGAGAAGACCCTGCGCGAAGCCTGGCGGCGCGAGCCCCACCCGGACATCGCCGCCGCCTACGCCGCGCTGGCGCCGGAAGAGAGCCCGGAGGCGCGCAGGAAGCGTTTCCGCGAGTTGACCAGGCTCCATCCCGATCATGCGGAGACGCGGATGCTGAGCGCCGAACTGGCCTTGGCGGCGGGCGACGCCGCCGGGGGGCGCGCGGCCATGGGCGATCTGGCGGAAAGCCATCCCACGGGCCGGGCGCTGGCGCTGATGGCGGCGATCGAGCGGGCGGACGGGGGCGGCGACGCGCTGGTGCGCGGCTGGCTGGCGCGCGCGGTCTCGGCCCCGCGGGCGGCGCAATGGACCTGCGCCAATTGCGGCGGCCGCCATAATGAATGGACACCGGTCTGCCGCCGCTGCGAAGCCTTCGACACGCTGGCCTGGGCGGAGGGCGACGCGGAGACGGCGGAATCGGAAGCCGGCGCCGCGCTCCTGCCGATCATCGCCGAGGACGCTCCGGCGGAGGCGCCCGAAGCGGATGCGGAGGGGCCGGACGAAGCGAAGGAGGCCGCCGCCGAAACGCCGCCGGAGGGCGCGCGGACCTGACGCGGGCGAAGGCCGCCGCCCCGGCGGGGCTGCTGAAGGGTGAGAGCCTCGTGCGGACCGTGTCGATCCGAAACGAAGCCCGGCTCGCAGAAGACGCGGCGGATATTCGCGGTCCTCTGGCGGAATCCTGTCAGATCATGCGCGGGCGCCGGGATGGCGGGGCGCGCATGACCACCCTGCGCCCGGATCGGCCCAGCCCCTGAGCACCCGCGCCGGCGCGGCTCAGCCGTGGGTCACGCGGTTTCTGAGCAGGCCGATCCCGTCCACCTCCAGTTCGACCACATCGCCGTCCCGCAGGAATTCGAACCGCTCCAGCCCGCAGCCGTCATTGACGGTGCCGGAGCCGATGATCTCTCCGGGATGCAGGGTTTCGGCGCGCGAGATGAAGGCGATCATGTCGTCGAACCCGTGCAGCATGGCGGCGCAATCGGTCTCGACGAAGGTCTTTCCATTGATCCGCGCCGTCGCTTTCAATGCGCGCGGGTCCGGGATTTCATCGGCCGTCACGATCACCGGGCCGAAGACATTGCCGGCGTCGAAGCTCTTGCCCTTGGTCGGGCCGAGCATTCCGGCCATTTCC
Organism: Pikeienuella sp.; assembly: GCA_047974395.1. GTDB lineage: Bacteria > Pseudomonadota > Alphaproteobacteria > Rhodobacterales > Rhodobacteraceae > Pikeienuella. The sequence continues at coordinate 6,658 of JBKECG010000259.1, read as the reverse complement.
CGCAATTGCGTGTCGCGGGCCGAGAAATCGTTGAAGATCGTGTAGCCGAAGACATGGGAGAGCGCGTCCGCTTTCGCGATATCCCGCCCACCGCGGCCGATCACGGCGGCGATCTCCAGTTCGAAATCCATGTATTCCGAATAGGCTGGCCAGCGGATTTCGGCCTCATGCCCGACAACGCTGAAACGGTTGGTGATGTAGTAGATCGGCTGCGCCCGGTAGACCGGCGGAACCTCGCCCTCGCCGGGGCCGGGGCCGGGGTCCGGCTCTCCGGCCAGCGCGGCGGCGAGGCGGCGCATGCCGATCGGCGCATTGGCGATATGGCGCGGAAAGGAGGAGGCGTCGCGGATCTGCGGCGGAACCGGCAGCGGCGCCAGCAGCCGGACCTCGGCCAGCGGGCGCGAAGGCCCCTTCGCCGCCGTCCGCGCGGCGGCCAGCCCGTCCTCGCCCGCCTCGATCAGCGCCTGCATGGAGGCGAGCGCCGGCGCGCCCGTCGCGCTCAGATCGACGATGGCGTCGCCGGCCCCGTTCAGCGCGCCGAGCCGCTGGCCCTGACCGGAATCGAAAGTCGCAAGTTTCATCGCTTCCTCCCTCAGCGGATGACGGCGACCGGGCGGCACCAGCCTGCGCTCGCCGCCCTGATCTTCACCGGAAAGCACATCACCTCGAACCCGGTCGCGGGCAGGCTCTCCAGATTGGCGAGCTTCTCGATATGGCAATAGGCGCGGACCATGCCGGCGCGGTGCCCTTCCCAGATCAGCGAGGGATCGCCCGTCGCCTTCACCCGCTCGGCGGTGTGGACGAAGGGCGCGTCCCAGCTCCAGGCGTCGGTGCCGCAGACGCGCACGCCCCGTTCGGTCAGGTAAAGCGTCGCCTCCCGCCCCATGCCGCAGCCGGAGGGCACATATTCCGGCGTGCCGTAATGCGCGGCGGCGCCGGTGTTCACCAGGACGATATCGCCGGGGGAGAGCGCGTGGCCGATGCGGGAAAGCTCTTCCTCCACTTCCGCCGCGGTGACGACATGGCCGTCGGGCCTGGCGCGGAAATCGAGCTTCACCCCCGGCCCCATGCACCATTCCAGCGGCACCTCGTCGATGGTGATCGCTCGCTTGCCGCCATCCATGGTGGAGTGGAAATGCCAGGGCGCGTCCAGATGGGTGCCGTTATGGGTGGAGAGCGTCACCCGCTCCACGGCCCAGCCTTCGCCGCCCGGCAGCCCGTCGCGGGTCACGCCGGGGAAGAAGCCGAGGATCTGATCGGCGGTCTGGCCATGATCGAAATACTCGACCTTCGGCGCATGGCCGGGCGGGTCGGCGTATTCGGTGTTCTCCAGCGGGCGGGACAGATCGACGAGCTTCATGGAGTTTCCTTGTCTCAGCGTCAGGTCAGGAACAGAACGATGCCGGGGAAGAGAATGACGAGGAGCAGCACCAGCGCCATGATCGCGGCGAAGGGCGCGGCGCCGCGAAACACCTCGCCCAGCGTCAGCCCGGTGTCCTTCAGCGTCGCCTGAACGACAAAGACCGAAAGCCCGAGCGGCGGCGTCAGCAGCCCGATCTCCACCGCGATCACGGTGACGAGGCCGAAATGCACCGGGTCGATCCCCAGCTCCTGCGTGATCGGAAAGGCCAGCGGCACGGTGATCAGCATGATCGAGCTCGAATCCAGCACCGTGCCCAGAGCGGCGATCAGCAGCGCGAAGGCGCAGAGAAAGCCGAGCGGCCCGACGCCCGAGGCGATGGCCCAGCCGGTGATCTCCGCCGGCACGCCGGAAAAGGCCAGCATCCGGCCATAGATCGAGGCGCCGATGATCAGGAAGCAGACCGCGGCGGTGATATGGCCGGTCTGCTGCGCGATCCGCCAGCCGGCGCGCGGGCCGATCCGGCGCATGGCGACGGCGATGGCCAGCGCGGAGAAGGCGCCGACGGCGCCGGCCTCGGTCGGGGTGAAGAAGCCGGCGTAGATGCCGCCGAGCACCATCAGCGCCAGACCCGTCACCGGCAGGATCAGCCAGCCGGGGGTGTGGTCATCCTCGGCCTCTTCCTGCGGGCCGTCAAAGAGATCCGGCCGGAGCCGGCCCAGAACCGTCAGATAGACGCCATAGGCGAAGGCCAGCAGCAGCCCCGGCCCGATCCCGCCGATGAAAAGGTCGCCGACCGAACTGTCGGTCAGGATCGCGAAGAGGATCAGAAGGAGCGAGGGCGGGATCAGCATGCCCAGCACTGAGGATCCCGCCACCACGCCGACGGCGATGGAGCGTTTCGTGCCGGCGCGCACCATTTCCGGCACCGCGATCTTGGCGAAGACGGCGGCGGAGGCGATGGAGATGCCGGTGATCGCCGCGAAGATCGCGTTGGAGATCACCGTGGCGACGCCAAGCCCCCCGCGCCAGCCGCGCATCCCCCGCGCGACGATGGCGAACGTGTCGCGCCCGAGCCCCGATTCAGACACCGCCAGCCCCATCAGCACGAAAAGCGGCACCACGCCGAACGTGTAGCTGGCGATGCTCTCGGTCGCCGCCAGCGCAACGAAATTCAGCGCCATCTTCAGCTTGCCGGTCAGCGCCCAGACGCCGAGGAGCGAGATCCCGGCCAGCGCGATGGCGACATGAACTCCGGCGTAGATCGCGAAGGCGATCCCGGCGAGGGAAAGATAGCCGATGGTCAGGTGGTCCATTCAGGCCTCGCGAAGCCGTTTCGCGGCCTGAACCGACGAAAGCGCGAAAGAGATGGCCAGCAGCACCGCGCCGAAGGAGACGATGGCGAGAAAGGGCCAGACCGGCATCTGGAAATGACCGGCGACGCCCTCCATCTCGCCGCGATCGAAGGCCCGCGTCGCCTTCGGCCAGACCGCCCATGCGAGAGCGAGGCTGACGGCGCAGCCCGCCGCTTGCGCGAAGAGATCCATCGCCGCGCCCAGCCGCGGCCGCCGCGCGGCGGCGAGGCCGAGAAGCCCGTCGGAGCGGATCATCTCTCCGCGCCGATGAGTATGCGCGATCTGGAGGAAGACGATGCCGACGATGGAGAATTTCACCATCTCCGGCACGCCCGCGATCGGGGCGAGAAAGGCGTTGCGCCCGATCACGTCGGCGAGGATCAGAAGCATCAGTATCAGAATCCACGCCGTCGCCGCGATATTGGCCAGCGCCATCGCCAGATCGGCCAGCCGGGAGAGGCCCGGCCCGCGCGGCCGGCCCTCGGCCCCGGCCCCGGTCTCGGGCTTCACGGCGCTATTCCGCCGACCAGTCGCGCGGAGATGCCGCGCCGGCGTCCTGAAGATGCTTCATGTAGACCTTCACCGTCTCCGTCCCGGCCAGGCCCTGATCGTCAAGCGCCTTCGCCCATTCCAGGGCGATATTCGGCATCGCGTCGGCCCAGGCCTGTATCTGGTCGGCCGGCAGTTCCGAGATCTTCGCCCCGCCCGCTTCCATGCTCTCGAACGCGGCGGCGACGCGGGTCTCCAACCCCTTGCGGTATTCGATCGCGAAGGCGGCCGTGCCCTTTTTCAGCGCCTCCTGCACTTCGGGCGGCTGCTCGTCCCACCAGGGTTTGTTGGCGACCAGCGCGCCCGAATACTGGGCGCCGAAATGGGTGCGGGTCACATAGGGCGCGACCTCGTGCAGCTTCGCCGCGGCGGCGGCGGTCGGGAAGACGATCACGCCCTCGGTCACGCCGGTCTCCAGATCGTTGTAATAGGTGGTGAGATTGCCCGAGACGCCGACCGCCCCGGTCCCTTTCAGCCAGTTCACCGCCGGTCCGGGGGCGTTGATCTTGCGCCCTTCCAGATCCTTGAGGCTGGAGACCGGGAAGGTCGTCATCAGCAGGTAATCCTCCAGCCCGAACCCGCCGCCGAGATATTCCATCTCGTGATCCGCCCAGAGCTTCTTCATGTCCGGGATCTCCTCATGCATCCTGTCCACGGTGGAGAGCACGAGGTCGATATCGGCGGAGCCGAAAGGCGTCGCGTAGCTGATGTTCTGCAAGGAGAGCAGCGAGGGCTCGAACAGGCTGGAGACGATGCCGACCTGGGCCAGCCCGTCCTCCATCGCCTCCAGCTCGCCCCCGACCGCGGCGAGCGCGCCGCCATAGGCCTCGGTCCACTCGATTTCGTAATCCGTTCCCTCCAGCGCCGCGTTCACGGCGGGGATGAAGGTTTCCGACAGGGTCTTGACCCAAAGGAACACCGGCGGGTGCCCGGCGACGACCACGGCGTCGATCGTCTCCGCCTGGGCGGAAGGGGCGAGGGCGGCGGCGAAGGCGCAGGCGAGCGAGGCGCCGCGAAGCGGCGTGAACTTGGTCATGCGTTCCTCCAGAACGTGATTGCGGCTTTTGTTTCGCCGCTTCTTGGGCTACCTTGAGAAAACTATCTGAACGTATGTATAATTTGTCAAGGGAAACATGAGCGCGACCGGGGCTGACGAACCGATGACCGACGGACGCCTCCTGCGCGGGGAGGCGACGCGGGAAAAAGTGCTCGACGCCGCAGAAAGATGCTTCGCCGCGACCAGTTTCGACGCCGTCTCCATCCGCCAGATCGCAGCCGAGGCCAGGGTGACGCTGGGCGTGGTCGGGTTTCACGCCGGCTCCAAACAGGACCTGATCCGCACCGTGATCGCGCGGCGGGTCGATGTGCTGAACAATGCGCGGCGGGCGGGGCTGCGGGCGATGAAGGAAGCGGGCGCGCCCGATCTCCATGCGCTGATGGACGCCTATATCAGCCCCTATGTGGAGCTGTCCTCGGCCGGGGACCGGCAGTGGCGGGCCTATGGCGCGCTGATCGCCCGCATGAGCAACGACAACCGGTTCCAGAAGACGGTGAGCGCGCTCTACGATCCGGTCGCCGGCGAATATCTGGATGAAATGGCGCTGCTCTTCCCTGCGGCCTCGCGGCGCGATCTCGCCGGGGCGCTGACGCTGACGGTCGCGAGCATGCTCGCCATCGTCGCCAGCCGCGCCCGCATCGCCGGGCTCTGGGGCGGGCGGGCGGAGCCGAGCCCCGCCTCCTGGCGCCGGTTTCTGGTGGATTTCTGCGCCGGCGGGGTCGAGGCCGCGCTGAGCGCGCCGCCCCCGCCGATCATCCCGCGCAGGTGAGGGCGCGCGATCAATCCTCGGCCAGCCAGGAGGTCAGCGGCCCGTTCCGCGCGGCGGCGAAGCCCTGCGCGATCTGCGCGCCATGGACCAGCAGCCCGACAAAGACCCAGATCGCGACCAGCGTGAAGCCGGCGCCCGGCGCGCCGAGAAGGGTCGCCACGGTCAGGATCGCCAGATTCGGATTCCGCCGCGCCGTGATCGAACGAAAGAAACTGTCGAACGGGCGCCAGATATGCATCTCGATCCGGAACCGGGCGATGAAGACCCCCTCCATCACCCTTTGCAGCACATAGCCGGCCAGAATGACGCCGAGCGCCAGCCCGCCATCGCCGAGCCCGGCGGAGGCGCCGCCCAGCCCGACCCACCAGGCCCACCACCAGAAGGGCGGGTGGATCAGGTCGACCCCATGGTCGAGCACGTCGCCGAGCCTGGACGAGGTCAGCGTCGCCCGCGCCAGCTTGCCGTCCACGGTGTCGAGAAAGGTCATGAGCCAGGCCAGCGCCAGCCCGGCCGCGAAGGCGCCGGTCCAGAACAGCCAGAAGACGATGAAGACCAGCACGATGCTCGCCAGCGTCACCTGGTTCGGGCTGAACCCGGCCCGGACGCAGAACCGCACCGCCGCCAGCGCCGGAACCGGCCAGACATGTTTGGTGACGAAATCGGTGACGCCCTTGTAGGTCGCGTCGAAAATCTCCTGCTCGGCGGCTTTCTCATCGCCGGGTCCGGCCCGGCGGACCATCGGATCGGCGCGTTTCCGCAACACCTTGTCATATCGCCCGGCCAGTTCCGCCCCGCTCAGCGCGCCTGCGGGCGCCGCGCTCCCGGCGGCGATGCGCGCGGCGTCCGCCGCGCCGTCGCCCGCCACGCGAATCCCGGCGAGGCCGCCGGCCCCGTCCCTCAGCAGGGTTCCGGGCGCGGCCCCGGCCAGCGCCGCGATCACCGAGACGCCATAGACATGCGCGCCCGAAAGGATCACATCCGCCGTCTCCGGCGCGCCGGCCAGCTCCACACCGGCGCGCGGCGCCTGCCGCAGGATGCGCTCGCGCGGGCTGAGGCCGAAGACCCGCGCCCGGCTTTCGCCGGCGATATGGACGGTCGGACGGCTGGCGGTCATGGCGTTCTTTCCAGAGGCTTCCGAAGCCGGTTTCATAGGGGATCGAGGGGCGCGGGTCCATCGGCGCGCAGGCCCGGTCCCGCGCGCGGTAAAACGGGCTGGACACGGCCGCAAGCGAAACATATACACCCGCACGTCGAGGCGACAGCCTCTCCGCCCAGGTAGCTCAGTTGGTAGAGCAGCGGACTGAAAATCCGCGTGTCGGTGGTTCGAATCCGCCCCTGGGCACCATTCTCCTGTGACTTTCCACCTAATGGATTGAAGCCACCGGCTTCCAGCCGGTCCGCTTCAGCGTTATGGGGATGATCTTCTCTCCCGGATCTTGAAGCCCCGCGAAGGGATAAGGCTTCAAGATCCGGGAGAGAGATTCATGCGGTATTCGTCAGGCGCGCATACGCGATACTATCATCGGTTCCATGTCGTGTGGGCGACGAAATATCGGTTCCGTATCTAG
>JBKECG010000077.1:0-3044 GCA_047974395.1 Pikeienuella sp. | reverse complement strand
AATTCTTTTCGTTCATAACTATGGATAATTTGACCTGATGTTGGTCTAGTTAATCCTACTATCATTTTTAGTAGTGTACTTTTTCCTGTTCCCATATCGCCTGCTAAAACATATATATTCCCTTCTTTGAAAGAATATGATACTTTTTGAAATAAGCTCGTTGTGTATTTTTTTTCTATGTTATTTAATGTTATCAATGTTCTCCTAAAATAACTCTTTGTATATTTACTGTTTTATCTCCCAATATGGCTAATATTATATTTATGTGTATACTAACAAAATAAAAAACGGTATAGATATGTTACCAATGCATACGGAAGAAGTATAAATAGGAAAAAGCCGAATATTATTCTTCTAAGCATTCGATTTTGTATTGGACTTTTTCCAAAAGCAAAAGATGAAGCTTTTTTACCTTGAAATCCAGCTCTATACAATAAATACCAAACTAATACTACTTCGATTGATTTTATCAACCAATGTATTCCCGAATCATATCTAATCATCTAATCCTTTCCGCGTTTAATCGTTAATTACTCAGTTATAATTTTTCTTGTTTGTTTTTGCAACAATACAGTCTGGACAATAACTTGATTTTTCACATGAAAAGCACTTTTCATTATACGCTTTATTTTGTAACCAACAATCATGTAAAAGTTGACTATTCACTATATATTTACTTAATACATTTTGACAATTCATCTTTGCAATAGTTTCTTTTGCTATACAATTTTTAAGTTCAAAACTAGTATTCATATAAAAACTTCCCTACAAACACGGATGACCTATTTTTTTGATGTGTATTGTAATAAACAAGGTTTGATGATAACACTTTCATAATATTATTTGTTATCATATATATCACGAGAATGTACATCCCAAAAGTCTATTATAGACGGCAAAACACTACTAAAATCTTTTTCCTCGAGCAACATACAGCCATTTATGGCTTCTAATGGTTCCCCTCCTAAACGCGTTAAATCAACGTATGTTGTATATAGTTGCTTATCAAATTCACCATCTACTAACACTCTAGCAACATTATTTTCAGTTGCATAATGTTGAATTGTAAAATAACCAATTTTGTTTTAACAGTTCTTTTCTTCTGTTTCAATGATTTCTCCAAAAGAATTGATGATTGAGCTATAACATTTAGAACACAATAGTTTCACATTGCATTCTTTACATTTATTAGTGATTTTCACAATCCTTCATCATCCTTTTTACCTTTTCAAATGTCATTGTTGAATCGTTGTGATCACGTTTGTTCTCATAACTTCCTGAATAACTGCAATATGTACTTCTAAGGTTACATTGCTCCCACCCAGTACAAATAAAAAGACACGATATATCCACTACACTTTCATTATACTCTTATGCCTTTTTTTGTCAAGTAAAAATAGATGATTGAAAAAGTGAACTGTAGCATATAAATCATTATGTCACTATTGAATACATTTATAATATATTTGGAGGAATTAATATGAACACAATTTATGAAGAATTAGAATATCTATTTACTATTATTAAAAAGGTTGTTGAAACCCCCCACTACTCTAATCTACAGGCTGCTGCTGATTTGGAGGTTTCCCCTAGAACTATCTGTAGGTTAAAAGCTAGATTCGATACTACTATCGATTCTCTTAAACATAAAAATTACCACAACAACTATGCAAGAAAATATTCACTCGCATTAATTGATGAAGTTGTCTTGCTTGTATCAATCTTTTTCAAATTTACTCATGTCTGTTTTCCTGTTTACCCTCAGTAAGTCTTTTGTTGGTAATGTCTTTAGCTCTTATTCCTTTAAAACAGTGAGTAGGTATAATTCTAGTTCTGTGGAACGTACACTTTTACTTAGTTGATACTCATCAGTTTCAAGAATAGCACTTTTTATACTATTAGTAAATAACTTAGTATCATTACTTAAAAACATTTTTCTAGAGCATCTTGAAATTCTTCTTTTATAGCTTTATCACTAAAGTTAACGTATCCCACATTATTTTTAAGCAAGTAAAGATTCGTAAAAGAAACAGCAGTACGCTTATTGCAATCAGCAAAAGGTTGTTCCCTTATGATAAGTGCACCATATCTAATACATTTGTCCTCGATAGATAAATTACTATTTGTAATTTCATCATTTGATTCAAACTCGTTATATAGTAACTTAGTTAACATTAGCATGAATTGATTTTTTACTTTTCATCTTGCATAGCCTTTAAGTACTTGTATAACCATTTGTTATATTCGATTGCTATTTTTAAATCTTGGTATTCTTTACTTTGGTTTCTATGTTTATAACGAGTTCTAATTTCTTGTGCTGAGGGAAATTTTTTATATGCTTCTAATTCGTTATCGTTCACCTTAAGTAATGCTCTTTCCTTATTTTCTAAACTCATTACATCTGTTTTAACTAACCACTCAATATATACTCTTGGAGCGGGAGATGTGTGTTTTAAAGAGGGGTTAATATACTTAATAATTTGAAGTGTTAGTATCAATAATAACTTATTACGATTAATACTGCTCTAAGCATTGTCTTTTCGTAGCACAATACCAAATTTATATTCGATGCTATTAAACGTTCTAATTCACTATTAACAAGTTCCTTTTCAGTTTTTTTGTTCTTTGTCATACTCTTCTTTTATTACCGCTTTCTTTTCTAGAAAACGGATACAAAAAAAGAGTACCTCGAAAGGTACTCTCTATCATTCAAATTATAAAATGAGACTTCATTATAGATTTTTATTCAAAAGCCATAACAGCCTATTCTCATCTCTGTTATAAAAAGACAACACTATCATAACACAAATGGGCTCTTAATATCTCGAAAGTTCAAAATATAATTGGAGCGGATGAAGGGAATCGAACCCTCGTCATCAGAGTGGAAGTCTGAGGTAATAGCCACTATACCACATCCGCGTACTAAATTTAAATGGTGACCTGTACGGGAATCGAACCCGTGAATGCATGCGTGAAAGGCATGTGTGTTAACCGCTTCACCAACAGGCCACATAATTGGAGCGGATGAAGGGAATCGAACCCTC
>JBKECG010000055.1:0-1560 GCA_047974395.1 Pikeienuella sp. | reverse complement strand
TCGCCAGCGGCGCGACCACGATCAACATTCCCGACACGGTGGGCTACACCGCCCCGCGCGAAAGCGCGGAGATCATCTGCGACCTGCTGGCCAATGTGCCGGGGCTGGACAAATGCGTGATCGCCACCCATTGCCATAACGACCTCGGCATGGCGACGGCCAATTCGCTGGCTGCGGTCGAGGCCGGGGCGCGGCAGATCGAATGCACGATCAACGGCCTCGGCGAGCGCGCCGGCAACACCGCGCTGGAAGAGGTGGTGATGGCGCTCCGGGTGCGGCGGGACATCATGCCCTATCACACCGGCGTCGACGCGACGAAGATCATGAGCGCCTCGCGCATGGTCGCCACCGCTTCCGGCTTTCCGGTGCAGTTCAACAAGGCCATCGTCGGCAAGAACGCCTTCGCCCATGAAAGCGGCATCCATCAGGACGGGGTGCTGAAGAACGCCGAGACCTTCGAGATCATGAAGCCCGAGGATGTCGGCCTCAGCGCCAACGCGCTGGTGATGGGCAAGCATTCCGGCCGCGCCGCCTTCCGCGCCAAGCTGAAGGATCTGGGCATAGACATGGGCGACAACGCCTTTCAGGAGGCGTTCGTCCGCTTCAAGGCGCTCGCCGACACCAAGAAGGACGTCTATGACGAAGACATCGTCGCGCTGGTGGACGATGAACGCACGACGACGGCCAATGACCGCATCAGGCTGAAATTCATGCGGGTGATCGCCGGCACCGAGGATCCGAAATCCGCCGATGTGACGCTGACCATCGACGGCGTGGACCATCAGGCCACGGCGCAGGGCGACGGGCCGGTGGACGCCGCCTACAAGGCCATCGACAGTCTGGTGAAACATGACGCGGTGCTGAAGGTCTATTCGGTGCAGGCGGTGACCGACGGCATCGACGCGCAGGCCACGGTCAGCGTGCGGCTGGAGGAGGACGGACGCATCGTCACCGGTCAGGCGGCGGACACCGACACCATCGTCTCCTCCGCCCGCGCCTATGTGATCGCGCTGAACCGGCTGGTGCTCCGACGCGGCAAGAGCGCGCCGAACGAGACGATCTCCATCGCCAGTTGAGGTCGGGCCGCCGGCGGGTTTTATCGCCCGCCGGCGGCCGGTTTCGCTTGCGGAAACAGGGCCTTCACAAGGATTCGCAACCCGGCGAGATCAGCCGGTGCGGCCCCGGCCCTTTCGCTGATCGCGCGCCGCTTCTATAAGCACGTCGAATCCAGCGCCCCAATGGCGCAAGAATAGCGGAGAACCGATGTTCAACGGCTTATTCGGCATGTTCTCCTCGGACATGGCCATCGACCTCGGCACGGCCAACACGCTCGTCTACATGAAGGGCAAGGGGATCGTTCTGAACGAGCCGTCCGTGGTCGCCTATCATGTGAAGGACGGCAAGAAAGAGGTTCTGGCCGTCGGCGAGGACGCCAAGAGGATGCTGGGCCGCACGCCCGGCTCGATGCAGGCGATCCGGCCGATGCGCGACGGCGGGATCGCCGATTTCGACGTCGCCGAGGCGATGATCAAGCATTTCATCCGCGAGGTGCACAGGCGC
>JBKECG010000448.1:0-22735 GCA_047974395.1 Pikeienuella sp. | reverse complement strand
ACCGCCGCCGGCGCGGCGGAGGCGCATTGGGCGCCCTGAGCGCGGCTCAGACTCCGGTCTCCGCCGCCAGCAGTTCCAGCGCCGCCGTCGCCGCGACGGAATTGCCATGGCGATCCAGCGGCGGCGACCATGCGCAGGCGACATGGCCCCGGTTCGGATTGACCGCGAGTATCCCGCCCCCGACGCCCGATTTCGCCGGCAGCCCGACCCGATAGGCGAATTCGCCCGACTGGTCGTAAAGCCCGCAGGTGCGCATGATCGCGCGGAGCCGCTGTGCGTGACGCCCTTCGGCGCAGGCGGCCCCGCCCCCTTGCGGCCGGATCAGGAACAGCGCCGCGCGCGCAAGCTGGCGCGCCGACATGGCCAGCGAGCAGAAGCGGAAATAGGCGCCCGTGACCATTATCGGGTCCTCGAACAGATTGCCCTTCGCCTTCAGCAGAAAGGCGGCGGCGCGGTTCATGTCGCCGGTGCGAATCTCGGAGCGCCAGACCTCCTCGTTGAAATGAATGCTCTCATCACGCGTCAGCATCCGCATCTGGTTGCGAAAACCGATCTCGATGGTCGGGCGATGGCGCAGCAGCGCGTCGGCGACGACGATGGCGCCGGCGTTGATGAACGGATTGCGCGGTATGCCGTTCTCCGTCTCGATCTGGATGATGGAGTTGAACCGCATCCCCGACGGCTCGCGCTTCACCCGGTCCCAGAGCGGCTCTCCGACCCATTCCATCGCCAGCGCCAGCGTGAAGAGCTTGGAGATGGACTGGATCGAGAAGCGCGCATCGGCGTCGCCGGCGGCGAACTCCTCACCGTCGGCGGTGACGACGGCGATCCCGAAACCTGTCGGATCGACCCGGGCGAGGGCGGGGATATACTGCGCCACCCGCCCCTCGGCGGCGCGGGGGCGGGCTTCGGCCGCGATCCTCTCAAGCAGCGCCTGCATTCCCGTTCCCCTGAAGCCCGCTTGCGGGGATGGAGAACGATCCCGCCGCGCCGCGCAAGCGGAAAAGGGGCGGTTCAGAACCCGCCCACGACGAAGCCGCCATCGACGGGCAGGTCCGCCCCGGTGACGAATTCGGCCGCGGGAGAGGCGAGGAACAGCGCCGTTCCGACCAGATCATCCACCGTGCCCCAGCGTTTGAGCGCCGAACGCCCGGCGATCTTCTCCGCCGGCTCCGGGTCGGTCCAGAGCCCTCTGGTCATGTCGGTCTTGTGATAGCCGGGAGAGATCGCGTTCACGCGGATCCCGTCCGGCCCGAAGGCGTGGGCCAGATGCCGGGTCAGGCCGAGCACGCCGGACTTGCTGGCGCCATAGGCCGGGACCAGCGGATCGGTGACATAGCTGAGCATCGAGGCGGTGTTGAGGATCGACCCTTCTGACGCTTTCAGCAGCGGCAGCACGGCCATGGCGAAGCGCATCTGGCTGTTCAGGTTCACATCCATGACTTCGCAATAGGTCTCGTCCTCGAACTCGGCCTCGGGGCGGGCGATGCCGGCGGCGTTGATCAGCACGTCCAGCTTTTCCAGCGTCTTCGCGAAGGCGGTGATCGCGCGCGGGTCGCGCACATCGACGCGGACGAAGCGGATGCCCTTGTTTTCCGGGTCCTCGCCGGCCGCTTTCAGCTTCGCTTCGGAACTGCCAAGGGCGATGACCGCGCCGCCAAGCCGGGCGAAGCCCTGCGCGATCGCCAGCCCGATGCCCGATGATCCGCCGGTCACCAGAATATCCTTGCCGGCGAAGAGATCGGGTCGGAACGTGTCGATGATGTCCTTCATGGAAGCCTCCTGCGCGATGGGGTGATCCGAATGTCGGGCGCCGGTCCGCCGGCCGTCTCAGAATTCCTGACCGGTATGGGTGATGGTCATCTCCTGGAGATTGACCGATTGTGGCAGCTGATAGGCGAAGAGCATGGTCCGGGCGATGTTCACCGCGTCCATGCCGCCATCGAGCGACTGGCGGCCCTTGTCCCAGAATTCATAGGCGTTCTGATGGGTGATGGTCTTGTCGATCTCCGATTTCGCGACGCCGGGCGAGATCACCGCCACCCGCACGCCATAGGCGGACATGGTCTGGCGCATGCCCTCGCTGACGGCGTGGACGAAATGCTTGGTGCCGCCATAGACGTCATGATGCGGATAGACCTTGCGCCCGGCGATGGAGGAGACGTTGATGATCGTGCCGCGCCGGCGCGCCTTCATGCCCGGCGCGACGGCGTGCATGCCGTTCAGCACCCCGAGGCAGTTGATGTCGATCAGGTCGCGCCATTGCTCCGGGTCCTGCTCGTCCAGCCGCGCGAGGCGGGAGACGCCGGCGTTGTTGATCAGGCAATCGACCGGGCCGAAACGTTCCTCGCCAAGCGCGATGGCCGCGCGGATCGCCTCGATGTCGCGGACGTCGCCGGCGATGGCGAGCGTGTCGGGCAGGCCCATCTCCTCGATCAGCTCCACCCGGCGCGCCAGCAGCGCCAGCGGGTGGCCGGCGGCGGAAAAGACCCGTGCGGTCTCCCGCCCGATCCCGGCGCTGGCGCCGGTGATCATGACCAGCGGTTTTCTGTCGCTCATCGCGCGTCCCTCCTCAGTCAAGGCTGCGCGAAAAGGCGTCGAGCGCCAGTATCGCGTCGCGAACGATGGGAACGGTGATCGTCACCGGCGTCGCATGGATGATCGTCCCCGGCCGGCAGGAAGCCTCGGCGACCTTTTCGACCTTCGCCTTCACATCCCCGACGACGCCCAGATCGGCGAGCGTGGTCGGCAGGCCAAGGCTGCGGCAGAAGCGGATGACGGTTTCGATCTCCGTCCGGGAGCGGTTCTCCAGCATCAGCAGGCAAAGCGCGCCGAAAGCGACCTTCTCGCCGTGGAAATGGCCATGCGTCTCCTCCAGCACGGTCAGGCCGTCATGGACGCCATGCGCGGCCGAGCAGCCGCAATTCTCGAAGCCGAGGCCGGAGAGAAGCGTGTTCGCCTCGATGATGTTCTCGACCGCGCGGGTCAGCAGGCCGGATTCCACCGCGATCCGGGCCTGAACTGCGTCGCGCATCAGCACATCGTGGCAATGTCGCGCGATGGCCAGCCCGGCCTCGGGGGCGGGGAAGCCTTCGCCGACATAATTGTCGCTCCGGGATTCAAGATTGGAGCGCGCCTCGAACCAGGTGGAGAGCGCATCGCCGATGCCGGCGACCAGAAACCGCGCCGGCGCCGCGGCGATCAGCGCGGAATCGACGACGACCGTATCGGGGTTGCGCGGCAGGTGCAGCGAGTCCTCGTAGACGCCATCCTCTGAATAGCGCACCGCGATCGCGCTGCACGGCGCGTCGGTCGAGGCGATGGTCGGCGCGATCACGATGCGCGCGCCGATATCTATGGCGACGATCTTCGCCGTGTCGATGGTCTTGCCGCCGCCGACGCCGACCAGGATATCGCTGTCATGGGCGAGGGCGGCGGCCCTGACCCGGTCGATCTCGGGCGTGCAGCATTCGCCGCCGAAACGTTCGAAGCGAAGCGCCAGCCCGCCGGCGGTCTTGCCGATATGCGCGCTCAGCGCGTCGAAAAGCGCCCCGTCGATCAGGACAAGCGCGCGCTTGCCCAGAGGTTCGAGATAGCCGGCCAGCCGATCCAGTTCGCCGGCGCGCTGGATATATTTGTTCGGTCCCCCGAATGCCCTGCTCATTCATGTCCTCCCGGATCCCGGCGCTTCGGCGCGTCTGGCGTTGTTTGCGATTGTCGGCGGTTCAGTCGCGCAGCAGGCCCTTCTTCCGATAGGCCTCGGCCGCCTCGCGGATATAGGCGCCGGTCTCGGGCGCGTCGAAACGGGCGATGATCTCCTGCGAGAGCGCCAGCAACTCGTCATAGCGCGAGCGGCGCGGGCGCAGCTTTTCGTAGATCTCCATCAGCATCGGTCCGGGAATCGCGGTAAGCTCCGCCGCGCGGGCGAAATTGCGCGCAAGCTGCGGGTAGCCCTCGGCGACGGCCTGATCGGCCTGGGCCTGAAGCGTGCGGCGGCGGATGGTGACGTCCTCGGGGGCGATCCGGCCCTCGCGCAGCGCGTCGAGGGTGATCTCCTCCGGGTTCATCTGCGATTCGCGGCGGCGGGGGTCGGTTTCCGGCCGGTCGTCAGGCATCGAAGCGGACCTCCTGATCCTGGGTTGGGCGGGCGGGGTCCATCGCCGCGATCTCCCGCTTGTGCATCAGCATGGCGTGCACGATCAGCCGCAGCCGGGACATGTTGTCGACGCGGACCGGCACCGGCGCCGGCGGCTTGCCCTGGGCGTGATTGGCGGCGTTGGCGCCGATCTGAAGATAGGCTTCGCGCGACAGCAGCGGCGCTTGCGAGAACAGCTCCAGATTGTCCAGCGGCGGCAATCCCTTGCGGGTGATGACGGTCGTGCCCTTGGATTGCAGCCCGACGCCGACGCCCGAACCCGACAATTGCGCCGCGCGCCAGCCGATCAGCCCGCAATCGGCCGAATCCGAGATGCGGATGACGCGCGCCGTCATGCCCTGGCTGGCGACGCCTTCGGTCAGGGCGGCCAGGATCTCGCCATGGTTCAGTCCGCAAAGGCCGCGATCGAGATCCCCGGCGAAGGCGGGGCCGACGCCGATGACGATCTCGTCGGCCGAGGCGCCGGGCGCGGCCTCCCCGCGCGGGGTCCGGCGCACGCCCGGCGCGCCGCTGTTGACCGGCACCATCTGATCGGCGGTCCTTTGCTGCGGGATGGCCGAGAGCCGGGCCCAGGTCTCGCCCTCCACCCGGTAGCCGGTGCCGGGGCCGAGATAGTCATTGCGGTCGGAGAAGGCCGAACGCGCCCGGAACCCGTCATCCAGAACCGCCGCGGGCTGGAGGTAATCGCCGATGACGCGCACCTGCTGCATGGCGAGAACATTGGCCGCGATCGCCTCGAACCCCGCCTCGTCCAGCGCGCGCGCGACGTCGAGCGCTGTCAGCGGCCCCTCAAGGAAATCCTGCGCCGCGGCGATGTCGGCGACCAGATCGCGCTCGGGCATGTCGTCGGAATGGCAGGCGAGGGCGGATTCCTCTATCTCCGCGTCCGAGATCGCGGGGAAGCCGAAAGCGGCGAAGACGGCCTGCATCGCCCGGCCGGCCTTGCGGCGGATGGCGATGGCCTGATCCTCGGTGATCGGGAAGATGCCGGCGTTCACCCGCATGTCGCGCTGGATCGCCATCCAGTCGTCCAGATCCTCGGCGTCGAAATTGCCGCCGCCGAACATGTTGTCCCGCCGCGGCATGGAGGAATAGCCCGAGGTGACGAAATCGGTCCCCGGCAGGAATTGCAGCATCAGCTTCGCCGCCTTGCGCATGTCCGAATGCGAGGACATCGCGTCATTGCCGGAGGCGACCTCCAGCCCCAGCGCGGCGGCGATCAGGTTCTCGGCCAGGATGGCGCGCACGCCCTCGGGCAGGGCGCCGGTCAGCGCGACGCAGGAGACGGCGCCGTTCTGCACGCCCTGCGCGCCGGCGCCTTTCGCCAGCATCAGGCAGCGCGCTTCGAGATAGAGCATCGACTTGCCGTCCTCATAGCCCATCAGGGTTTCGGCGCCGGTGCCCGAGGTGAAGCGGATCTTGATCCCGCGCGAGGCGTAGGCGGAGGCGAGGATGCCCTTCGACCAGGGCGTGTCGTCGCCGTCGCGCAGCGCCTCGTCGGTGCCATAGACGGAAAGCGTCTCGGCGTAGGTGGTCAGCCCCTTCAGGCCGAGGCGCAGATTCAGCGCCTCCTCCACCGCGCATTGCGTCAGCACCCCGCCGCGCCCGGTCTGCGAGCCGACCAGAAGCGCCAGCGCGTTGAAAGGCGCCATGCGCGCGACGCGGCAGGTGGTTTCCAATTCGTCGAAACCGCGCAGCGCCGCCTCGGCCGCGTCGGCCGCCATCAGCACCGGATTTTCACGCCAGTTGGTGACATGGGCCTGATTGCCGGGCGTGCGCCGCGCCCGCATCTTCTGAAGGGCCATCATCATCTCGACCACGTTGAGATGCGACATGATCTGGCAGAGCTTGGCCGGGGTGCAGCCCGAAAGCAGCCGCATCATCTCCGCGCGCGGGGTGGAGATATCGACCAGCCGCCGCGCCAGTTCCAGCGAAGGGATGGCCATCGCCTCCTCGGCGACGGCGCGGTCGATGGCGTGATTGGCGACATATCTGTCGATCGTGTCGAAATCTTCCTCTTCGCGCCCGTCCATCTCGACGATGCGCCCCTGCGACAGGGTCAGGCTGGGCGCGGGGTCGTTGGGGCTGTTCATCGCGATCAGGCCGAGTCCCGGATCCTCCGCGACGAAGGTGTCGGAATTCACCGCCCGCTTTTCCCGCAACTCGAATCGCTTGGACCGTTCCATTGGGTTTCCTCTCCCGGAGGGGTATTCTAACAGGTTAGCGTGATGTGTTGAGTTCTGGGATCAACTTGTAACGCCGAAATACCACCTTCCGCATAGGCTATGTCTGATTTTCAGCCGGATAACAACCTTTGACAAGTAAACTGACATGTTACATCCTTCGATTCGAAAACAACGAGACCATCTCGGGAGGAGGTCTGACATGAGGAAGACGCTTGCTGCGGCGAGTTTGCTGTCCATTGCATCTGCGGGCGGAGCTTTCGCCCAGGATTGCGATAACCCGGTCGAACTGACCTGGTCCACCATCGCCGGCTTCTACACCGATGCGATGGAAGGTTTCGTCAAGAGTTTCGAGGAGGCGAACTGCGCCAGGGTGTCGGTCGTCAATATCGACAACTCGCAGCTTTACAACAAGCAGGTCATCGAGATGGTCGGCCAGACCGGCGCCTATGACGTGGTGACGCTGGAGACCGCCGAGAAGGCCGAGTTCGCCGAGAATGGCTTCATCCTGCCGATGACCGAATTCTTCGCCGACAAGCAGGCGCTGCTCGACGACGTTTCGCCGACGCTGCGGGCGATGACCGTGGAGTACAAGGGCGATGTCTGGGGGCTGCCCTATTACACCTACACCGCCGGCATGTTCATCCGTAAGGATCTCTTTGACGATCCGACCGAGCAGGCCGCCTTCGAGGCGAAATACGGCTACGCCCTGACCCCGCCCGCCACATGGGAGCAGCATCGCGACATCGCCGAATTCTTCACCCGCAAGAAGGGCGAGATGCTCAAGGGCCAGCCGCTGGAGAAGGATTTCTACGGCGTCGGGCTGATGGCCGGCCCGTTCCCGGAGATCCAGGACGAGCTTTCCTCGCCGCTCTGGGGCATGGGGTCCGACTGGCTGACGGATGAGGGCGTGGTGCCGGTCGATGATGTCGAGAAGGTGCTGGCCGACTATATCGCCGAGCTGGCCTTCGCGCCGGGCGCGGCGCTGACCGTGACCTATGACGGCGTGATCAACCAGATGCGCGACGGGCAGATCGCGATGACGGCGGGCATGTTCCTCGACCAGTGGCCGAACGCCGTGAAAACCGAGGAATCCGTCCCCGGCGCGGTGATCGAGGCGATCGAGGCGCCGGGAAAGAAGGCCTATGTCGGCGGGTTCCTGCTGGGGGTTTCCTCCAGCTCGGCCAATCCCGATATGGCGATGAAATTCGTCGCGCATATCGGCAGCCACGACATTCAGAAGCAGTTTGCGGAGCTTGGCGGGGCCTCGACCCTCACTTCGGTCCTGACGGCGCCGGAATTCGCGACGCCGGAACGGCGCGCGACCAACGGGCAATACGCGACCCTGAACAAGGTGTTCGAGTCGATGTCGGGCTTCTCCTCGAATCTCTTCAACACCTCCTACGGGGCCAAGATCTACAACACGATGCAGATCCCGCTCCAGGCGGCAGCCTCGGGGCAGATCACCGCGCGCGAAGCGGCGGAGCAACTGGCCGCAGATGTCGCCAAGATCTGCGGCGGACCCTGCCCGATCGGGAACTGAGCCGGCCACGCCCGGCGCGGGGGCGGCCTTCCGCCCCCGCATCCTGAGAAATCCCCTTGCGAGGCGCCCCATGACCGTTCAATCGGAACCGACCGGCCCCGTCATATCCGACCGCGCCATACCCGTTCCCGGAAAAGCCGGAATGTCGGATCGCTGGTTCTCGATCATGCTCATCGCCCCGGCGATGCTGATCACGCTGATCTTCGCCGTCCTGCCGCTGGTCTACGCGCTCGACGTTTCCTTTCGCGAGGGCGACCTGACCCGCGGCGCGCTGGGCGATTATGTCGGCCTCGACAATTACCGCATGGTCTTTTCCGACCGCGCCTTCTGGTCCTCCAGCTGGGTGACGCTGAAATTCACCGTCGTGGCGGTGGGGGCGGAGATGATCCTGGGCGTCGGCATCGCCTTCCTTCTGCACAACGCCACCATCGGCAAGGGGCTCACCCGCTCGCTGCTGATCCTGCCGCTGGCGACCTCGGCGGCGGTGACGGGGCTGTTCTGGCGTTATCTTTACGACACGCAATTCGGGGTGCTGAACTGGGTGCTGGGCGTCATCGGCCTGCCGGAGCCGAACTGGCTGGGCGATTACACCATCGCGCTCTGGTCGGTGGTCCTGTTCGATGTCTGGCAGTGGACGCCCTTCGTCGCGCTGATCGCGCTGGCCGGCCTTCAGGCCCTGCCGAAGGAACCCTTCGAGGCGGCCGAGCTTGACGGCGCCTCGCGCTGGCGGGTGCTGACCACGCTGACCTTTCCGCTGCTGAAACCGGTTCTCTTCCTGGTGCTGGTGCTGCGCACCATCGACTGCGTGCGCCTCTATGACGCCGTCGCCGTGCTGACCCGCGGCGGGCCGGGCACCGCGACCGAGACGATGACCTTCTATCTCTATCGCACCGGGCTGAAGCTCTTCCGCATGGATTACGCCTCGACCATGGCGGTCTTCTTTCTCTATGTCATGCTTGTGGCCGCCATCTTCGCGCTGACGCCGCTGCTCAAGCAGTTCACCGACCGCGCGAAGGAGGAATGACATGAACCACAAGCGTTCCCTGCCGATCGAGGTTCTGCGCTATGGCGCGATCCTGCTGGTCATCGGCTTTTTCGTCTTCCCGATCTTCTGGATGGTGCTGACCAGCTTCAAGCCCGAGGGCGCGATCATGGTCTCGCCGCCGCAATTGCTGTTCACCCCGACGCTGGAGAATTACGCCCACGCGCTCTATGACAAGAACTTCCTGTTCTATGTGAAGAACACGCTGATCATCTCCGTCACCTCGACGGTGATCGTGGTCGCGTTCGGTTCGCTCGCCGCCTACAGTTTCGCGCGCTACAATGTCGGCGACGGGCATATCCTGTTCTTCATCCTCTCGACCAAGATGATGCCCGCGATCGCGGTGATCCTACCCTATTTCCTGATCTTCCGCGATGTCGGCAAGACCGCGATCGGCGGGTCGCTGCATCTAGGGCTGGACCAGCATGGCGCGCTGATCGTCTCCTATGTGATGTTCAACCTGCCTTTCGCCATCTGGCTTCTGGTCAGCTTCTTTCAGGACATCCCGCGCGAGCTGGAGAATTCCGCCCGGCTGGACGGGCTGTCGCGGATCAAGGTGCTGCGCAAGGTCACCTTCCCGCTGGCCGCGCCGGGCATCGCGGTGACGGCGGTGTTCACGCTGATCTTCAGCTGGAACGAGTTCCTCTTCGCCTACATCCTGACGCGCAAATCCGCCTCGACCGTCACCGTCGGCGTCGAGAGCTTCTTCACCCTTCAGGGCATTCTCTGGGGGCCGGTGGCGGCGGCGGCGACGATCTCGGTCGCGCCGATGCTGCTCTTCGTTCTGGTGATGCAGCGTTACATGGTCCGGGGTCTGACCTTCGGCGCGGTGAGGGGGTGACGCCATGACCTTTTCGCAAGCATGGGACGCCGGGTTCAAGATGCTGCTGATCTATATCGGCGCGGTCTTCTTCTGGCTGATCTTTCTGGAGCCGTATTTCCCCGGCCAGGGGGTTTCGGTCCTGCTGATGAACATCGTCGGCGTGGTGCTGGGGCTGGGCTTCTTTCTCTGGCGTCGGCGCGCCTGCCGGGCCGAGCGCGACGCCGCCGCGGCCGAGGTCGCGGCGCTTCTTGCGGAGGACCGCTGATGTACGCGCTTGTCGATGTTCACAAACGCTACGGGCTGCGCACGGTCGCGCTGCGCCGGCTGAATCTGGAGATCAACAGGGGCGAGTTCTTCGTGCTCTACGGTCCGGCCGGGGCGGGGAAATCCACCGTTCTCAACCTTCTGGCGGGGTTGACGAAGCCGACCACCGGCGATGTGCGGCGCGATGGAGAGAGCATCGTCCATCTGCCGCCCGAGCGGCGGCAGGCGGCGATGGCCTTCGAGAATTACGCGCTCTATTCGCATCTCTCGGTCGCCGAGAACCTGGCCTTTCCGCTGCGCGCCGCCGGGATCGGCAGGGCCGAGATCGAGGCGCGGGTGAAGAAGATCGCCGCGGTTCTGGGCATCCCGCATGTGCTGGAGCGCCGGCCGGGCTTTCTTTCCGGCGGGCAGCGCCAGCGCGTGGCGCTGGGGCGGGCGATCATCCGCCCGGCCGATATCTATCTGCTGGACGAGCCCATCGGCCATCTGGACGCGAAGCTGCGCCACCGGATGCGGGCCGAGCTGAAGGCGCTGGCGGTGGAGATGAACGCGACCATCGTCTTCACCACCACGTCGAGCAAGGAGGCGCTGGCGCTGGGCGACAGGATGGCGATCCTGAACATGGGGAGGCTGGAGCAGCAGGGCGCCCCGGCCGAACTCTATGAGCGGCCGGCCAACACTTTCGTCGCCTCCTTCGTCGGCGATCCGCCGATGAGCTTCCTTTCGGTCGAGGCCGACGCCGGCGAGGGCGGGGCGGTGCTGCGCGCCGCGGACGGGCAGTTCGTCGGCGTCTCGACCGGCGTGGAGCCGGGCCGGCGCGGGCTGAAGGTCGGTCTGCGCTCGAACGCGATCCGCCTGGTCGATCCCGCGACCGCCGGCGCGCTCGGCGGGCGGGTGGAGGTGGTCGAGCATCTCGGCCATTCCAATATCGCGGTGATCGGCGCCGGGGCCGATCATGTCCAGGTCTCGCTGCCCGCCGACGCGGAGGTGAAGCCGGGGGAAACCGTGGGATTGGAGATCGACTCGGCCCGGCTGCATCTCTTCGCCGACGAGATCGCCGTGCGCGGCGCGGTTCAGAGCAGGGAGGCCCGCTGACATGGCGCGCATCACCGCCAACAGGCTGATCAAGCGATATGGCGATTTTCAGGCCGTTCACGGCATTGATTTCGATATCGCCGACGGCGAATTCGTCGCGATTCTCGGCCCTTCCGGCTGCGGCAAATCCTCGACCATGCGGATGATCGCCGGGCTGGAGACCGTGACCGAGGGCGAGATCCTCTTTGACGGCCGGTCCGTGAACGACATGCGCGCCCGCGACCGCAACGTGGCGATGTCCTTTGAAAACTATGCGCTCTACGCGCCGATCACGGTTTTCGAGAATATCGCCTTTCCGCTGCGCGCCGCCGGCCGGGACAGGGCGGAGGTCGAGCGCGCCGTGCGCTCGGTGGCCGAGAAGATGGAGCTGACCCAGCTTCTGGATCTCAAGCCGGGGGCGCTGTCCTCGGGGCAGGCGCAGCGCGTCGGTCTTGCGCGGGCGCTGGTGCGCAAGCCGGCGGTCTTTCTGCTGGATGAGCCGATCAGCCATCTGGACACGCGCCAGAGATATCGGATGCGCCGGTTCATCAAGTCGATCCATCAGGAATTCGGCCATACGATGATCTATGTCACCCATGATCAGGAAGAGGCCCTGGCGCTGGCCGACCGGGTGATGGTCATGTCCGACGGGCTGATCCAGCAACTCGCCACTCCGCAGGAGGTCTATTCCCGCCCCGCCAACGCCTTCGTCGCCGGCTTCGTCGGCGAGCCGCCGATCAACTTCATGGATTTCACCGGGGCCAACGCGGCCGGGCTGGTGATCGAGGGCAACCGGGTCGAACTGACCGACGCCCTGAGCGCGCGGGTGCGGGAGATCGGCCCGAAAGGGCTGGCGGCGATCCGGCCGCATTTCATGCGACTGGGCGAGGGCTCTCCGGTGCGGTTGAAAGGGCGCGGCTTCATCACCGAGGAATTGCAGGATCACAACGAGATTTTCGTCGATATCGGCGCGGTCCGCGTCGCGCTGGTCACGCCGCCGGGCGTCAGGGTGGCGCGCGGAGAAGAGGTGACCGTTTCGGTCGATCCCGAGCATCTGCTTCTGTTCCCCTCTGACGTGAAGGTGAAGGAACATGCCGACGAGCTATGATTATGTCGTGGTCGGGGGGGGGTCCTCCGGCTCTTTGATCGCGGGCAAGCTGGCGGAGGCGGGCGCTTCCGTGCTGGTGCTGGAGGCGGGCGGCTCAGACCGCAACCCGCTGATCCGCATGCCGGCCGGCTTCGTCAAGCTGCTCGGCGTCGAGACATATATGTGGTTCTACCAGAGCACCGTGCAGCAGCGCCTTGGCGGGCGTCAGCCGGTGGTGCCCACGGGCAGGGTGATCGGCGGCGGATCCTCGGTCAACGCGATGATCTATATCCGCGGTCAGGCCGGCGATTACGACGGCTGGGAGGAGGCGACCGGCGATCCCGGCTGGGGCTGGTCCGGGCTGCTGCCGCATTTCAAGGGCATGGAGGGCAACCAGCGCCTGAACGATGATCTGCACGGGATCGAAGGGCCGCTGACCGTCTCCGACCCGGCCTATCTCTGCGGGCTGAGCCGCGCCTATGTGCAGGCGGCGCAGGCGGCCGGCATCGCCTATAACCCGGATTTCAACGGCCGCCGGCAGGCCGGGACCGGTTTCTACCAGCTCACCATCCGCAATGGCCGCCGGGTTTCGGCCGCCGACGCCTTCCTGCATCCGGCGAAGAAGACCGGCCGGCTGGAGGTGCTGACCGGCTGTCTGGTTCACCGCGTCGTGCTGGAGGGCGACCGCGCGACCGGGGTGGAGTATTCGCGGGGCGGCGCCAGCCATGTCGTTCGGGCCGGAAACGAGGTGATCATGTGCGCCGGCGCCATCGCCACGCCCAAGATCCTGATGCTGTCCGGGATCGGGCCGCATTTCCACCTGAAGGAGATGGGGATCGAGACCCGCGTCGATCTGGACGGCGTGGGCCAGAACTTTCAGGACCATACCGAAGTGCCGGTCGTCGCCTTCTGCAATGGGCCGCATGGATATTTCGGTCAGGATCGCGGCTGGAGCCAGATCCGCAACGGGTTGCAATATCTCCTGTTCCGCAGCGGGCCGGTCACCTCGAACGGGGTGGAGGCGGGGGCGTTTCTGGACCCGGACGACCTGAGCAACGAGGCGAAGGTGCAGCAATTCTGCGTGCCCTCGGTGTTTCTGGAGCCGGGTACGACCGATCTGAAGCCGACATGGGGGGTGACGATCAATTCCTGCGTGTTGCGGCCCGGCTCGCGCGGGTCGGTCAGGCTCGCCTCGACCGATGCGAAGGACCAGCCTCTGGTCGATCCGAATTATTTCGAGGACCCGGAGGATCTGCGCCTGTCCATCGGCGGCGTGCGTCAGGCCCGGCGCATCCTGGCCGAGAAGCCGATGGCCGGCATGATCGACCGCGAGATCTTTCCCGGCGACGGCGCCGACAGCGACGAGGCCCTGGCCGAACACGCCAGACGTTTCGTCAAGACCGTCTATCACCCCGTCGGCACCACCCGCATGGGGCGCGAGGACGATCCGGCCGCGGTGCTGACGCCGGATCTTCGGGTCAGGGGCGTCCGGGGGTTGCGCGTCGGCGACGCTTCGGCCATGCCGAACATCATCAGCGGCAACACCAACGCGACGACGCTTGTCATCGCCGACAGGGCCGTCTCCTTTATCCTCGGCGCCGGACCGGGCGCCGCCGCGCAGAAGTAAGACGAGATGAGCCGTTCTCCCAGGGGCCAGAGGCCGCGACCCGTTTCCGAACTGGTGCTGGAGCGCCTGCGTCAGGACATCATCGCGAACCGCTTCGCTCTGGGGGAGAAAATCTCCGAAGCGCAGCTCGCGGAGCTTTACGGCGTGACCAAGGCGCCGATCCGTTCGGCCTATATCCGGCTGGAGGGGGAGGGGCTGATCGAGATCCGCCCGCAATCCGGCGCCTTTGTCTTCAGGCCCTCGGCGGATGAGCTGCGCGCGCTTTGCGAATTGCGCACCGCGCTGGAGGTGGAGGCGATATCCTTGGCCATGCGGCGCGACCCCGCCGGGCTGGAGGCCGATATCCGCCGGATCCTGGTCGGGATGCAGGAGGCGCTGAAAGTCCGCGCGCGCGAGGATTACCATGCGCTCGACACCGAATTTCACCTGCGGATCATAGCCCGCGCGAACTCGCCGCTGCTGGAGCAGACATACGCCAGCCAGGTCAACAGCCGCTTCGAGGCGCTGCGGTTCCGCTTCTCGCGCGAGGAGGCGCATAACGACAATTCGATCGGGGAGCATGTCGGGCTGCATCAGGCCATCGCCGAGGGCGATGTCGAAAAGACCGTCGCCCTTCTGCGCGCCCATATCGCCTATACGGAACGTTACTACAGCGCCACGGCGGTCTGACCGGCGAAGCCGCATCGCCTGTTCCGGCCCGCATTCGGATGAGAGAGAGAAGAGGATTCCATGCCCAAACTTCGCATGATGCACACGATGCTCCGCGTTCGCGATCTGGACGCGTCGCTGGATTTCTACACGCGGCTGCTGGGGATGCGGCTGATCAAGAAGCTGGATTTCCCCGACGGGAAGTTCACCCTCGCTTTCGTCGGCTATGGCCCCGAGGAGGAGAACACCCTGATTGAGCTGACCTACAATTACGACCACGGCCCCTATGAGCTTGGCGAGGGCTATGGCCATATCGCGCTGGAGACCAGCGATATCTACGCCACGACCGAAACCCTGCGCGCCGGCGGCGCCGATATTGTGCGCGAGCCGGGGCCGATGAAGCACGGGACCACCCATATCGCCTTTCTCAAGGATCCCGACGGCTATCTGATCGAACTGGTCCAGCCCGACGCGCCGGCGGCGGGCTGAGGCGGCGGACCGGAAGGGAGCCGCGTCATGCGCGCCATCCTATGCGCCCGCCCGGTCGACGACATGTCGACCACCGCCCTCGCCGATGTGGCCATGCCCGAACCCGGCCCCGGAGAGGTGCGGGTGAAGATGATGGCGGCGGGGCTGAACCCGGTCGACTGGAAGCTCTGTTGCGGCGCGGCGCCCTGGTGGAGCGAGCCGCATGTCGTCGGTCTCGACGGGGCGGGGGTGGTCGAGCGGCTCGGCCCGGATGTCCGGGGCTGGGCGGTGGGCGATCGCGTGGTCTGGCACGGGAACCTGAACCGGCAGGGCGTCTTTGGCGAATATGCGGTGACGGCGGCCCATGTGATGACCCGCCTGCCGGAGGGGGTCTCCTTTCAGGTCGCGGCGGCGCTGCCCTGCGCCGGGCTGACCGCCTATCAGGCGCTGGTCCGCAAGATCGGGCTGGCGCGCGGCCAGAGCATCGTGATCCAGGGCGCGACCGGCGGCGTCGGCGGTTTCGCCGTGCAGATCGCCCATGATATCGGCGCGCGGGTGATCGCGCTGGCCCGGCCGGAAAGGGCCGCCCGCGCGCGAAGGCTGGGCGCGGATGTCGTGCTGGACTATCGCGCGGCGGATCTGCCCGCACAGGTGAGGGCGGCGAATGGCGGCCGGGGCGCCGATGCGATGCTGGAGGTGGCGAATCCAGGCGATGCGCGCAAGTCGCTGGATCTTCTGGCCTATAACGGCCAACTCGCCTGCGTCGATCCGTTGCCGGATCTCTCGGCGACGCCGGCCTATACCTATGCGGCCTCGATCCACGAGATCGCGCTGGGCGGGGCCTATGGCGCGGGCGATCTGCGCAGCCAGGCCGATTTCGCGGTAATGGGCGCGGCGCTGATCGAGATGCTGGAGGCGGGGCGGCTCGATCCGATGATCGAGCATTCGATCCCGCTGGAGGCGGCGCCGGATTTCCTCCACCGCCTGCGCCGCCGTGAATTCGACGGCAAGGCGGTGATCGACTTCGGGAATTGAAATCGCCGAGAAGGGCGGCGAAGGGCTGCAATCCCGCGCATGCGCGCGCGTCAACAGGAGCAGGATGAAATGGTGGTCAGGCGTTATCTGAAGGGGGCGGCCGGTCGCCGCCGCGCGGCGCGGGGGAAATCCGCCCTTGTGAACCGGTCCTGACGCGATGCGGTTCACCCGGGTTCAGACCGTCGCCGAGATGCGGGAGCTGGCGCGCGCGCGCGCGCCGCGGATGTTCTTCGGCTATGTCGATAGCGGGTCGTGGAGCGAAGGCACCCGCGACCGCAACGCCAGCGATTTCGAGCGGCTGCTGTTTCGTCAGCGCGTCTGCCGCGATCTCAGCGGCAGGTCGCTCGACAGCGAGATGGCGGGAGAGAGCGTCGCCATGCCGCTGGCCATCGCGCCGACCGGCATGGCCGGCATGCTCTGGCCCGATGGAGAGATCGCGCTGATGCGCGCGGCCGAGGCGGCCGGCATCCCCTATGTCATGTCGACCATGAGCATCTGTTCGATCGAGCAGGTGGCCGCCGCGGCGACGCGGCCCTTCTGGTTCCAGCTCTATCTGATGCGCGACCGTGACTTCGTGCGGGATCTGATGCGCCGGGCCTGGGACGCGGGTTGCCGCACGCTGGTGCTGACGCTGGATCTTCAGGTGCTGGGCCGGCGCCACGCCGACCTGCGCAACCATCTTTCCGCCCCGCCGAAGCCCAGCCCGCCGGTGATCGCCCAGTTGTTGTCGCGGCCCGGCTGGTGCCTCAGGATGTTGCGGGCGCAATCGCGCACCTACGCCAATATCGTCGGCCATCTGCCCGATGTGGACGGGTTGAAGCGGATGGCGGAATGGACCGCGAGCCAGTTCGATCCCAGCCTCGACTGGGACGCGGTGAACTGGGTGCGCGAGCATTGGCGGGGAAAGCTGATCCTGAAGGGAATACTCGACCCCGAGGACGCGCATGTCGCCGCCGGCATGGAGCCCGACGCGCTGATCGTTTCGAATCACGGCGGGCGCCAGCTCGACGGCGCGCCCAGCAGCATCGCCGCCCTTTCCGCGATCGCGGAGGCGGTCGGCGGGCGGGTGGAGCTTCATCTGGATGGGGGCGTGCGCTCGGGGCAGGATATCCTGCGCGCGCTCGCGCTCGGCGCGCGCGGCGTCTATGTTGGCCGGCCGCCGCTCTATGGCCTCGCGGCCGCCGGGCAGCCCGGCGTCGCGCATGTGATCGGGCTCCTGCGCGATGCGCTCGATCTGTCGATGGCGTTTTGCGGCCATACCCGGATCACGGATATCTCCCCGGATATATTATTGAATCCGGGGGTGTTGTCCGGTGAAGCGGGGCGCGGGCGGGCCTGAACCCTGAACCGATGGCGGTTGCGCGGCCGCGGCCGGCCCGGTGGTTTCGCCTTGCGTCCGGGCCGGCTCCCGCGGGTTGCGGGCATGCGTCGCGACCTTCGCCCGGCGGCTGGCCGGGCGACTGTTCCGGGGTGTTTCCGCTCTTCGCCGCTATGGCCCCGGCGCGCCGAAAAACGACGGCATGCCTGATTTTTCTTGACACGAAACAAATGAGTCCTTTTTTGTTAATGGCAAAACAAATGTAACTATTTCGACCCAGGGCGGGAATGCATGAAAATCGGCGTCGCCAGATTGTGGCACGAGGCGAACTCCTTCAGCCCGGCGATTGTCGGGAAGGAAGAGTTCGCGGCGCGCGAATGGGGCCATGGCGCCGCGGCGGCCGAACTTTATCGCGGCGCCGCCACGGAGATCGGCGGCGCGCTGGCCTGGGCCGACGCCCGCCCCGGAGTCGCGCTGGTTTTCTCGCGTCTGGCCTCGGCCCCGCCGGGCGGGCCGGTCCGGCAGGAGCTTCTCGACGAGGTGATCGCGGAGATCGCCGATGATCCGGCGCTGGACGGCGTGGACGGGCTTTATCTTTCGCTGCACGGCTCCTGCATCGGCATGCGCGATCAGCGGCCCGAGACGACGCTGGCCGTGCGGCTCCGCGCCCGGTTCCCGGATATCCCGATCGTCGCCTCCTTCGACATGCATTGCGTGCCCACCGAGGCGCTGGCGCAGGCTCTGAACGCGGCGACCGTCTATCGCAAATATCCGCATACCGACATGCGCGAGACCGCCGAACGCGCGCTGGACATGCTGGAGGAGATGATCCGCGCCGGCGAACGGTGGCGCGTGAGCCTGACCCGGACCGGCCTGATCCTGCCGAGCTTCAACATGCGCACCGATGGCGACGGCCCGATGCCGGGGATCGAGGCGCATGCGCAGGCGCTTGAAGCCGGCGATGTGCGGGGCGTCTATCCCTACGCCAGCTTCAGCTACGCGGATGTGCCCGACGCCGATTCCGGCGCGCTGGTCACGGCGCGGGACCCGCGCGCCGGCGCGCGGGCGGGGGCGCTGCTGGTCGAGCGGATGCGGGCGGCGCGGGCTGGCTTCATCCCCCGCCTGCCCAAGGCGCCCGAAACCCTGGCGCGCCGCCCATGGGCGGGGGGGCGCAGGGTCGCGATACTGGAGCCTTCCGACAACCCGCTGTCGGGCGGCGGCGGCGATACGCCGGGTCTGCTCGCCGCGGCGCTGGAGGCCGATCTGCCCGAAGGCGCGGTGTTCGCCTTCTTTCATGATCCCGAACTGGCGCGGGCCGCCGGGGCGGCGGGGCCGGGCGCGTCGCTCGATCTTCGCCTCGGCGCGCGGCTCGACGGCCGTTATGGCGCGCCGGTCGCGCTGCGCGCCAGAGTCGAAAAGCTGACCGATGGGCGGTTCCGCAACACCGGGCCGATGGAGAACGGCATGCCGGTGGATATCGGGCGCACCGCGCTCCTCAGGGCGGGGCCGCTGCGGATCATCATCTCCTCCGTCTGTCAGTCGCCGAATGATCACGCCTATTTCGCGCTGCACGATATCGACCTGGCGGAGGTTCCGGTTCTTCTGGCCAAGGCCAAGAACCATTTCCACGCAGCCTTCGGCCCCAGCTTCGACGAGATCCTTCAGGTCGACACGCCCGGCCCGGCGATGGCGGACTGCGCCGCCCTGCCGTTCCGCAATATTCCTCCGGCGCGGTTCGATCTGTCATGAGCCCTCCCGCCACCCTGGCCGATATCCATTCGCGACTGATGGAGACGATGCCCGATCTGCCGCGCCGGATCGCCGAGGGCGCGCGCTATCTGGTCGATCATCCCGATGAGGTCGTCATCCATTCGATGCGCGATCTCGCCGGCAAGGCGGGGGTGTCGGCGGCGACGCTGGTGCGTCTGGCCCATGGGCTGGGATATGAGAACTGGTCGGATCTGCGCGACGTTCACGCCGATCACATGCGCAGCGCGCCGCGCGCCTATGCCGAAAAGGCCTGGGCGCTGACCAGCCGCGAGGCGGGCGGGGGGCTTCTGACCGAGAGCCTGCGGGCGCAGCTTTCCAATCTCACGCATCTGGCCGTGGCCAACGCCGAGGCCGCGCTGACCGAAAGCGCGCGGATTCTGGCCGGGGCGCGCCGGGTGCATGTCGCCGCTTTCATGAGCTGCCGCGGGCCGGGCCATACCTTCGTCTATCTTTGCCGGATGCTGCGGAACGACGTCATCCTGCTGGGCGGCGAGGCGACCTCGATTTTCGCCGATCTCGCCGCGCTCGGCCCCGAAGACGCGGTGCTTTCGATCAATTTCCACCCTTACGCCCGCGAGATGGAGCAGGTCGCCGGGGCGGTCGAAAACGCCGGCGCGGCGCTGATCTGTCTTTCCGACAGCCGGGCGACGCCGCTGACCCGGCTTGCCGACCAGACGCTGCTGTTCCCGACCGAAAGCCCGTCCTTCTTCCCGTCGATCACCGCGGCGCACGCCCTGGTGGAGGCGCTGATCATGGCGCTGCTGTCGGAGCTTGGCGATGTGGCTTCGGAGCGGATCGCCCGGGTCGAGCAGGCCCTTTACGCAAACGGAACCTATACGGGCAGACGATGACCGACACGCCTTCTCCCTCCCATGTCTTCCACCGCTCGGCGCATGCGACGCCGCCGCTGGCCGTCCGGGCGCGCGGGATGGTGATCACCGATGCGGCGGGGCGGGATTATCTGGACGCCTCCGGCGGCGCCGCCGTCAGTTGCATCGGCCATGGCGACCCGCGCGTCGCCGAAGCGGTCGCGCGCCAGATGGCCGCGGTGGAATATGTCCATAGCGGCGCCTTCACCTCGGCCCCGGCCGAGGCGCTGGCCGCGCGCATGGTCGCATCGACGCCGGTTCCGATGGAGAAAGTCTATTTCGTCGGCTCCGGCTCGGAGGCGGTGGAGACGGCCATCAAGATGGCCCGGCAATATCATCTGGAATGCGGCGCGCCGGACCGGCGGCATGTGATCTCCCGTTTGCAGAGCTATCACGGCAACACGCTGGGCGCGCTGGCGCGCAGCGGCAGCGAGGCGCGTCGCGCGCCCTATCTGCCGATGCTTTCCGAGGCGCCGCGCATCGCGCCCTGCTACGCCTATCGCCATCAGCGCGACGACGAGGACGCCGAAAGCTACGGTCGCCGCGCGGCCGGGGCGCTGGAGGCGGAGATCATGCGTCTCGGTCCCGAAAACGTCGCCGCCTTCATCGCCGAAACCGTGGTCGGCGCGACCACCGGCGCGGTCGGGCCGGCGCCGGGCTATTTCCGCCATGTCCGCGAGATCTGCGACCGCCATGGCGTTCTGTTGGTCCTCGACGAGGTGATGTGCGGAACCTTTCGCACCGGAACGTGCCTCGCCTGCGAGGCGGAGGGCGTCGCCCCCGATATCGTGACGCTGGCCAAGGGGCTGGGCGGCGGCTACATGCCGATCGGCGCGGTGATGTGCGGCGCGAAGGTCCATGGCGCTTTCGCCGCGGGCAGCGGCGGGTTCATCCACGGCCATACCTATATGGCGCATCCGCTGGCCTGCGCCGCCGCGCTGGCGGTGCAGGACGTGATCGCGCAGGACGGGCTGGCCGCGCAGGTCGCGCCGGCGGGCGACCGGCTGGACGCGCTCCTGCGCGAGCGGCTCGGCGCGCATCCCCATGTCGGCGATATCCGCGGGCGTGGGTTGTTGCGGGCGATCGAACTGGTCGCGGACCGGGGCGACAAGGCGCCTTTTGCTCCGGCGCGAAAGGTTTCCGCGCAGATCGGCGCCGCCGCGACGGCGAGGGGCCTGCTGGCGTATCCGGGCGCGGGGACCGTCGATGGCGTCAGCGGCGACCATGTGCTTCTGGCCCCGGCTTATAACGTGACCGACGCCGAACTGACCGCGATCGCGGACAGGATGGCCGAGGCGGTGAACGCCGTTCTCGGCGCGGCGGGCGCGGGGGGGCGGGGCTGACGCCGATGGATACGACCGCTCATATCCCGCAGGACCGGGGCCGCATCCCCTCGGGCGCGTCCTTTGACGCGATCCTGATCGGCGCGGGGCATAACGCGCTGACCACCGCCGGTTATCTGGCGCGCGCGGGGCTGAGCGTCGCGGTGGTGGAGGCGCGCCCGGTGGTGGGCGGCGCCTGCGTGACCGAGGAATTCTGGCCGGGGTTCCGCAATTCCTCATGCTCCTATCTTGTCGGGCTTCTGGCGCCTGAGATCATCCGCGACCTCGAACTGGCGCGCCACGGGCTCCGCATCATCGAGCGCGACGGCGGCGTCATGTCCGCGCTCCCCGGCGGCGAGGCGCTGGAGCTGACCGCGGACGAGGCTTCGACCCATCGCAGCATCGCCCGGTTCAGCGAAAGCGACGCGCGCGAATACAAGCGGCTGAGCCGGGAGCTGGACGCGATCTCGGACACGGTGCGCCGTCTGGCGCGGGTCGTCCCGCCCGAGATCAAGGCCGGGTTGTCGGGGTTGCCGGCCGGGTTTCGCACATGGCGGGCGCTGCGCGGGTTGCCGCGCGATTTGCGCCCGGTGATGGCCGAACTGATGCTCAACAGCCTGGCCGGTTTCCTCGAACCCCGTTTCGAGAGCGAAGCCCTGCGGGGGCTGCTCGGGGTGAAGGGGCTGGTCGGGAACATGGTCTCGACCCGGATGAGCGGCTCCGCCTATGTGCTGCTGCATCATGTGTTCGGCGAGGTGAACGGCAAGCGCGGAAAATGGGGGCAACCCGTGGGCGGCATGGGCGCGATCACCGAGGCCATGCGCGCCTTTGTCGAAAGCAGGGGCGGGGTGGTTCAGACCGGCGGCGCGGTGCGCGAGATCATCGTCGCCGGCGGCCGGGCGAGGGGGGTCGCGCTGACCGACGGGACCCGGCTCAACGCGCGTGTGGTGATTTCTGGGGTCACGCCGAAGGTTCTGTTCGAAAAGCTGCTCGACCCCGCGCTGACGCCGGAGGAGACCCGGCGCAGGATCCGCAGCTGGCGCTGCCGGTCGGGCGCGTTCCGGATGAATGTGGCGATCTCGGAACTCCCGGACTTCATCGCCCGCCCCGGCCTGACGGCGCAGCGCCATCACATGGGCACCGTCTATATCGCCCCCTCGCTGGGCTATCTGGAAGACGCCCATGACGACGCGATCCGCCATGGTTACGCGCGCCGGCCCATCGTCTCGGTGATGATCCCGACCACGCTCGACCCGTCGCTGGCGCCCGAGGGGCGCCATATCGCCAGCTTGTTCTGCCAGCATTTCAACAATGACCTGCCCGATGGACAGGGCTGGGACGGCCTGCGCGATCAGGCCGCCGAGGCGGTGATCGACGCGGTGACCGGGGTCGCGCCGAATTTCCGCCGTTCGATCATCGGCTACAAGGCCCTGTCGCCCCTTGATCTGGAGCGGGAATACGGCCTGACCGGCGGCGACATTTTCCACGGGGAAATGCATCTCGACC
>JBKECG010000442.1:0-2691 GCA_047974395.1 Pikeienuella sp. | reverse complement strand
GACTGGTGCCCCGGCCGATGACCATCCGCGTCTTTGCCGCGCGCAAACCCGATGGCAGCTGGACCTTCATGCCCGGCGGCTATGCCCGCATCGGCAAAAGCGGCGATACCACGGCGCTGGCGATGCAGGCCGGCGGCTCGGTCGCCGATGTCTGGGTGGTCGGCGACAGGCCGCCCCCCGACGACACGCTGACCGCCGCCGGCGCGGGGCCGTTCCGGCGGCGGGCGCCGGGGCTGCTGCCGGCGCGGGCGGCGGATAATCTCTACTGGCTTGGCCGCTATATGGAGCGCGCGGAGAACGCCGCCCGGCTCCTGCGCGCCTATCATGTCCGGCTGGAGGATGGCGGGCGGGCGCCGGCCCCGCTAGTGGCGCATGTCGCGGAATTTCTGGAAGAATTGTCGCTCGATCCGGCGGAGCCGGCGCCCGAGGGGCTGATCGCGCTTTTCGAGAGCGCGCGCGCCTGCGCCGGCAAGATCCGCGACCGTTTCTCCACCGATGGCTGGAACGCGATCAACGATGTCGCCGAAACCGCGCTCGATTTCGCAACCCGCATTCGCGCCGGGGACGACGCCGCCCGCGCCATGGGCGTGCTGCTGCGCAAGCTGGCCGGGTTCTCCGGGCTGGTGCATGACAACATGTTCCGCTTTTCGGGCTGGCGTTTCCTCACCATCGGCCGGGCGCTGGAGCGGGCGCATCTGACGGCGGCCTTTCTCGGCGCCTTCACCGACCCGGAAACGCCGGCGGGCGGGTTCGATCTGGCGGTGGAGGTCGGCGATTGCGTGATGACCCACAGGCGGCGCTATTCAGTGGCGACGAACCGCGACACGGTGATCGACCTTCTGGCGCTGGACGGGGACAATCCGCGCTCGATCCTGTTCCAGGCGGATGTGATCTGCCGGGAGGAGGCGCTGCTGCTTCCGCCCCGGCGCGCGCCGCAGATGACCGATGTCGCGCGACGGCTCCTGCAACTGCGCACGGCGCTGGCGGTGGCGACGCCGGAGGAGATCGACCTTGCGCGGCTCGAAGACATGCAGGCGGAGATCGTGGCGATTTCCGACGCGCTGACCGCCAGATATATGGGGTGAGCGATGGAGAACGCCTCACTCTACGATATCAGCCTGCGCATCGCCTACGCCTATCCGAACCCTGCGGGGGCGAGCCGGGCCTTGTTGCGGATGCTGCCGCTGAACCGGCCGGGGCAGCAATTGGTGACCGGCTATGTCGGCGTCGATCCGGCGCCGAATTTCCGGCGCGACGGGGTCGATTTCTTCGGCAATCCGACGGTGCTGGTCGCGCATGACGGACAGATCGACGAGCTTGTCTTCAGCTTTGACGGCCGGGCGCGGCGAAGCGCGGAGGAGCGGATCTTCGATCTGTCCTGCGATCTGTCGCGGATCGGGGAGGATATGGCGATGGCGCGGAGCCTCGCCCCCGAATCGCCGCATCATTTCACCGGCCCGTCCCCCCGCGTTCCCGCCGATGCGGAGATCGCCGGCTTCGCCCGCGACCTGATCGCGCCGGGCATGTCCGCCAGCGCCGCGGTGGAGACGCTTTCCCATGCGCTGCACGCGGAGATCGCCTTCGACCCGGAGGCGACCGAAGTGACCACCAGCCCGGCCGAGGCCTTTCGCCAGCGGCGCGGCGTTTGTCAGGATATCAGCCATGTGCTGATCTCGGCCCTGCGCGCGGTCGGTCTGCCGGCGGGCTATGTTTCCGGCTTCCTG
This sequence comes from Pikeienuella sp., assembly GCA_047974395.1. GTDB lineage: Bacteria > Pseudomonadota > Alphaproteobacteria > Rhodobacterales > Rhodobacteraceae > Pikeienuella. Next base: position 967 of record JBKECG010000442.1, on the reverse strand, counting down.
CGGACGATCCCGCCCGAAGGCGAGGCGCGGCTGGAGGGCGCGGACGCGATGCACGCCTGGGTGCGCGCCTGGTGCGGCGCGGAGATCGGCTGGGTCGAGATCGACCCGACCAACGACATGTGGGTCGGGGCCGATCATGTCGCCGTCGCCCTTGGCCGGGACTATGCCGATGTGGCGCCGGTGAAGGGTTCGATCCGTTCGGTTGGCGCGCATGAGACGCGCCAGAGCGTCGATGTGCGGCCGGTCTGAAGCGATGAAATATGCGGCGATCGGCGCGCCGGGGGTTTCGCTCCGCCCCGTTCGCCGCAAAGATGCGTTTTGATATCGCCCTCGCGGGCGAAGCGAAGAGAGAGGGAGCGCGCGATGGCCGCCGATGAACATCTTCTGAGAACCCCGCTCACCGGGCTCCATCTCTCGCTTGGGGGCAAGCTGGTGCCCTTCGCCGGTTACGAGATGCCGGTGCAGTTCCCCGACGGGGTGATGAAGGAGCATCTTCACACCCGCGCCGAAGCGGGGCTCTTTGACGTCAGCCATATGGGCCAGATCGCGATTCGGGCGAAATCGGGGCGGGTGGAGGACGCCGCGTTGGCGCTGGAGCGGCTGGTTCCGGTCGATATCCTCGGCCTGAAGCCGGGGCGGCAGCGTTACGCGCTCTTCACCAATGAGAATGGCGGGATCCTGGATGATCTGATGGTCGCCAATCGCGGCGACGATCTGTTCCTGGTGGTCAACGCGGCCTGCAAGGCGGCGGATCTGGCGCATCTGAAGGCGGCGCTTTCCGGCGATTGCGAGGTCGAGGAATTGCCCGACCGCGCGCTGATCGCCCTTCAGGGCCCGGCGGCGGAGGCGGCGCTTTCCGCGCTCGCGCCCGAGGCGGCGGCGATGAAATTCATGGATTTCCGGCCGATGGAGATCATCGGCGCCGATTGCCTCATATCCCGCTCCGGCTACACGGGTGAGGATGGTT
>JBKECG010000417.1:0-22811 GCA_047974395.1 Pikeienuella sp. | reverse complement strand
CCGCCATCTTCAGGGGCGGGTTGTGAACGCCGAGAAACCAGCCGCTCTCGCCGGCGAAGCCGGACCTGTCGGCGCGCCGCGCCGCCGCCGCCGCTTCCGCCAGCGGATCGTCCGCGCCGGGCATGACCAGCCGGCGCGCCCTTGTTGCGGGAGGGACGGGGTAGACCGCGGCGCGCCGTTCGGCCCGCGCCGCGGCCAGCGCGTCGATCATCGCCCGCGCGGGGCCGCGGCCGAGGCCGACCGGCTCCACCATCACCCGGATCTCGCCGCCGCAGGCGAGGCCGACGGCGAAGGCCTCCTCGTCCGAGACGCCGAATTCCAGCACCCGGCATTGGCCATCCGCCAGCGCCTCCATCGCTTCGGCGACGACCGCGCCCTCGACGCAGCCGCCGGAGACCGAACCCGTCAGCTCCGCATCGGAGGATATGGCGAGTTGCGAGCCGGCGGGCCGGGGGGCCGAACCCCAGGCGCCGATCACGGTCGCCAGCGCCGCGCCCTTGCCCTGCCGCAACCAGTCCAGCGCCGTCTCCACGATCCGGTCATGCGCCGCCAGAGCTTCGGTCATTCCGCCTCTCCTCCCCATCTCGCCGCCTGCTTGCGGGGGCGCGAAATCATGCGACCGCCCGCGCGCCGCCGCAAGGGCCGCGCGACCGGCGGGATGATCGTCTCTCTTTGTGAAATGGCGCCGCGTGAGGGATTTGAACCCCCGACCTTCGCTTTACAAGAGCGCTGCTCTACCAGCTGAGCTAACGCGGCCTCGCCTGCATTCTCCGCCCCGGATAGCGGTAAAACGTCGGCCGCGCAACGCGGGCCCGCCGCTCAGCGCGCGCCGAGACCGCGGATCAGCACCGCCACCGGCGCCAGCCCTACGACGATGATGGCGAGCGCGGCGGGCGCGGCCTCGGCCAGATGCTCGCGGCTGGCGTAATCATAGACATGGGTCGCGAGGGTGGAGAAATTGAACGGGCGCAGGATCAGCGTCGCCGGCAATTCCTTGACTGCATCGACGAAGATCAGCATCGCCGCGGTCATCATCGAGCCGGAGATGATCGGCAGATGCACCCGGCGGAGCGCCCCGCCCGCGCTTTCCCCCAGCGTGCGCGCCGCCATCTCCATCGACGGCGTGATCCGGCCGAAGGCCCCGTCCAGCGCGCCATAGGCGATGGCGTTGAAGCGCACCACATAGGCGAAGATCACCGCCGCCGCCGTTCCCGTCAGCAAAAGCCCGGTGGGCAGGCCGAAAAGCCCGAGCATGGCGTGATGGATTCCCCGGTCCAGCGCCGCGAGCGGGATCAGCACGCCGACCGCCAGCACCGCGCCGGGGGCGGCGTAGCCGAGCATGGTCGCCCGCGCGATCAGCCGCGTCGCGCCCCCCGCCTTTCCCCCCGTGGCCCGCCGCGCGCCGAAGGCGAGGAACAGCCCCGCCGCGACCGCGATCAGCGCGGCGGCGGCGGCGAGCCAGACGCTGCGCGCCAGCGCCTCCCAGAAACCGGGGTCCAGCCAGCCTTCGGCCTTGCGCGCCGCATGCCAGCCGATCACCGAGACCGGCAGCGCGAAGCCGAAGCCGAGCGGCGCGGCGCAGCCGAGAAAGGCCAGCGCCGCCCGCCAGCCGCGGAGCCGGGCGCGGGGCAGGGGCCGCTGGCTCCGCGACATGGAATGATAGCGCCGCCCGCGCCGACCGGCGCTCTCCAGCCCGAGGCAGAGAATGACGAAGACGAGGATCACGCAGGAGATCTGCGCCGCCCCGCCGGCGTTCGCCCCTTCGAGCCAGACCGAAAACACCCCGGCGGTCAGCGTCCTGACGGCGAAGAAATCCACAGCGCCGAAATCGTTCAGCGTCTCCATCGCCGTGATCGCCACCCCGGCCGCGATGGCCGGGCGGGCGAGGGGCAGCGCGACCCGGAAGAACACCGCCCATGGCCCGCAGCCGAGGGCGCGCGCCACCTCCAGCGCCGCGGCGGATTGCTCGCGAAAGGCGGCGCGGGCCAGAAGATAGACATAGGGATAGAGCGAGAGCGTCAGCACGAAGCCGGCGGACCAGATCGTCCTGATCTCCGGGAACCAGTAGTCGCGGGCGCTGGTCCAGCCGAAATGCGCGCGCAGCGTCCCCTGCGCCGGCCCGGCGTATTCCAGAAAATCCACCAGCGCATAGGCGCCGATATAGGCCGGCGTCGCCAGCGGCGCGAGTAGCGCCCAGTCGAAGACGCGCCGCCCCGGAAACTCGGTCATCACCGTGAGCCAGGCCGCGCCGGACCCGATCGCGGCGGCGCCGGTTCCGGTGATCAGGATCAGGATCAGCGTGTTGACGACATAGCCCGGCAGGACCGAGGAGATCAGATGCGGCCAGATATTCTCGGTCGGGAAGAACGCCATCCAGACCACCGCGAGGATCGGCGCCAGGATCAGCGCCGCGATCGCCAGCGCGCCGAGCGCCCAGGGGTCGGCGCGGCGCTTTGGGGCGGCTTCGGCGTCGGCGATGGCCATAGCTTCCTGAGCGTTCCTGTCGGTCGCTTTTCGCCTAGCGAAGGGCGGGGCCCATGTCCAGCGCGCCGCGTTGACCGCCTGCCTTTGCGCGGCTAGGAACGGCCCGCGCCGATCAAGCGGGGGGGAACGATCCCATGCAGGACCAGCCGAAGAGTTTTCAGGAGGTCATCCTCCGGCTACAGACCTACTGGGCCGGGAAGGGCTGCGCCATGCTCCAGCCCTATGACATGGAGGTCGGCGCCGGCACCTTTCACCCGGCGACGACGCTGCGGAGCCTCGGCCCCAACCCCTGGGCGGCGGCCTATGTCCAGCCCTCGCGCCGGCCGACGGACGGGCGCTATGGCGACAACCCCAACCGGCTTCAGCATTATTACCAGTATCAGGTGCTGATCAAACCCTCGCCGCCCGATCTTCAGGAACTCTATCTCGGCTCGCTGGAGGCGATCGGGATCGACATGGAGGTCCACGATATCCGCTTCGTCGAGGATGACTGGGAAAGCCCGACCCTCGGCGCCGCCGGGCTGGGATGGGAGGTCTGGTGCGACGGAATGGAGGTCAGCCAGTTCACCTATTTCCAGCAGGTCGCGGGCCATGACTGCCGCCCGGTCTCGGGCGAGCTGACCTATGGGTTGGAGCGGCTGGCGATGTATGTGCTCGGCGTCGAACATGTCATGGACATGCCCTTCAACGCCCCCGACGCGCCGATCCCGCTGACCTATGGCGATGTCTTCCGCCAGACCGAGCGCGAATACAGCCGCTGGAATTTCGATGTCGCGGACACCGAAACCCTCCTGCGCCATTTCGAGGACGCGGAAGCCGAATGCCGCCGCATCGTCGGGGCGGAGGCCACGGACCCCAAGACCGGGCGCGAGATTCCAATGGCGCATCCGGCCTATGACCAGTGCATCAAGGCCAGCCATCTCTTCAACCTGCTGGACGCGCGGGGGGTGATCTCCGTCACCGAACGGCAGGCCTATATCGGCCGGGTCCGGGCGCTGGCCACGCTCTGCGCCGATCCGTTCCTGACCACCGAGGCGGGGCGGGCGGCCTGATGAGCGGGCGCCTGGTCATGGGCGGGCTTCTGGTCTTCGCGCTGGTCTTCGGCGCGGTGCTCTGGTGGTTCCAGACCCGCGGCTGGTACCGGGAGGTGACGGGGGTCGGGAGCGTGGAGGTCGCCGGCGTCGCCGTTCCGGTGGCCGATTACGCCGGCATCGACGCCGACAGCTCGCCGCTGAAGATGCGGGGTTGCTTTCGCGCCGAGGGGCTGACCGGCCCCGAGGCGCCCGAGGCCGAACCCAATGTCGCCCCCGACTGGTTCGACTGTTTCGACGCGGTGCGGATCGACGGCGATCTCGCCTCCGGCGCCGCGCATGCGATCCGCGCGGCCGCGAACGAGCCCGCCGGGTTCGACCGGATGATCGCGGTCTATCCCGATGGGCGCGCCTATCAATGGCGCCAGATAAACGAATGCGGCAAGGCGGGCTTCGAGGGGCTTCCCCTTCCCGAAGGCTGCCCCAACCCGGTGAGCGACTGATGGCCGAGCTTCTTCTTGAACTCTTCTCCGAGGAAATCCCCGCGCGGATGCAGGCCCGCGCGGCCGAAGACCTCAAAAAGCTGATGACCGACGCCATGGTCGAGCGCGGCCTGACCTATGAGGCCGCCGCCGGTTTCGCCACCCCGCGCCGGCTGGCGCTCTCGGTCAGCGGGTTGCCCAGGGCGACCATGGCGCAGCGCGAGGAGCGCAAGGGCCCGCGCGTGGACGCCCCGGAACAGGCGCTTGAGGGGTTCCTGCGCTCAACCGGTCTGACGGGGGATCAGCTTGAGAAACGCGCCGACAAGAAGGGCGAGACCTGGTTCGCGGTGATCGACCGCCCCGGCCGCCCCGCCGCCGAGGTGATCGCGGAAGTGGTTCCCGCCATCATCCGCGCCTTTCCCTGGCCGCGCTCGATGCGCTGGGGCGTGGGCGATCTGGCCTGGATTCGCCCGCTCCGTTCGATCCTCTGCATTCTCGCCGACGAGGCGGGGGCGGAGGTGATCCCCTTCGCCGTCGATCACCTGCAATCCGGGGGTGAGACTCGGGGCCATCGCTTCATGGCCCCCGGCGCCTTCAGCCCGGCGAGTTTCGAGGATTACGCCGCGAAGCTCGCCAAGGCGAAAGTGGTGCTGGACCCGGCGGAGCGGCGCGCCCGGATCATGGCCGACGCCGGCAACATGGCCTTCGCCGCCGGCATGGAGTTGGTGGAGGACGAGGGGCTGTTGGCGGAGGTCGCCGGGCTGGTCGAATGGCCGGTGGCGCTGATGGGCGATATCGAGGAGCGTTTCCTCGGCCTGCCGCCCGAGGTTCTGCAAACCTCGATGAAGGAGCATCAGAAATTCTTCTCGGTCCGCAACCCGAAGAGCGGCCGGATCGAGAAATTCGTCACCGTCGCCAATATCGAGACGAAGGACCGGGGCGCGACAATCCTCGCCGGCAACCGCCGGGTGCTGGCGGCGCGGCTCTCGGATGCGCTCTTTTTCTGGGAGAATGACCTGCGTGTGGTGGAGCGCGAGGGGATGGAGGCGCTCGGCGCCAATCTCGCCAACGTCACCTTCCACAACAAGCTCGGCTCACAGGGCGAGCGGGTGGCGCGCATCGCCGCGCTGGCGAGGGAGATCGCGCCGCTGGTCGGGGCCGATCCGGCGCAGGCCGAACGGGCGGCGAAGATCGCCAAATCCGATCTTTGCTCGGAGATGGTCTATGAATTCCCTGAATTGCAGGGGGTTATGGGCAAATATTACGCCGAGGCCGCAGGCGAAGACGCCACCGTCGCCGCCGCCTGCCAGACCCATTACGCGCCGCTCGGGCCGTCCGACGCCGTGCCGACCGAACCGGTGGCGGTGGCGGTGTCTCTGGCCGACAAGATCGACATTCTCACCGGGTTCTGGGCGATTGACGAGAAGCCGACCGGGAGCAAGGATCCGTTCGCGCTGCGGCGGGCGGCGCTGGGGGTGATCCGTATTCTTCTGGATGGCGGGCGCCGCTGCCGGATTCTTGATCTTTTCGGCAAGGCGCAATCCGGCCACGCTGCGGATGCGCTTGCGCAGCGCGAAGATCTCCTCGCCTTCTTCGCCGACCGCCTGAAAGTCCATCTCCGCGCCGAAGGCGTCCGCCATGATGTGATCGACGCCTGTTTCCAGCTTGGCGGGCAGGACGATCTGGTCTTGCTGGTCAACCGCGTGAACGCGCTGCAAGGCTTCGTCGAGACGGAGGAAGGCGCCAATCTTCTCGCCGGTTACAAGCGCGCCGCCAATATTCTTTCCGCCGAGGAGAAGAAGGACGGCGTTGAATACACGCTCGACCCCGATCCGAAATTCGCCGAGGCGGCGGAGGAAAAGGCGCTGTTCGCCGCCCTCGACGCCGCCGAATCCGCCATCGCCCCGGCGCTGAAGGCTGAGGATTTCGCAGCGGCGATGACCGCGATGGCGAAGCTCCGCGCGCCGATCGACGGGTTTTTCGACAGGGTGCAGGTGAACGCCGAAAACCAGATCGTCCGGCGCAACCGGCTTTGCCTTCTGAACCGCATCCGCAAGGTGATGGAGCGGGTCGCGATCTTCTCCGCCGTCGAAGGATAGGGGGCGGGCCGATAACGCCTCTTTCGCATCTGCGAAGAGCGCGTTAAACGGTCACGCCATGACAGACGCGATCCTTCCCCTCGCAATGGTGACAGACGCCGCGCGCCATGGCGCGAAGGCGCTTCGCCTCGCGCGGCTGATCGTGGCCGGATCGCCGACCCCGCCCGGTTTCGCCTTTCCGGACAATATCGCGCCCGAGGCGCTCCTGACGCCCTTGCAGGCGCTGGAGGGGGCGGCGGGCCTCGGCTTCGGCGACCCGGCGCGCCCGCTGTTGCTGGCGCTCCGCTCCAGCCCGGCGGACGCCGCCGCGCCGTCTTCGCCGGCGATCATGAATATCGGCCTCACCGCCGCCGCCTTGCCCGGCGTCGCCGCGCGGGTGGGCGAGCGGGCCGCGGCCGATCTCCGCCGCCGCCTGATCCAGTCCTTCGCCCCCGCCGCCATGGGCGCGGATGCGGAGATTTTCGAGACGCTGCTCTATGACCGCATGAAGCTGGCCGGGGTCGAGAGCGAGGACGCGCTGAACCTCGCCGCGCTTCAGGCGCTGGAGACCGATTTCCTGCGCGCGGTGGAGGAGGAGACCGACGAGCCCTTCCCCGAGGACGCCATGGCGCAGCTGACCCTCGCCATCGCGGCGATGCGCCGGGCCTGGGCGGCGCCGACGGCGCGCATCCTGCGCGATGCGCGCGGCGTCGCCGCCGATTGCGCGCAGGGGCTGATCGCGCAGGCGATGGCGCTGGGGATCGGCCGCGCGCCCTCCGGCGCCGGCGTCGCCGCGACCCGTTCGGAGGAGGATGGCGCCCCCGCGTTTCAGGGCCGTTTCCTTTCGCAGGCGCAGGGCGAAGACGCGCTGATGGGTCTGCGCACCCCGCGCCTGCTGACCGAGGCGGCGCGGCGCGCGGCCGAACAGACCGCCCCTTCGCTGGAGGCGGAGGCCCCCGCCGCCGTCGCCGAGCTGGAGCGGCTGGCGATGCTGGCCGAGGCCGCGCTCGGCGACGCCTGCCGGGTGGAGTTCACGCTGGAGGCCGGGGAGCTGCGCCTTCTGGACGCGCAGCCGCTGAAACCGACCGCCCGCGCCGCGGTGCGCATCGCCGTCGATCTGGCCGAGGCCGGGGTGATCGACCGCGGCGCTGCGTTGCTGCGGATCGACCCTTCGACCCTGACCGCGCATCTGCATCCTTCGGTCTCGGCCCGGGCGCGGCGCGATGTGATCGGCAAGGGGCTGCCGGCCTCGCCCGGGGCCGCGACCGGGGCCATCGTCTTCACGCCGGAGGCGGCCGAGGCCCTGGCCGCGCGCGAGCAGGGCGCGATCCTCGTGCGCGTCGAGACCAGCCCCGAGGATATCCGCGGCATGCACGCCGCCGCCGGCGTGCTGACCGTCAGGGGCGGCATGACCAGTCACGCCGCGGTGATCGCCCGCGGGCTCGGCGCGCCCTGCGTCGTCGGCGCCGGCGATATCGGGCTGGATATCGAGGAGCGCACGCTGACCGCCGCCGACGGCCGCGTCTTTCGCGAAGGCGATGTCGTCACCATCGACGGTTCCGCCGGCGAGGCGCTGGCCGGCGCGCCGCAGCTTGTGCAGCCGGAGCTTTCCGGCGCTTTCGCCACGTTGATGCGCTGGGCTGACGAGGTGCGCCGGCTGAAGGTGCGCGCCAACGCCGACACGATCCAGGACGCCCGCGTCGCCACCGGCTTCAGCGTCGATGGCATCGGTCTTTGCCGCACCGAGCACATGTTCTTCGAGAAGAACCGCATCACCACCATGCGGCGGATGATCCTCGCGGTGGACGAGGCCGCGCGCCGCGCCGCGCTGGAGGAATTGCTGCCGATGCAGCGATCCGACTTCATCGGCCTTTTCGAGATCATGGCCGGGCTGCCGGTCACCATTCGTCTTCTGGACCCGCCGCTGCATGAATTCCTGCCGCATGGCGCGAAGGAGATGGCGGAACTGGCCGAGGCGATGGACCTGCCGCTGCGGACCGTGACACGGCGGGCGGAGGAGATGCGCGAATTCAATCCGATGCTCGGCAAGCGCGGCTGCCGGGTCGGCGTCGCCTTTCCCGAGATCTACGAGATGCAGGCCCGCGCCGTGTTCGAGGCCGCCGTCGCCGCCGGCGCCCGGACCGGGGAGCCGGTGACGCCCGAGATCATGATCCCGCTGGTTTCCGCCAATCGGGAGATGGAGCTTCTGGCCGCCACGGTCGAGCGCGTCGCCGAGCAGGTGCGCGCCGAAAGCGGCGCCGTGCTGCGCTACCGGATCGGCGCGATGGTGGAGACCCCGCGCGCCGCGCTCCGCGCCGGGGATCTGGCGACGACGGCGGAGTTCCTGTCCTTCGGCACCAACGACCTGACGCAGATGACCTATGGGCTCAGCCGCGACGACGCCGGGCGGTTCATGCGCGATTATGTCGCCAAGGGCGTCTTCGCCGAGGACCCGTTCCACTCGCTCGATGTCGAGGGGGTGGGGGAGCTGATCCTGATCGCCGCCGATCGCGGGCGGGCGCGGGCGCGGGCGCTCACGCTCGGTCTTTGCGGCGAGCATGGCGGCGATCCGGCCTCGATCCGCTTCTGCGAACTGGCCGGGTTCGACTATATTTCCTGCTCGCCTTTCCGCCTGCCGATCGCGCGGCTGGCGGCGGCGCAGGCGCGGCTGCTTGTTCGCGATTCTCTGTGAGTCTCGGAAATGATTTGACATTATTTCGGGATGTGCGCCGTCCGGGCCGGAATTGTGATCAAATGTGGCGGAAAGCTTAACCGCAGCGGAATGACCGGGACGCCCGTTTTCCGGTTCACACAGGGTTAGTGGAGAGTACGCCTAGCCGAAGATTTTGGGGCTCTTTCATCTGAGGAGCGAAGCGGGTTGTAGACCTGCGTCGCGTGACCGGCGCAGCCGGCGAGCGCGCAAGTGATAAGGTGACGGAATGCGAATTCGGTGCGGCGGTTTCGCCTCTCGATTCATCGGCGCGGCTGCGGTCGTCCTCGGCGCGGGAACGCTGCTGGCGACGCCGGTCGGCGCCAGCGAGAGAGCGGATTCCATGACGGCGCTCGACACGGCGCAATCTCAGAACATCCTTTCGGTGCTGCGCGCGGAGCGGTCCGCGTTCCGCTCGCTGGAGAGCGATCAGGTCTTCGCCCGGACCGGGCGGCTGCCCTCCGGCCCCGGCCGGCTGGCGACCGGCGCGATCGCCGACCCCGATCTGGCCGGGCTGAGCGGCGAGGACGCGCGCAACACCCAGCTGGCCGCCCTGACCCGGGAGATGAACGTCGATGAGGTCGTCTCCTCCTCCAACGCCAGTCTGGAGAGCATCGGCGAAGGGGTGGACGCGCGGGCGCTGCAATGTCTCGCCGAGGCGATCTATTTCGAGGCGCGGGGCGAATCCACCCAGGGCCAGTACGCGGTCGGCGAAGTGATCCTGAACCGGGTCGACAGCGCCCGCTATCCGAACTCGGTCTGCGCCGTGGTCACGCAAGGGTCGGAGCGGCGCAACGCCTGCCAGTTCTCCTACGCCTGCGACGGCAAGAAGGAGAAGGTGGCCAACCGACGCGCCTTCGTGAAGGCGGCCAAGATCGCCAAGCTGCTGATGACCGGCCGGCCCCGCCTCCTGACCGATGGCGCGACCCATTTCCACACGACGAGTGTGCGCCCGGGCTGGTCGCGGCGTCTGACCCGGACCGGGCAGATCGGCGAGCATATCTTCTATCGCCGCCAGACGCAGGTTTCCTCCAACGATAACTGACGGACCCGGCCGCCGGTGCGTCGCTTCCGCGCGTGACGCAGGTCCGGCGCTGGGGCATGTTCGCCCGACGGCGGATAGGGCCGGAAGCCAGACGGATCGTCATGAAGCAGGAGATGAACGCAGGACTGACCAGCGGCGCGACCGACCGGATTTTCCTGCATGACCACATCATCGAGGTCGAGATCGGCGCCTTCGCCGAAGAATTCGGACGGGTGCAGCGGCTGCGCTTCAATGTCGATCTCGACATCGCCCGACAGGCGGAGACCTATGCCGACGATCTGGGCAATGTGGTTTCCTATGATCTGATCGTGAACGGCATCCGCGAACTCGCCGCCGGGCCGCGCATCATGTTGCTGGAAAGCTTCGCCGAACGGCTCGCGGCGCGGCTCCTCTCCGAGGCGCGGGTCGCGCGGGCGCGGGTGCGGATCGAGAAGCTCGACCGGGTGTCCGGCTCGCTCGGGGTGGAGATAGAGCGCCGCCGCGCGCGCTGACCGGTCAGATCGAGACATAGCCGGGGCGCGAGGCGGTCGGCGGCAGGTCCGAATCCAGCAATTCCCGCACCGGCCCGGCCAGCGCCGCCGCCGCGGCTTCGTGCATCTCCGGCGAAGGGTAATAGCGGTTCTCGCTGATCGGCATGCCGAAAGGCGTTTGCAAAACGGTCCTGCCCTCGCGCAGAAGCGATTGCGGAACGCCGGCGGAACTGACGCAGCGCACCACGCGATCGACCATCGGCGTCACCGCGTCCAGCATCTCCTGATCCACGAATTGCGGATATTGCAGCGCCTGCCGGTTCTCGCCATCGGCCGGGTCATGATCGGGGCTGCGTTCGGAGAACCAGAACAGCACCCGCTTCGTGTCGATGGAATCGAGCAGGACCCGCATGCGCGCCACCCAGGCCTCCTTCAACTCCGCCTCTACGGTGAGGAACTTGTCCGGGTCCTCCTCCGCGATCTGGTTCAGCATGTTGTGGGCGTAGGTGAAGGTTTCGAAATCCACATGCGGGAAAAGCGATTCGAGCGCCCTGGAGACCGCCTCGATCTGCGCGTTCTTGCCAAGCTGCACCTTGAACAGGCGGTTGGAGAGCGACCGCGCGCTCATCACCTGGATGACGCAGAGATCGGCGGCGGAGGCCGCCTCCAGCACCGTCGAATCGCGCAGGAAGAAACCCGGCCCGGCGCTGCCCGCGCCGAAATTCGCCGCGGTCACGCCCAGCGCCTCGCCCAGCAATGCGGGGTAGGGGCGGGCGACATAGCGCCCGAAGGTCTGCGCGCCGCCAAGGCAGGCGATATAGGGGGCGGAAAGATCCGGCCGGGGGCCGCGATAGATCTGGTTCAGCCGGCCCCAGCGATAGCCGTCATAGTTGATGAACGCCTGATCCGGCTTCTGGTACATGACGCGCCCCTTGAACATGGTCAGAGGCGCGGATCATCGCGGCGCGCGGTGAAAGCGGCGTTAACGTCTGGCGCCGCCGCCCCCGGGCGGCGCCCCGGAACCGCCCTCAGCGCGCCAGGATGTCGCGAAGCTCGGTCATGTTCGCGCGGGCGCGCAGCATGTTCTGCGCCATCACCGAGAGATGCGCGGGGGTGAACATGCCGTCCTCGCGCCCGTTGGAGACGATCAGCGGCGAGAGCGCGGCCGCTTCGGCGATATGCGCCTCCATCCGGTCCCAGACATCGCCGAGATTGCGCTGCCTGATGACATCGGCGAAATCGCGCCGCGCCGCCTGCATCAGCCCATGATAGCCGTACATGCGCCCGCGGGCCTCGTGGAAGTAATTGTCGGCGCGGAAATCGAACCAGCCGCGGCTGTTGCCGGTCGCCTCGGCGTATTGATGGGTTCGCACGTCATAGCGGCGGCTCTGGCTGCGCCGGGAGATCTGATCGACCGTGGAGCCGATCTCCTTGGTGATCCGGTCCAGCAGTTGATAGAGATTGTCGGCGCGGGCGTCGAACAGCGCCTCGCAGGTGGCGAGGCGGTCATTATATTCGCCGAACTGCCGGATCGCGCTGCGATAGGAGGAGGCCGCGCTGGTCGCCAGAAGCGGCAGGCGCGCGTCGAACGGGTTGAAGATCCAGGTGCGATCGTCAAGCTGCAAAAGCCCGCGCGCCGCCTCCAGATCCGGGTCGGCGCCCGAGGTGCCGCGCACCCGCCCGAGCGTGTCGGTCAGCTCCAGCGAGAAACGCCGCACCGAACTCAGCACGCCCTTCTGGAAGCTCGCCTTGTTGTCGAAAAACGGCGTCGCCTCCCATGGCAGCAGGAAGAAGAGGCCGTATTTGTACTGCGGCGTCGCCGGGGCCCAGTCGTTCTGGTTCACCAGCATGTCCAGCAGCGCCTGCTCGATCCGGACGATCTGGCTGGGCGCGCAGGTCTTCACCCCTTCGGTTCCGCCGCCGGTCTCCGTCTCCACCCCGGCGGAGACATGCGGCGCGTCGCCGAGAATCGCCTGCGGATAGGCGAGGTCCTCTCCCCGCGTCCATTCGAAACGCCAGATCATCGCGCCGAAATAGACGAGCACGAACAGCATCAGCGCCGGGCGAATGAAATAGCCGACCCGGCGGAAGATCCCCTGACCGACGAGATCGTCGCCGCGCCCCTTCTTCGTCAGCCGGTGAAAGCCGAAGAAGCCGCGGAGCCGGTCCCAGAATTCGACCAGCCAATCGAAAAATCGCGTCATCATCGGGTCCTTGTCCGCTGTGCAGGATTGTTGGCGAGCATCTGGAGGAATATGGGCGGATGCGGGCGCGGAGGCAACGCGGCGCGATGACGGGTCGGGTTCAGCCCGATGCGCAGCCGATCAGCTCCAGCGCGCCGCCCGAAGGGTCGATCAGGGTCAGCTTCAGGGCCGAGCGGTCGATCCAGGCGCCCGGCTCGACCCGGACCTCGCCGCTGGCGGTGATCATGTCGCCAGCGAGGGTGGTCTCCAGCGGGCTGAACAGCATCGCGTCCGATCCTTCGGCGACGACCACCGGCGCGTGCTCGGGCGCGCGCCCGAAGCTGAGCCGGGCGGTGAAGCGGCGCTCCTCCTCCGCGCCCTCGAAGGCGCAGGTCGCCGATTCGAGCCCGGCCGCGGCCGCAGGGCCCGGCAGGGCGTTCAGCGCGGCGCGGATCGGGCCGGCGCCCTCTTCCGGCGCGCCGGGCGCGATCTCGATCGAGAGGGACGCCTCCGCCGGCACGCAGATATCCTCGCAGACGCCGTAAAACGCCGACAGCGAGAGCCGCATCGGCCGCGCGGGGTCAGCCGGGGTCAGCCGCAGCGGCAAGACCATGCGCGTCTTGTAGCCCAGCGTTTTCAGGCCGAAGGAATCGAATACGATCGGCGCTGGCCAGAGAATTTCCAGATCGGCGATGTTTTCGGAGCCGCTCCAGTCGAAGCGCGGTGGAATGCCGGCCTCTCCGGGGGCGCGCCAATAGGTTTTCCAGCCATCGGCGAGATCGACTTCGAAGCCGGCGACCCGTTGGCCGTCATCCTCCGCCCAGCCGCGGAGCAGGCGCGCCTCGGCGGGCTGCGCCGCCGGGGTGGAGAAAAGCCCCTGCGCCTTCGCGCCGGCGCCCGCCCCGAGCGCGATGGCGAGGAACATGACGCCGGCGGCGCGGCGCGTTCCGGTCCGGTGATGGCTCATCAGCCCTCCTTCACGCGGAATTGTTCCCGCCTTTTCCGCATATGTAGTCTCGAATCGGCGCATCGAAAGTCAAATCGTGACGACAGGGGCCTTGATCGCGCCGCTTTCAGGTCGCACCTTAACACCATGGGTGCGCAGGACGAAGATCAGGGGGAGGCGGGCGCGGAGGATCATCCGGGCCTCAGCGGCAAACTGCTGATCGCCATGCCATCAATGGGCGATCCCCGTTTCGAGAAATCCGTGGTCTATCTCTGCGCCCATTCCGACGAGGGCGCGCTCGGCATCGTCGTGAACCGGCGCGCCGGCAATGTCAGCCGGCAGGATCTTTTCCGTCAGCTTGAGATCGAAATCGGCCCCGAATCGGATGATGAAAGCCATATCCATTATGGCGGCCCGGTCGAAACCGGGCGCGGCTTCGTGCTGCATTCCGCCGATTGGGGCCTGCCGGAGGCGACGCTGGAGGTCGATGAGGACATCTCCATGACCGCGACCATCGACATCCTGAAGGCCATCGCCGCCGGGGAAGGGCCGCGCCGGGCGATGATCGCGCTCGGCTACGCCGGCTGGGCCGGCGGGCAGCTGGAAGGGGAGTTGCGTGAAAACGGCTGGCTAACCTGCGACGCTGACGAGGAAATCGTCTTTGGCCGTGATGACGGCGCCAAATGGAAAGCGGCGCTGGCCAAGCTCGGCGTCGATCCGATGCTGCTTTCGACCTCCGGCGGCTCCGCCTGAACGGCGCTTCGGATTCGGGTCGATCTTACGGATATTTCCGGCCCTGTCTCATGAAGGCCGCAATATTCGGGATCATGACAGGATTGCTGCATGGAAATGCGCGGGCTATAGGCACATGAAACTCTCGCGCATCCGCGTAATCTGTACATGGAAGAAATGATGACCCTTATCAAAGCTCTCGCAGCCGCGGCCCTGCTGACCAGCGTCGCCGCGTCCTGCACCACCACCGCCGAGAACACCCAGGCGTCGATCGCCGAGGAGCAGGCCGCCTCCCGCGAGTTGCTGGCCGATATGGAAGCGCAGAACGTCATCATCAAGGATCGCGGGCTGAACAACTACGTCAACGGCGTCGTCGAGCGGATCGCCGCCACGCGCCCGGCGGGTTCGATTCCGCTTCAGGCCTATATCGTGAAGGACGCCGACATCAACGCCTTCACCACCGGCGGCGGCTATCTCTTCATCAACGCCGGCCTGCTGGCGGCGATGGAGAACGAGGCCCAGTTCGCCATGGTCGTCGGACATGAGATCGGC
Source organism: Pikeienuella sp. (assembly GCA_047974395.1). Lineage (GTDB taxonomy): Bacteria > Pseudomonadota > Alphaproteobacteria > Rhodobacterales > Rhodobacteraceae > Pikeienuella. The sequence goes on along the minus strand of JBKECG010000417.1, from coordinate 8,098 downwards.
CATATCGACCGCGGCCACATCTCCGCCGGCAAGGCGAACCGTGAGAATGCGGCGATCGCCGGCAGCCTCGCCCAGATCGGCGCGGCGGTGGCTGGCGTCAACGGCGCGGTGTCGGACATGGCGATCGGCGTCGGCCAGAACCTCACGCTCAGCTCCTTCTCCCGCGCGCAGGAGAGCGACGCGGACGAGACCGGTTTCAAATATGACGATACCGCCGGCTACAACATGACCGAGGGCGCCCGCGCCTTCGAGGTGCTGAACCGCGTCTATGGCAGCGGCGACGGCGATATGGTCGCGCAGTTCTTCTCGTCTCACCCGCAGTCGGACGACCGTCAGGCGGCGCTCGCCAAGATGGCGGAGGAGGCCGGCAGCACCGATGGCCGCATTGGCAAGAAAGAGCATGACCGCGCCACCCGCGAACTGCGCCAGGAGGTTCTCGAATTCCTCGAATCGCAGGGCCGCACCAACGAGGCGGCGCAGATCCGGCGCAACCTGCGCGGCTGATCCGGTCGCGGATGGCGGGGCCGACCGGCCCCGTCTTTCAGGCGCATGATGATCTGGGGGGCCGCCGGCCCCCCTTTTCGTTTCCGGGTCGCGATCCGAGCGCCCGCCCGCTCAGCGGGTCAGTTCGCGCATCGCGCCTTCGATCCCGCGCAGGGTCATCGGATACATTCGCTCGGCGAAGATCTGCGAGATGAGTTGCGTCGAATGGGTGTAACGCCAGTGCTTTTCCTGCACCGGGTTGATCCAGACGCTGTGCGGCCACTGGTCCAGCGCGCGGCGCAGCCAGACCTCCCCCGATTCCGGGTTCCAGTGCTCGACCGCGCCGCCGGGCTGGACGATCTCATAGGGGCTCATCGCCGCGTCGCCGACAAAGACCACGCGGTAATCCGGGCCGAATGTGCGCAGCACCTCCCATGTCGGGGTCTGCTGCTCCCAGCGGCGGCGATTGTCCTTCCAGACGCCTTCGTAGAGGCAGTTATGGAAGTAGAAATGCTCCATGTGCTTGAACTCGGTGGAGGCGGCGGAGAACAGCTCCTCCACGATCTTCACGTGGCCGTCCATCGAGCCGCCATTGTCGAGGAACAACAGCACCTTCACCGCGTTGCGCCGCTCCGGCCTCGTCTTCACGTCCAGATAGCCGTGTTCGGCGGTGGCGCGGATGGTGCCGTCCAGGTCCAGCTCCTCCTCCGCCCCGTCGCGGGCCCAGCGGCGCAGGCGCCTGAGCGCGACCTTGATATTGCGGGTGCCGATCTCGACGCTGTCGTCGAGATTGCGATATTCGCGCTTGTCCCAGACCTTGACCGCGCGGCGCTGGCGGCTTTCCTTCTGGCCGATGCGCACGCCTTCGGGGTTGTAGCCATAGGCCCCGAAAGGCGAGGTCCCGGCGGTGCCGATCCATTTCGAGCCGCCCTGATGGCGCTTCTTCTGCTCTTCGAGCCGCTTCTTCAGCGTCTCCATCAGCTTGTCCCAGCCGCCGAGGCTCTCGATCTCCTTCATCTCCTCGGGGGTGAGATGCTTTTCCGCGAGCTTGCGCAGCCATTCCTCGGGCAGTTCCACCTCCGCCACCGCATCGGCGAGGGCGGCGCCCTCCAGCCCCTTGAAGCTGGTCGCGAAGACCTGATCGAACCGGTCGATATGGCGCTCATCCTTCACCAGCGCGGCGCGGGCGAGGTAATAGAACGCCTCCACGTCATACATGGCGACGCCCTTGTCGAGCGCCTCCAGCAGCGTGAGGTACTCCCTGAGCGAGCAGGGCACTTTCGCATCGCGAAGCGCGAGGAAGAAACGGTTGAACATCGGATCAGCCTATCGCGCTCAGCCGGCGCCGAGAAGCCCGGATCGCGCGAGCAGGATCGCCACAGCGAAACCCGCCAGCCCGAAGGCGAGCCCGTGGCCGATCGCGTATTGCAGCTTGTCGGCGGTTTCCCCGCCGCGTTTCGCGGCGCGAACCCAGCCGGTGACGAGGCCGGCGAACAGGCAGATCAGTGCGAGCAAGGGGCGCGATCCTTCCAGCGATTGTCAGGCGGCAGCCCTGAACCATTCGCGCCGCCCCGGCAAGGGCGGGCGTCGCGTCAGCGCTGATATTTGATGAAGGGCGTCTCCGCCGCGATCCGGTCATAGAGCAGGCGCGCGGTCTTGTTGAATTCCTGCGTCAGCCAGTAGACCGTGGGGCAGCCGGCCTTGTCGGCGGCGGCGTAGACCGCCTCGATCAGCGCCCGCCCGGCCCCGGTTCCGCGGGTGTCGGGATCGACATAGAGATCCTGAAGATAGCAGACATTTTCGATCTTCCAGCCATGGCGGTGGAAAAGGTAATGCGTCAGCCCGACGGCGCGCCCGTCCGCCTCGGCGATCAGCCCGCTGTAATCCTGCGGATCGTCGCCGAGCAGGCGCTTCCAGTAGGTCTGGTAAACCTCCTCGGAGACGGAGGTTCCGTAAAATTCCAGATAGCCGGTCCAGAGCCGCCGCCATTCGGCGTTGTCGGCGGGGGCGAGCGGGCGGATGGTGAGCATGGCGCCTCAGGCGAGAAGGGCGACGGTGAAGACCGACAGAATGGTCGAAAGGATAACAACCTTGGCGATGTTGTCCACCGGCGCGCGGTAGCGCAGACCGAGGACGAAGGCCATCGCTCCGCTGGGCGCGGCGAAGACCAGCGGCGCCGCTTCGGCCCATGCCGGCGACACCGGAACCACCGGGCCGAGCAGCGCCAGCGCGATCAGCGGATGGACGAAGATCTTGATGACCGTCGCCGACCAGGCCGGCCCGCCGATCCGCCGCAGATCGGCGCCCGACAGGATCACCCCGAGCGCGAAGAGAGAGGCCGGCGCCGTCGCGCCGCTGGCGAGCGAGAGGAACCGGTCCAGCCCTTCATGCAGGCCGAGCCCGGAAAGATTGACCGCGAAGCCGCCGAACATGCCCAGAATCACCCGGTTCATCGCGATCGAGCGCAGCGTCGCCAGCGGCCCGGCGCCGCCGGTCATCGCCTCCAGCAACATGATCGTGCCGGCGAAGAGGATCAGCGTGTCGAAGACGATCATCGTCACCACGGGCAGCGTCGCCTCCGCGCCGAACAGCGTCTCCACGATCGGCAGGATGAAGAAGACATGGTTGGGAAAGGCGCCGGTCATCGCGACCAGCAGCGATTCCATCCGCGCGAGGCGGAAGACGCGGCGGCAGATCAGATAGCCGAGCGCATAGAGCGCGATCAGGCTGCCCTCATAGGCCAGCACCACCGGCCAGTCGATTCGCCCGAGATCGGCGACCGCCATCAGCCGGAACAGCATCAGCGGCACGGCGACGCCGATGACGAAATCATTGGTCCCTTCGGCGGCGGCGCGGGTGAAGAGCCCGCGCGCCCCGAGGAGAAACCCGAGCGCGGGAAAGGCGAAGACCGGCAGGATCGCGTATTGAAGCGGGTCCAGCAGCGCCTGCATGGCTTACTGGCCTTGCCGTCTCCGGTTCATGAAGGCGAGCCGCTCCAGAAGATGCACGTCCTGCTCGTTCTTCAGCAGCGCGCCGTGAAGGCGCGGCAGGGCGTCGCCGGCCTCGCCCTTCAGATCGGCGGCGGAAAGATCCTCCGCCATCAGCAGGCGCAGCCAGTCCAGCGCCTCCGAGGTCGAGGGCTTCGTCTTCAGCCCCGGCGTCTCGCGCAGCTCGTAGAACTGCGTCAGCGCGGCGTGGACCAGGCTTTTCTTGACGCCGGGGAAGTGGACGTCCACGATCTCCTGCATCACCTCGGCGTCGGGGAAGCGGATATAGTGGAAGAAGCAGCGGCGCAGGAAGGCGTCCGGCAGCTCCTTCTCGTTGTTCGAGGTGATGATGACGATCGGGCGCTGTCTGGCGACGATGGTTTCCCCGGTCTCGTAGACGAAGAACTCCATCCGGTCGAGTTCCTGCAACAGATCGTTCGGGAACTCGATATCCGCCTTGTCGATCTCGTCGATCAGCAGGACGACCTTGCCCTCGGCCTCGAACGCCTCCCAGAGCTTGCCCTTGCGGATATAGTTGCGCACATCCGCGACCCGCTCGTCGCCGAGCTGGCTGTCGCGCAGCCGGCTGACCGCGTCATATTCGTAAAGGCCCTGCTGCGCGCGGGTGGTCGATTTGACGTTCCATTCCAGCAGCGGCAGGTCCAGCGCCTTCGCTATCTGGCGGGCGAGTTCGGTCTTGCCTGTCCCCGGTTCCCCCTTCACCAGGAGCGGGCGCTCCAGCGTGATGGCCGCGTTGACCGCCACGGTGAGATCACCGGTGGCGACGTAATCCCTTGTTCCGTCGAATCGCACGTCTGGTCCCTTCACATGTCAGCCCGGTCTTCTAACGTCTGCGGGCGCGGATGGAAAATTGAATCGCCCGGCCGAGGGTTTTTGGTGACATTCCAACCGAATCCGCCCTATAAGGCGCGCGCGAGGCCAGACTGGCGCTGCGGCGCCGTAAGTGTTGGGGACCGAAGATCCATGAACAAGCATGTTGAATTGTCCTCTGACTACTTCCCGTCGGAGGATGAGCCGTTCATGTGTGAGCGGCAGAAGGAGTACTTCCGCAAGAAGCTGACCGAATGGAAGGAGTCGATTCTCGACGAGAGCCGCGGCACGGTCCGGGACATGCGCGAGGATGCGCGCAACATTCCCGATATCGCCGACCGCGCGTCGGAGGAGACCGACCGCGCGCTGGAGCTCCGCACCCGCGACCGCCAGCGCAAGCTGATCGGCAAGATCGACTCCGCGCTCCGCCGCATCGAGGACGGGAGCTACGGCTATTGCGAGGACACCGGCAACCCGATCAGCCTGAAACGGCTGGACGCCCGCCCGATCGCCACGCTGAGCCTTGAGGCGCAGGAGCGGCATGAGCGGCGTGAAAAAGTCTATCGCGACGACTGAAACGACGTCGGAACGGTTGAATCGAAAACGCCCCGGCCGTCGCGCCGGGGCGTTTTTATTGTGGACGCTCCCCGCCCGGCGAAGCCGGGCGAAGAGCGGGTTCAGCGCTGGTTGAAGGTCAGCGGCACGGTGAAGCTCATGCTGGCGGCCTCGAACCCTTGCGGCGCGGCGTTGAAGGGCGCGGCATCGCGGGCCACCTGAAGCGCGGCCCGGTCGAACGCGTCGTTGCCGGAACTGCCGCTGAGCCGCACATCCAGCAATGAGCCGTCGCGCGACACTTTCAGCGTGATCTGCGTTCTGCCCACGCCGCGCCCGTTGCGCGGATAGCGTTTGCGCGATTCGAGCCGCTGGCGGATTTGCCCGCCCCATTGCCTCTGAAGCGAGGCTGCGGCGGCGCCGTCACCAAGCGACTGGGCGGCGTTTCCGTCGCCTGACTGGGACCCGCCCCCGGTTCCCCCGGCGACGGAGGATTGCGTGGCTTCGCCGGTTCCGGCCTGCGCGTCGGCGGGGGGCTCCTCCCGCGCCTGACGCGCGGGCTCCTGACGCGGTTCGGCCGCCTGGCGCGTGGGTTGAGGCTCGGGCTCGGGCCGGGGACGGCGACGCGGCCGGGTCGGCGGCGGCGGGGCCGCTTCGGGGGCGGCGGTCACCTCGGGCTCCGGTTCCGGCTCGGGGATGTCCTCGGGCGGGCGCGGCGGCTCGATCCGCTCGGGTTGCGGCGGCGGCGGGGGCGTCTCGGGCGGCTCCTCCTGAAGAATGGCCAGCCCGGCGCGCGGCGTCTCCGGCGCGGCGGTCGGCGGCGGCGGAGGGGGCGGCGGGGTCTCCGGGGCGGGCGGGCGCTCCCATTCCTCGATCATCTCGACGATTTCGGGATCGGCGCCGGCGAGGGTGATCGCGGCGTCGCCGCCCGCGCCCCCGGCCTCGCCGCCCTCTTCCTCGATCGCGCGGGCGAGAAAGATGGCGACATGCAGCCCGATCGCGAGCGCGGTGAAGACGATGAGTTCCGTAAACCGTTTCATCGCGCCGCCGTCACGATCTCGACCTTCTCGATCCCCGCTTCGGAAAGTTCGCCAAGCGCGGCGGCGAGCGCCCCCGCCGCCATGCCGGCGTCGGCCCGAAGCATGAAGATCTGGTCGCCGGCGGCCTCTCTCACGGCGGCCAGGGCCTCTTCGCCGCGCAAGTCGCCATAGCCGAACTCGCCCTCGGGCGAGAGATGCAGCGTGGCCGGTCCGCCCGGCGCTTCGGTCGCGGCGGCCTCGGGCGGCTTGATCTCGAAGGGTTCGGGCGGCGCGATCTGGGCCGTCATCAGGAAGAAGATCAGCAAGAGGAAGACGACATTGATCATCGGCACGAAAGGTTCGCCGAGCGTGGTGCGGGAAGGGGAGCTGAAATCCATGATCCTACTCCACCAGCACGAAGGCGCCGAAACCGGCCTCGGTCAGCTTCTCGGCGACGTCGATCACCCGCTGGAGATCCGCGCCTTCCTGTCCGCGCAGGATGATCGTGTCCTCCGGCCGCTCCATCAGCAGCGCCAGCGCGGCGGCGAGATCGGGTTCGGCGACGTTCTGTCCGTTCAGCGCCACGGTTTCCGGCGCGATATCGACCAGCCGCGGCGGCCCGCTCCAGCCCTCGCCGGAGCCGGCCAGCGGCAGCGGCAGCGCGTAATCCTGCCCGAATCGGGAGGCGAGCATGAAGAAGACGAGCAGCAGGAACACCACGTCGATCATCGGCGTCAGGCTCGGCTTTCGCCGGGCCGGGGGGACGCCGAAGCTGATCTTCTCCATCTTCACCGCGCTCCGGGCGTGGTGAAGATGCGGCTGGCGGCGTCCTCCAGATCAAGCCGCAGCCGGTCGATCACGCTTTCGAACCAGGTCAGCGCGGCGGAGGCCGGGATCGCCACCGCCATGCCGGCGGCGGTGGTCAGCAGCGCCTCCCAGATGCCGCCCGCGAGCGTGGAGGGGTCGGCGCGGGCGCCGGCCTCCTGCAGGGTCTGGAAGGCGGTGATCATGCCGAGCACGGTGCCGAGCAGCCCGAGAAGCGGCGCGACGGTGGAGATCAGCTCCAGCCCGCGAAGCCCGCTGCGGGCGTCGGCCAGCTCCGCCTTGGCGACGCGGGCGGTCTCCTCGCGCGCGGCGGGTTCGGCCAGGGCGGGCAGCGCGCGCAGCGCCGCCGAGACCACGCGCGAGCGTACGCCCCGCCGCCCGTCGACGATGCTGAGCGCGCGCTCGGCATCGCCGGTGGTCAGCGCGGTGACGGCCTCGCGCGCCCGGTTCTTCGACCAGGCGCCGATAAGCGCCAGCCGCCAGATCTTCCAGAGGATCAGCGCCACGGTGGCGACCGAAAGCGCGGCGATGGCCCAGATCGCGGGGCCGCCGAGGATCAGAAAATCGACAAGTTCGTCCATGTGTCATGCGCCTTCGACAGAGGTGAAGCCTTCAAATTGCGGATGCCCTTCATAGAGCTTGCCGCGCGCGCCGGCGCCCTTGTGCGCGGCGCGGAAATGTTCGGATCTGGTCCAGTTCGCGAAATCCGCCTCGCTCTCCCAGATCGTGTGCGAGGCGTAGAGCGTGGTCCCCTCGGATTCCGGCCCGCGCAGCAGGTGGAAATCGACGAAGCCGGGCACTTCGCTCAACCGCCGGTCGCGATTGCGCCAGACCTCCTCGAATTCCTCTTCCTTGCCGCGCAGGATGCGGAAGCGGTTCATGGCGAGATACATCGGCTGGCTCCTTCTGCGGCTTCGCCGGGGATGGGCGGAATGGCCGGATAGGCGGGCGCTGCGCAGAGCGCGCCGTCCGGGCTGTGGAAAAGCCGCATCGGCGTCTCGTAGACATCGCTCAGCAGCGTTTCCGAAAGCGCGGCGGCGGGCGCGCCATCCGCCAGAACCCGGCCCGCGCGCATCAGCGCGATCCGGTCGGCGAAAGCGGCGGCGAGAGAAAGATCATGCAGCGCGACCAGAACCGCCGCGCCCTGATCGGCGGCGGCGCGGGCGGCGCGCATGGCCCCGATCTGATGCGCGAAATCCAGCCCCGCGGTCGGCTCGTCCAGCAAGAGCGCGAAGCCCTCGCCCCGGCTGCGCCCGGCCTCCAGCTGCGCCAGCGCGCGGGCCAGATGGGCGCGCCGCTGCTGGCCGCCGGAAAGGGCGCGCACCCGCTCCGCGGTCCGGTTGGCGAGGCCCACGGCCTCCAGCGCGCGGCTCGTGATCGCTTCGGCCTCGGCCGGCGGGA
>JBKECG010000396.1:0-2953 GCA_047974395.1 Pikeienuella sp. | reverse complement strand
GGTCGAGGGCGACATCATCCACAAGACCATCGCCATCGAGAGCGGCGCCCATTTCGAGGGTTCGGTGCAGCGCGCCGAAGACCCGCTGAAAAACGGCGCCGACGCCTCCTCCTCCGCGTCGAAACCGGCCCCGGCCGGCATCTGACCGGCGCATTTCCGGGATTTGAGCGACCCCCGGCGTTATCGCGCCGGGGTTTGCTTTTCCGGGATGGCCGGCGCGAAGGGATGACGCCCCTGCGCCCAGCCCAGAAACACCTGGCTTGAATCGACAGGCCTTTCACCGGCGAGGGCGCGTCCAAGCCCCTTGATCGCCGGGGCGATGCGCCGCCGGTATTCGGGCGACTGGGCGGCGGCGATCTCTCTGATCTCATCGAAGACCGCCAGTTGCGCACGCTCCTCCAGCTCGGACATGAAGGCGATCATCTGCCGCCATGCAAAGGCGGTGTTCTTGGTCATCTGCAAATTCGCCCGCCAGTCCGGCGACGGGACCTGCTGCCTCCTGCTGATCCAGCCGAAGCAATCCGTCGCCATGCGCGCATGATCGAGATCGCCAAGATCGAGCGCGGTGAAAAGCTGCGCCAGATTATGCGATGTGATGATCTGTTGCTGCTCGATGATCATCCCGTTGGCCGCGACGGACCAGTTACGCGCCGACCCGACGCCCGCGCGTTTCGCGCAGATCCCGGAAAGATCCATGGACCGGCCTGTCGCCGGCGGATCGCAATCGGGCAGGTTGTAGTATCGGGCGTAAAGCTTGCCCGCGTAATATCTCAGGCTGATCTCGGCCGCTTTTTCGAACGGTTGGGAAAATACGCCCATGAAAATATCGGCGGCGATTTCGCCGGTGAAGGGAATCCGCAGACCGGCGGCCTCGCCAAGAGCGGACATTTCCCGAATCAGCGGATTGGGAAAGATTACATGCGGGAAATGCGTCAGCGACAGGCGCACGAGTTCGGTCAGCGTTTCGCGAATGACGGCTTGCGCGTCCTCGCCGCCCTTGCGCCGCTCCAGAAGCGCGGCGGCCCAGGGCAGTTCCTCCAACCGGATCTGGGATTCCAGATTGAGAAGCAGGAGCGATCGGCGCTGGCGGAACGCCCGGTAGAGGCTGGCGCAAACCCTGGCCTCGGCCTCATTCGGCAGGCCCCGGGCGTAGATCAGCGCCGTCAGTTGCGGCAGCGCCTCGGCCAGAACCTCAGGCGCGCCGATCAGCCTCTCTTCGATCAGTTCGGCTACGGGCGCCATGCGGGCCATGTCGACAAGCCGCACGATTGATTTCGGCAGCGCCGCCGCCGCCGGCGCGCCCTCGATCGCCTCGTCCGGCGTGATCGGACCCGAGAAGACCGCCGGGGCGGTTATCCCGATTTCGGGCGGCAATGGTTTCAACCGCGCCGAGACGACCTTCGCCACCGCGTCATGCCAGAGCCTGACATCCTGCCCGGCCTGAATCTTGCGATGGCGCGCGCGCGTTTCCACGTCGCCATATTTCGCCCGGTGACGCGCGATGATCGCGTCGATATCGGCGCGCTTTCCCGGCGAAAGAGACTTGCCGCCATGCAGATCGACCAGCGCCCACCGGCAACGCTGGAACGGGCTGTCGGTTCTGCGCCAGCGCCGCGACATGGGCAGGCTCTTCGCATTCTCGAAATCCTTCAGCCATTTCGCGGCGCGAAGATCCCATCCCGGGCGCCCGCGTTCTGACAGAATGTCGATCAGGCGGTCGTTGAGCGGGATCCAGCGCGACAGGCTGTGATGCTGAAGGACGATCTCCGCCCTCGGCTTCTTGCTCGCCAGCCGCTTGCGGATCTGCGCGACGCTCCGCACGAAAACGCCCTCGCCCGCCGCGCTTTCGGCGGGGATGGGGTAGAAGCTCAGCCGGTCGAAAAAGGGGGTGATTTCGGTCAGGATCGCCTCGGCCGCGTCGGGCGCGCTCTCCAGCAGAAGCGCGACGACCAGCAGCGCGGTCTCCTCGGGGGTCCGGGCGGCGAAGGCGCCGGTCTCCGCCTGCTCGCGGAGCCGGCTCAGCCCCTCGTCGCTGAGATGCCAGTTGTTGAGCGCGAGCCTTATGCGCGAGACATCCCCTGCGCGCAGCGCGCCGAGATCGGGCAGCGACAGATCCCTGGCCAGACGAAGCTCATGCGGGCGCAGCTTGCCGCCGGCGGCGAAGGTGGTTGTCGCGAAACCGCCGCGCACGACATCCGGCGTCGCCCATTCCGGCATGCCCGCGACGGGCGTGCGGCTGCCGACGGTCAGATCGCCGACCCGCATGGCGGCGAGCACATCGCCCCATTGCCGGATCTTCTTCCCGCCCCCGGCGGCGAGCGCCCGCATGAGATTTGCGAAAGCGTATTTCTGGCCGGGCTGCTCGGGCATCTGTTCCTCAGGAAGGTCCGAGGGCGGGATTCGCACCCGCGCTCTCCGGGTCCTGAGCCCGGCGCTTTGCTGCTAAGCTACCTCGGATCAATCGCATTTCCGGTTTTCACCCGTAAACAATCGCTCCCCTCGTCGCAACAAGGGGCAAGGGCGGAAGCGCCCCTTCATCATCGCACGCCCGCGTCAGAGATCCAGAAGCCCCTGCCCGCCTTTCGCACGCGGCGGCGGCTTCGCCGGTTTCGCCGGCTTGCCGGCGCCGACCGCCGCCGCCTCGCCATCGGCGAACTCAATCCTGAGCGCGTCGCCGGCGCCGACCCCTTTCGCCGAGGTCACGACGCCGCCCGGGCCGCGGACGATGGCGTAGCCGCGGGCGAGCACCGCCTGCGGGCCGAGGCCGGCCAGCAGCCGCCACGTCTCCTCCAGCCGCCGGCGCGGGTCGCGAAGGCTGGCGGCGCCGCTCCGCGCGAGACGTTCGGAGAGATCGGCGAGGCGGAGGCGCGCTTCCTCCCCCCGCCGCGCCAACAGATCGGGCGCGCGCGTCAGACGCGTCTCGCGGTCGGCGAGCCGCGCCCGCTCGCCCGCC
>JBKECG010000361.1:0-3042 GCA_047974395.1 Pikeienuella sp. | reverse complement strand
AGATCGGGCAGGCGGCCTACGCCGCCTCCAAGGCCGGGGTCGCCGGGCTGACCCTGCCGATGGCGCGCGATCTGTCGCGCTCGGGCGTTCGTGTGCTGACCATCGCGCCGGGGCTGTTTCTCACGCCGATGCTGAAGGGCCTGCCGGAGGAGGCGCAGAAGAGCCTTGGCGCGCAGGTCCCGTTCCCGGCCCGGTTGGGCGACCCGGCGGAATATGCGGCGCTGGCGCGGCACATGATCGAGAACCCGATGCTGAACGGCGAGACCGTGCGCCTCGACGGCGCGATCCGCATGGCGCCGAAATAGGTCGGGGCGATGCGAAAACGCGCGCTCGGGACGGGCGGCCCCATGGTCGGCGCCGTCGGCTACGGGGCCATGTCCTTTTCCGATTTCTATGGCGAGGCGACGAAGGAGGGCTCCTTTCAGGTGCTCGACGCCTGCCGGGAGCTGAGGATCGACCATATCGACACCTCCAATGTCTATGGCATGGGCCGGTCGGAGCAATGGATCGGCGAGTGGCTGAAATCGCGGGGTGAAAACCCGTTCGCCATCGCCACCAAGGCCGGGATCACCCGCACGCCCGAGGGCGAACGGCGTTTCGACAACAGCCGCGCGCATCTGGAGGCGGAGCTTGACCGGAGCCTGACCCGGCTCGGGGTCGAGGCGGTTGATCTTTTCTACGTCCATCGCCGCGACGCCGCGACGCCGATAGAGGAAGTGGCGGAGACCCTTTCCGCCATCGTTCGCGCCGGCAAGGCGAAATCGGTCGGCTTTTCCGAAATCGCGCCCTCGTCGCTCCGCCGCGCCCATGCGGTCCAGCCGGTGGCGGCGGTGCAGTCCGAATATTCGCTGGCGACGCGCTTTCCCGATCTGGGCCTTGTGCAGGCCTGCGCCGAACTGGGCGTCGCGCTGGTGGCGTTCTCGCCGCTGGGGCGCGCGCTGCTGACCGACCGGCCGCACGATGCGGGCAGGGTCGGAGAGATAGGATTCATGAAAGGCAATCCGCGCTTTCAGGAGCCCAATCTTTCCGCCAATCTGCGCCTGAGCGCGCCCTTCCGCGCGCTGGCCGCCGGGATGGGCGTTCCCGCCGCCACGCTGGCCATCGCCTGGCTGCTGAGCCGGGGCGAGCATGTGATCCCGATCCCCGGCACCCGCTCGGTCGAACATCTGCGCGAGGCCGCGCAGGGCGCCGCGCTTTTGCTCTCTCCCGCCGATCTCGCCCGGATCGAGGCCGCGCTTCCGGTCGGCTGGGCGCATGGCGACCGTTACTCCGCCGCGCAATGGGTGGGGCCGGAACGCTATTGCTGAGCGCCCCTCGCTTGTCTTCCCCGCCGCGCTGGCGGACAATCCGCCGACCCGCGCCTGCCGCTCTTCGCGCTTGACGGCCTGCCTGACGCCGCTTTCCTGACCGAAGCCCCGTTCGAGGCGCTGGCTCTCTCTGACCCGGCGCTGGTCGCCATGGCCCGCGCCGCGCAGGCCGCGCGCGAAGGGCCGATCCTGCGCCTGATCGCCGAGGAGATCGCGCCCGAACGTTTCGCCGCCGAGCGGTCGATCTCCATCGACACAACCGCGGCGGGCGGCAATGCGCAGCTTCTGGCGTCAGCGGGGTAAGCGATCAGCCCGCGCGGCGCGCGGCGGCCTCGTCCATCGCCGCCAGCGTCGCGTCCCAGCTCAGCAGGATCGAGGCGTGGCGGTTCTTGTAATCCTTCGCCGGCTCCAGCACCTCAAGCCCGTCGAAAGGCGGGGAGGGGGGGGCGGCGCCCTCTTTCAGCATGGCGCGAAGCGCGTCGCGCCCGGCGGCGATCTCCTCGCGGCTGCGCCCGATCACGACGCCGCCCAGAATCGCGGCCGAGGCCTGGCCGAGCGCGCAGGCCTTCACATCCTGGGCGAAATCGCCGATCCGGCCGTCATCAGCCAGCCGCAGCGCGACCGAAACCGTGGAGCCGCAAAGCGGCGAGCGTTTTTTCGCCGCGCCATCCGCCGGCCCCTCCAGCGGCTTCGTCAGCGGAATCCCGGCGGCGAGCGCGAGGATGCGCTTCGAATAGAGCTGGATCAGGTCATTATCGGGCATTTCAGTCTCCGGCCTTATCGCTTAGATAGCGCGGCGCGGACCCGCATGAAAGGGCCGGAAGGGAGCAGAGCCGATGCCGACGCCGTTTGACCCCGAGAGCCTGACCTATGACGCGCGGGGCCTGATTCCGGCCATCGCGCAGGATGCGGCTAGCGGCGAGGTGCTGATGATGGCCTGGATGAACCGGGAATCGCTGGCCGAAACCCTGGCGACGGGCAGGGCGACCTATTGGTCGCGCTCGCGCGGGGCGCTCTGGCGCAAGGGCGACACGTCCGGCCATGTCCAGCGGGTGACGGGCCTTCGCGTCGATTGCGACCGCGACTGCCTGCTGCTTCTGGTCGAACAGACGGGCCCCGCATGCCACACCAATCGGCGAAGCTGCTTCTACACCGCCATTGAGCGCGGCGAGGAGATCGAGTTGATGACGCCGGAGGGAGATGAGGAATGAGCCGGCGCCCGCTGCTCCTGAGCCCCAAAGAGGTCATGGCCTTTCTGGAGGAGGTGTTCCCCGCCGTCGACGGCCGGTTCGAGATGATCGAACTTGCGCCGATGCGGGTGAGGATACGCCGTCGCACCGGCCCGGCCGATATTCGCCCGGGCGGCACCGTTTCCGGCCCGGCGATGTTCGAGGCGGTCGATTGCGGCTTCTATGTCGCGCTGCTGGCGATGATCGGCCGGCAGGCGCTGACGGTGACGACCAACGCCACGATCAACTTCCTGAACAAGCCCGCGGACGCGCCGCTGATCTGCGAGGCGCGGATACTCAAGCTCGGCAAGCTCCTCGCCACCGGCGACGCCATGGTCTGGTCCGAGGGCGACGCGCGGCCCGTCGCCCATGCGACGCTGACCTATGCGATCCCGCCGGCGAGGGGGTAAATATTGGGGTATTCAGATACCATATTTTCAATCTCTTGAAATCAAACATGTTTTCCGGCGTTTCCCGGATTGACTTCGCCTGTTGAATCGGTAGAA
>JBKECG010000347.1:0-1811 GCA_047974395.1 Pikeienuella sp. | reverse complement strand
GCCTTCTTCGACAGCGACCTGCGCTGGCTCCGCCATTTCGGCTTCGCCGCGCTGGACGTGCCGACGGCGCGCGGCGGGCTCTCGGCCTGAGCGGGCCGCGGGCCGGACGCCCGGTTTCCGGCGCTTTCTCCCCCGCCGCGGAATGACGACGATCGGCCGGCGGCATGATCCGCGAACAGCCATTCGTTGGCGGCGTCAAGGACAGCCATGCGGGACTTTGCCGCCGTTTGTCGCAGCAGAGGGTCGCGCCCTCCCTCGGGTGGGCGCAACCGTCGCTTCCGCTGCATGGCTTTATCCCCGAAGCCCCGGACGACCTCCGTGCTGTGCAAGACATCGCCAGTGCGCCCTCCCATGGAGGAGGGAGGGCGCGGCCCGGCGGGCTTACGCCCTTGTTCCGGGCCGGAGAAGGCGCCCAAAGTCCGCTCAATGGGCTCCAACCCGACATTCGCCACACCCCGCCTGAAACCTGACCTGAACCATAGACCGAGAGCCGACATGATCCTCCCCGCCAGATCGTGGCGTTCGCCCCCGCCTTGACGCCAACCGGCGGGGGGGCTACGCGATCTTCGATCCAGATCAGAGGAAACGCATGATGCCCAAGCCCTCCCTTCTCATCCTCCCCGGCGACGGGATCGGCCCCGAAGTGATGACGGAGGTCCGCCGGGTCATCGACTGGCTGGAGAAGAACAAGGGGATCAGCTTCGAGGTCTCCGAGGATCTGGTCGGCGGCTGCGCCTATGACAAGCACGGCACGCCCCTCCACGATGACACGATGGCCAGGGCGCAGGAGGTGGACGCGGTGCTGCTCGGCGCTGTCGGCGGGCCGAAATACGATGCGCTCGACTTTTCGGTGAAGCCGGAGCGTGGGCTGCTGCGGCTCCGGAAAGAGATGGACCTTTTCGCCAATCTCCGCCCGGCGCAATGTTTCGACGCGCTTGCCGAGGCCTCCTCGCTGAAGCCCGAAGTCGTCTCCGGGCTCGACATCATGATCATCCGCGAGTTGACCTCCGGCGTCTATTTCGGCGAGCCGCGCGGCATCTTCCAGGAAGGCAATGAGCGCGTCGGCATCAACACCCAGCGTTACACCACTTCCGAGATCCAGCGCGTCGCCCGCGCGGCGCTGGAGCTGGCGAAAAAGCGGGGTGGCAAGCTCTGCTCGATGGAGAAGGCCAATGTGATGGAATCCGGCGTGCTCTGGCGCGAGGAGGTCCAGAAGATCGCCGACGCCGAATATCCGGAGATCGAGACCAGCCACATGTATGCCGACGCCGGGGCGATGCAGCTCGTCCGCTGGCCGAAACAGTTCGACGTGATCGTCACCGACAATCTCTTCGGCGATCTTCTCTCCGATCTGGCGGCGATGCTGACCGGCTCCTTGGGCATGCTGCCCTCGGCCTCGCTCGGCCTGCCGATGGCGAACGGGCGGCCGAAGGCGCTCAATGAACCGGTGCACGGTTCGGCGCCCGATATCGCCGGCAAGGGCGTCGCCAACCCGATCGCCTGCATCCTCTCCTTCGCCATGGCGCTGCGTTACAGTTTCGACATGGGCGAGACCGCCGATCTGATCGAGAGCGCGGTCAACGCCGCGCTCGGCGATCGGCCGAGCGACGCTCGCGGGCAGTTCGAGTCGCTACCCGAATCGTTGCCCCGGCCGAATGATCTTCCGCAACGTCCACTACCCGAGGAGCAGGCGGGCACGATCTCGGAGCGGCTCGATCAGCGGATCGTGTACGGCGTCGACTGGTCCGAACTCGCCACCGACGCGGACACCGCGGTGCCGCGCGCCGACGGCCGGACGACGATGTGGGCGC
>JBKECG010000341.1:0-5480 GCA_047974395.1 Pikeienuella sp. | reverse complement strand
AGGCACGCTTGTTGTTCGCCATCTTGCCGGTCCTTACTTCTTCTTGCCTTCCTTGCGGAAGACGAACTCGCCCTTGTAGCGGATGCCCTTGCCCTTGTAGGGCTCGGGGCGGCGCCACTTGCGGATCTTCGACGCGACCTCGCCGACCAGTTGCTGGTCGATGCCGGTGATCTCGATCTCGGTCGGCTTCGGGGTCTTGATCTCGACGCCCTCGGGCACCTGGAAATCGACGTCATGGCTGTAGCCGAGCGCCAGCTTCAGGGTCTTGCCCTGGGCCTGCGCGCGATAGCCGACGCCCTGGATCTCCAGATCCTTGCGGAAGCCTTCGGTGACGCCGGTGACCAGGTTCTGCACCTGGGTCCGGGTCATGCCCCATTGCTGGCGGGCGCGCTTGGACTGGCCGCGCGGCTTCACCGTGACGACGTCGCCGTCGATCACGAGATCCACATCATCGGTGGCGGTGAAGCTGCGGACGCCTTTCGGCCCCTTCACCTCGATGGTCTGGCCCGAGAGAGAGGCGGAGACGCCGCCGGGCATCTCCACGGGCTTCTTGCCGATACGTGACATCTCGCCCTCCTCAGAACACGGTGCAGAGCACTTCGCCGCCGACATTGGCGGCGCGCGCGCGCGCATCCGACATGACGCCATGCGGCGTCGAGACGATGGAGACGCCGAGGCCCTGGCGGACCTCCGGGATCTCCTCGACGCCGGAATAGACGCGGCGGCCCGGCTTCGACACGCGCTTCAACTCGCGGATCGCGGGCGCGCCGTCGAAATATTTCAGGCTGATCACGAATTCGGGCTTGCCCTGGGCTTCCTCGACCCGCTCGTAGGAGCGGATGTAGCCTTCGTCGACCAGCACGTCGAGAACCCAGCCGCGCAGCTTCGAAGCCGGCGTCCGGACGGTGGATTTGCTGCGCATCAGCGAGTTGCGGATGCGGGTGAGCATATCGCCGAGAGGATCGTTCATATCTCTTCCCTCACCAGCTCGATTTCACCATGCCCGGAACCTGGCCGAAAGAGGCCAGATCGCGGAGCGCGATACGGGACATCTGCAGTTTCCGGTAATAGGCCTTGGGCCGGCCGGACACTTGGCAGCGATTGTGGAGCCGGGTCGCGGAGGAGTTCCGCGGCAGCTCGGCGAGTTTCAGCCGCGCCTTGAACCGCTCCTCCATGGAGAGGCTCTCATCGGCGGCGGCGGCTTTCAGCGCCGCGCGCTTCGCGGCGAATTTCTCCACCAGCTCCTGGCGCTTCGCTTCGCGCGCGATCATGCTTTTCTTGGCCATATCTCTTTCCTCCGCGCTCAGCTCATGAACGGCATGTTGAAATGCTTCAACAGAGACCGCGCTTCGGCGTCCGTCGGGGCGTTCGTTCCGATCACGATATCCATGCCCCAGATCTGATCGACCTTGTCATATTCGATCTCGGGGAAGACGATGTGCTCGCGAATGCCCATGGCGAAATTGCCGCGCCCGTCAAAGGCGGAGCCCTTCACGCCGCGGAAGTCGCGGATGCGGGGCATCGCGACGGTGATCAGACGGTCGAGGAACTCGTACATCCGGTCGCCGCGCAACGTGACCTTCACGCCGAGCGGCATCCCCTCGCGGACCTTGAAGCCCGCGATCGAGTTCTTCGCCTTGGTGATGACCGGCTTCTGCCCGGCGATCTGCATCAGATCGTCATGGGCCGACTTGATCTTCTTCGAATCGGCGACGGCCTCGCCGACGCCCATGTTGAGAACGATCTTCTCCAGACGCGGGATCATCATGTCGTTCTTGTAGCCGAACTCCTCCTTGAGCGCGGCGCGGACCTTCTCCGCATAGAACGACTTCAGACGCGGGGCGTATGCGGCGGCGTCAAGCATCAATGACCTCCCCCGATTTCTTGGCGAAACGGACTTTCTTGCCATCGACCGTCTTGAAGCCGACGCGGGTCGCGCCGCCTTCCTTCGGATCGACCAGCGCGAGATTGCTCAGATCAATCGGGGCCGGCTTCGGAATGCGGCCGCCCTGGCTGGTCTGGCTCTGACGGGTGTGGCGGATGACGATGTTCACGCCGGAGACGACCGCGCGGCCCTCTTTCGGCATGACCTTCTCGATCTCGCCTTCCTTGCCCTTGTCCTTGCCGGACAGGACGACGACCTTGTCGCCTTTTTTCAGTTTGGCGGCCATCAGAGCACCTCCGGCGCAAGGCTGATGATCTTCATGAAGTTCTTCGCGCGCAGCTCGCGCACCACCGGCCCGAAGATACGGGTGCCGATCGGCTCCATGTTGTTGTTGAGGATCACCGCGGCGTTGCCGTCGAAACGGATCGCGGTGCCGTCCTCGCGGCGCACTTCCTTCGCGGTGCGGACGACGACGGCCTTGCGGACCTCGCCCTTCTTCACGCGGCCGCGGGGGATCGCCTCCTTCACGGAGACGACGATGATGTCGCCGACCGAAGCGTATTTGCGCTTCGAGCCGCCGAGCACCTTGATGCACTGGACCCGGCGCGCGCCCGAATTGTCGGCCACCGCCAGATTTGTCTGCATCTGGATCATGCTGGTTACTCCCGACCTGCAGAGACGCTGGCGCCCTGCGGTTTCGATGAACCGGGGGATGTGAGCAAACGCCCTCAGGCGTCGATCACCACCTCCCAGCGTTTGGTTTTCGAGATCGGCGCGCATTCGCGGATGCGGACGACATCGCCGGTCTTGAACTGATTGTTCGCGTCATGCGCCCGGTATTTCTTCGAGCGGCGGATGGTCTTCTTCAGAACCGGATGGGTGATCCGGCGCTCGACCAGCACGGTGACGGTCTTGTCATTGGCGTCGCTGACCACCGCGCCCTGGAGGATTCGCTTGGGCATGGATTATTCTCCGGCGGCCGCGGCGGCGGCCTTCTCGTTCAGG
Source organism: Pikeienuella sp. (assembly GCA_047974395.1). GTDB lineage: Bacteria > Pseudomonadota > Alphaproteobacteria > Rhodobacterales > Rhodobacteraceae > Pikeienuella. The sequence continues at coordinate 2,590 of JBKECG010000341.1, read as the reverse complement.
ATGGTCTTCACGCGCGCGGCGTCGCGGCGGGCCTTGCGAAAGGCCGCGGTGTTCTCAAGCTGGCCGGTCGCCTGCTGGAAACGCAGGTTGAAGCTCTGCTTCTTCAGGCTGGCCAGCTCCTCGCGAAGCTGGTCCGGCGTCTTGTCGCGCAATTCTGCGGCGTTCATGTCCGCGTCTTCCTTTCCACATCGCCGGAAGGCCCGCGTAGCGGTCACCCTGATTCCGGCGGAGATGACTAGAGGTGCGCCCTATACGCCCCGCGCCGGGCCGGCGCAACCCCTCGGGCGGATTCTGTCGGCGCGCCGCCCCGCGCCGGGCTTTATGCCGCCTTTATCGGCGCGCCGCCATCGTTAGAATCGGCCCCGCGAATCCAGCGGCGGCGATCATGGCCGCAAGCCCCGAACCCGTACAACGGCGCATCGCCGTGCTCGAAGGCGCGGATGGAGACGGCGCGCAGGCGCTGCTCGCCGCCGTCGCCGCGCGCTGGCGCGCCGCCGGGGCGCGGGTGGTCGGACTGATCGCGGAGACGCATGAGCTTCCCGGCCGGACCTGCGCCGCCGGCTTCCTCCGCGATATCGCCTCCGGCGCGCGCCATCCGATCTATCTGGAGACCCCGCCCGCCGACACTTCGTGCCATCTCGACGGCGACGGCATGGCGACGGCCTGCGCGGCGCTGATGACGCAGATCGCGGATGGCGATCTGGTTCTTCTCAGCAAGTTCGGCAAGCTCGAAGCGGCGAAAGCGGGGCTCTTCCCCGCCTTTGAGGCCGCGCTCGCGGCCGGCAAGCCGGTTCTCACCACCGTTTCCGACAAGCACAGGGGCGCCTGGGCCGGTTTCGCCCCCGACGTCGTGGCGGTTCCCGCCAATGAACGCGCGCTCGGCGACTGGTGGGGCCGTCTTCACCAGGTGAGGTAGAACATCGCCTTCGCCAGAAAGACGATCAGCGCCACATGGCAGAAAACGCTGAGATGGATCAGCCTGAACTGGCGTGAGGTGAGCTTTCCGCGCGCGCCCAGCGTCACCGCGGTGACGAAATGCGTCAACACGCTCAGCGCGAGGATGATCTTGATCATGAGCAGCGTGGCGAAACTGCTTTCGAACGGGTGCTTCAGCGCGTCGCGATATTCCCAGGCCATGGCGAAGCCCGCCGAATAGAGCACGAGAATCACGAAGGGCATCACCCGCCGCGCCCGCCGGCCGATGGCGCGCTCCACCACACGCATCTGGTCGCGCCCGACATGCCTGCGGATGCCTTCGAGGATGATCACCTCGAAAAACACCGTCCCGCCGAACATGATGGCGGCGAAAAGATGCAGGGTGAGGATGATCGGCTGGTCCATGGCGGCGCTTTCGGCTTCGATTGAGGCCATGGATAGCACGTCCCGCCCCCGCCCGCCTGCGCCCGCGTTGACGCAGGCCGCCCCGAAAGCGAAAGGCCCCGCCGGTTCCCGGCGGGGCCTTCTGATTCCGATCGGGCCGGAGGCCCGCGGCCTTACCAGTCCTCGCGGGTCACGAACCGGCACTTCACCGGCAGCTTCATCGCGGCGAGGCGCAGGGCCTCCTTCGCGATCGGCTCGGCGACGCCGTCGATCTCGAACATGATCCGGCCGGGCTTGACCTTCGCGGCCCAGTACTCGACCGAACCCTTGCCCTTGCCCATGCGGACCTCGGTCGGCTTCTGCGTGACCGGCACATCCGGGAAGATGCGGATCCAGACGCGGCCCTGACGCTTCATGTGGCGGGTCAGGGCGCGGCGCGCGGCCTCGATCTGGCGGGCGGTGATGCGCTCGGGCTCCACGGCTTTCAGACCGTAATGGCCGAAGTTCAGATCGAACCCGCCCTTGGCCTCGCCATGAATGCGGCCCTTGTGCTGTTTGCGGAATTTCGTCCGTTTCGGTGACAGCATCTCTCTATCCTCTCAGCGGGCCGGCTCAGCGCCCGGGGCGCGAGCCGCCCTCCTGGCTTTCGGCCTGACGGCGGTCATGGGCCTGCGGATCATGCTCAAGGACTTCGCCCTTGAAGATCCAGACCTTGACGCCGCAGATGCCGTAAGCGGTCTTGGCTTCGGCCTGCGCGTAGTCGATATCGGCGCGCAGGGTGTGGAGCGGCACGCGGCCCTCGCGATACCATTCGGTCCGGGCGATCTCGGCGCCGCCGAGACGGCCGGCGAGATTCATCCGGATGCCCTGGGCGCCCATGCGCATCGCGTTCTGCACCGCGCGCTTCATCGCGCGGCGGAAGGCGACGCGGCGCTCAAGCTGCTGGGCCACGTTCTCGGCCAGGAGCTGGGCGTCGACCTCGGGCTTGCGGATCTCGACGATGTTGAGATGCAGCTCCGATTTCGTGAGCTTCGCAACATCCTTGCGCAGCTCCTCGATATCGGCGCCCTTCTTGCCGATGATCACGCCCGGGCGCGCGGTGTGGATCGTCACCCGGCACTTGCGGTGCGGGCGCTCGATCACGACGCGGGAGATCCCGGCCGCGGCGCAACGCTTGCGGATATAGGCGCGGATCTTCAGATCCTCATGCAGAAGCGGGCCGTATTCGCGGGTGTTGGCGAACCAGCGGCTGTCCCAGGTGCGGTTGACC
>JBKECG010000319.1:0-3350 GCA_047974395.1 Pikeienuella sp. | reverse complement strand
AGTTTCGTCTGCTGGAGAGCCTGATCCGCCGCCCCGGCCGGGTCTTCAGCCGCGAGCAATTGCTGGACATGGTCTGGGGCCGCGACGTCTATGTCGAGGCCCGCACCGTCGATGTGCATGTCGGCCGGCTCCGCAAGGCGCTGAACCGGCGCGGCGACGCGGACCCGATCCGCACCGTCCGCGCCGCAGGCTACGCGCTGGACGAAACTTACCTGCACTGAAATCCGGCGCCCCCTATCCCGCCGCGCGCGCGAGCCGGATGACGCCTTCTTCGATCTTGTTCTCAGGTATCACCGAGAACCCCATTCGAAAGAAGCGTTTCTGCTTGGCGGCGCCGAAGAAAACATCGCCGGGTTCGATCACCACGCCCGCCTTCAGCGCGGCTGCGGCGAGCCGGCGCGCATCGGTTCCCTCCTGCGCCTCGACCCAGAGCCCCCCGCCCCCTTCGGCGCCCGAAAACCGCCATCCCGGCGCATGCTCGGCCAGCGCCGCCATCGCCGCGCCGCGCCGCGCATGCAGCGCCCGGCGGATGCGGCCCAGCAGCATGTCGTGATGGCGCGCCGCCATGAACAGCGCGGCGACGCGCTGGTTCATCCCCGGCGGATGACGGAAGATCAGCCGGCGAAGCGCGCGCGCCTCGGCGATGAACTCCTTGCCGCCGACCAGAAAGCCGAGCCGCAGCCCCGGCATCATGCTCTTGGAGAGCGACCCGGCGTAAAGCACCCGCCCCCGCCGGTCGAAAGAACGCAGCGCCGGGCGTTGCGGCCCCATGGCGATGGTTTCGGGCTCGTAATCATCCTCCAGGATCACCGCGTCCTCATCCTCGGCCAGATCCAGCAGCGCGCGGCGGCGCTCCAGGCTCATCGCCACCAGCGATGGATGCTGGTGGCTCGGCGTCACATAGATCAGCTTCGCGCCCCGAAGCCGCTCATCGACCAGCATGCCGTCGCCATCGACCGGTTGCAGCACCAGCCGCCCCGCCCGCGCCTGAAAGATCGCCCGCGCGTCGGGATAGCCCGGATCCTCCATCGCCGCCGTCGCGCCTTCGGGCAGCAGCAGCATCGCCGCGATATAGATCGCGTTCTGGGCGCCGAGCGTGATCAGGATCTCGTCCGGCTCCGCGGCGACGCCCCGGCGCGGCAGGATGCGCCGGCGGATCTCCTCGATCAGCATCGGGTCGTCCTCGGCGTAGCGATCCCCGGTCCAGTCCTCCAGCCAGCGCCTTCCCATGGCGCGGCGGGTCGCGTCCCGCCATTCGGCTATCGGGAAAAGATCGGGGTCGAACTGACCGTAGATGAAGGGAAAAGGCGCCTCGCGCCAGGTCAGGGGGCGGTGAACGGACTCGAAATGCAGGCTCGGCCCGGCCATGCGCTCCTTCCAGCCGATCTGCGGCAGGTCGGGCGCGGCGACGGGCGCCGCTTCGGCGCCATGGCGGGCGATGTAATAGCCGCTCCGCTCTCTCGCCTCCAGAACGCCCTGATCCACTAGCGCCTGGAAAGCCAGCGAAACAGTATTGCGCGAGACCCCGAGCGCCGTCGCCAGCCTTCGCGTCGAGGGCGCCGGCTCCCCCGGCGCGAAACGGCCCGAAGCCACGGCCCGCTCCAGCGCGGCGCGGATCTGCGCCTGAAGGCTCTCGCCGTCATTGCGTTCGATGGGGAACAGGAATTCGCGCACTGGCTCACCCGAATTGCGTGGAACTGGCGCTATCTTACCCCCATTCTGCGGCGCTACTCTAGCCCGATCACCTGAAATCCGGAGGCTTCCGATGCATGATCTGCCCAATGGCCTGCCCGCCCGCCCGAACAGCCTTGAAGAGCATTGGCTGCCCTTCACCGGCAATCGCGACTTCAAGGAGAACCCGCGCCTCGTGGTGCAGTCCGAGGGCGTCTATTGCTGGGACCACAAGGGCGGCAAGCTGATCGACGGCTCCTCCGCCCTGTTCTGCTGCCCGGCCGGCCATGGGCGCAAGGAAATCGCGCAGGCGGTCTTCGACCAGATGACCACCAACAGCTACACGCCGCATTTCCAGCTCGGCCATCCCGGCTCCTTCGAACTGGCGAAGCGGGTGACGTCGCTGCTGCCGGATGGGATGAACCACGTCTTCTTCGTCAACTCCGGCTCCGAGTCGGTCGACACCGCGCTGAAGATGGTCATGGCCTATCACCGCGCCAATGGCGACGGCCAGCGGCTGCGCTTCGTCAGCCGCGAGCGGGCCTATCACGGCGTGAACATGGGCGGCGTCAGCCTCGCCGGCATGGTCAAGAACCGGGAGACCTTCCCGGTGGTGATGCCGAACATCGTCACCATCCGCCACACCTGGACCGGCAAGGACCTGTTCCATGACGGCCTGCCCCAGCATGACGGCGTGGAGCTGGCGAACGACCTCCAGCGCCATTGCGAGACCTATGGCGGCGGCACCATCGCCGCGGTCTTCGTCGAGCCGGTCGCCGGCTCCACCGGCACGCTGGTCCCGCCCAAGGGCTATCTGGAGCGGTTGCGCGAGATCTGCGACCAGCACGGCATCCTCCTGGTCTTCGACGAGGTCATCACCGGCTTCGGCCGCCTCGGCGCGCCCTTCGCCTCGCAGTATTTCGGCGTGACGCCGGATATCTGCACCATGGCCAAGGCCCTGACCAATGGCTGCATCCCGATGGGCGCGGTCGCGGCGCAGGACAAGGTCTATGAGACCATCACCAACGCCTCGCCGCTGAACGCGATCGAGTTCTTCCACGGCTACACCTACTCCGCCCACCCGGCCGCCTGCGCCGCCGGCATCGCCACGATGGAGATCTTCGAGCGCGAGGGCTTGTTCGAAAAGGCGGCGGAGCTTGCGCCCTATTTCGCCGAGGCGATGATGAGCCTGAAGGACCACGAACTGATCAAGGACATCCGCACCATCGGCCTGATGTCGGGCGTGGAGTTGAAGGACGACGGCGCCCCCGGACGGCGCGGCACCAAGATGCAGAAGGATCTCTTCTGGAACGGCTGCCACGTGAAGTTCACCGGCGACACCGGCATCATCGCGCCTATGTTCATCGCGACCCGCGCGCATGTGGACGAGATCACGGAGAAATTCCGCAAGACCATGGATCAGCAGCTCGGCTGATCACGAAAGGGGCCGGCCCGTCCGGCCCCTTTTCCGCGCCGCGGCGCGCTCCGCGTTTCACTCGAAACACGATTGACGGGCCGCCGCCCGGAACAGCCGCAGGGCGCTCCGGGCGCGTCATGCGTTCAGATCACCCCTTTCGCCGCCGCTCAACGCCTCGCGGCGAAGGCCGGCGGATCAAAGGGCGCCGGCGCCGGGGCGTCGTTGATCGGCCCGCGCAGACTGACGAGGCAGGTCTGGGCGC
>JBKECG010000307.1:0-3530 GCA_047974395.1 Pikeienuella sp. | reverse complement strand
ACGCCCAGTCGGGGCTGGATCTGCCGCTGATCGGCCCGGCCTTCTCCTTCTCGCAGGACATTCTGGCCGCGGCGGGGGATGCGGCGCTCGGGGTGAAGAACACCTCGGAATGGTCGAAGGATATCGACAATCCGGCCAACAAGGCTTTCGTCGAGGCCTTCCAGGCCGAATACGGCCGGTTGCCGTCGCTTTACGCGGCGCAGAGCTATGACGCCGCGAACCTGATCCTCTCCGCCGCCGCCAAGGCGGATGTGAAGGACGCCGACGCGTTCCGCGAGGCGCTCCGCGCGGCGGATTTCGACTCGGTCAGGGGCGATTTCGCCTTCGCCGCCAACCAGCACCCGATCCAGGACATCTATGTCCGCGAGGTGGTGAGGGAAGGCGACGTGCTGACCAACAGGATCGTTGGCGTGGCGCTGGAGGACAGATCCTCCGCCTATGTCGAAGAATGTGAGATGTGAGAAGACGCGGCGGGGGCCGGATCTGATCCGCGCCCCCGCCGGACCAAAGCGCCAGCCCTCCTGACGCAAGCGATCCGATGTCCCTGATGCTTCTCATCGAACAGGTCCTCAACGGCCTGCAATTCGGCGTCATGCTGTTTCTCATGGCCGCCGGGCTCACGCTCGTCTTCGGGGTGATGGGGCTGATCAATCTCGCCCATGGCGCGCTCTACATGGTCGGCGCCTTCGCCTGCGCCTGGGTCGCGGCGGCCAGCGGCTCCTTCTGGCTCGGCCTTGCCGCCAGCATCGCGGCGGCGGCGGCGGCCGGGGCGATCGTGGAGGTCGCGGTGATCCGCCGGCTTTACGGGCGCGATCATCTGGATCAGGTGCTGGCGACCTTCGCCCTGATCCTGATCTTTTCCGAGGGCGCGCGCTGGGTCTTCGGCTCCTATCCCCTGTATCTCGACGCGCCGGCGCTTCTGTCGGGGGCGGTCGCGCTGCCCGGCGGGCTGGAATACCCGCTTTACCGTCTGGCGATCATCGCTGTCGGGCTGGCCGTGGCGCTGCTTCTCTTCCTGCTGATCGGGCGCACGCGGCTCGGCCTGCGGATTCGCGCCGGCGAGAGCGACCGGGAGATGATCGCCGCGCTTGGCGTCGATATCGGGCGGCTGAACACGCTGGTCTTTGCGCTTGGCGCCGCGCTCGCCGGTTTCGCCGGGGCGATGGTCGGCGCGATCCAGTCGGTGCAGGTGGGTATGGGAGAGCCGGTGCTGATCCTCGCCTTCGTGGTGATCGTGATCGGCGGCGTCGGCTCGATAAGGGGGGCGCTGATCGGGGCGCTGCTGGTCGGGGTGACGGACACGCTCGGCCGGTTCCTGCTGCCGGTCGCCTTCGGCGCGGTGATGGAGCCCTCGGACGCCAGCGCGGTCGGGGCTTCGCTCGCCTCGATGCTGATCTATATCCTGATGGCGCTGGTGCTGATCTTTCGCCCGACCGGCCTTTTCGGAGCGCGGGCATGATCCCCGAGCGGGCGCTGAACGCGGCGCTGATCCTCGGGCTGGCCGGCGCGGCGATCCTCGCCGAGATCGCCGGCGCGCCTTTCGTCGTCACGCTGGCGACGAAGCTGGCGATATTGGCGCTGGCCGGGGTCGGGCTGAATATCGCGCTTGGGCTTGGCGGCATGGTTTCCTTTGGCCATGCGGCGTTCTTCGGTCTGGGCGGCTATGCGGCGGGCGTGCTGGCCAGCCATGCGCTGAATTACGAGCCGCTGATGGAAAGCCCCGTCCTGATCGAAGGGACGACGCAGATGCTTGTCATCTGGCCGGTGGCGATGATCCTCAGCGGGATCGCCGCGCTGGCCATCGGCGCGCTTTCGCTGAGGACCAGCGGGATTTTCTTCATCATGATCACGCTCGCCTTCGCGCAGATGATCTATTATTTCGCCATCTCCTGGCCGGCCTATGGCGGCGAGGACGGGTTGTCGATCTATGTGCGCTCGGAATTTCCGGGGCTGGACACGCTCGACCCGATCCAGTTCTTCGCGCTCGCCTTCGCGCTCTTGTGCGTCGCGCTCGGCTTCGCCGCGATGCTGGCGTGCTCGCGCTTCGGCCTGGCCTTGCAGGGGGCGCGGCAGAACGAGGCCCGCCTGCGCGCCGTCGGGATCGGGCCTTACCGGGTGCGGCTCGCCGCTTTCGTGATTTCGGCGATGATCACCGGCCTCGCCGGCGCGCTCTTCGCCGATCTCAATCGTTTCGTCAGCCCGACCATGCTGGACTGGCACACTTCCGGGCAGATCATCGTCTTCGTGATCCTTGGCGGGGCGGGGCGGCTTTGCGGGCCGGTGGCGGGCGCGGGGCTCTATATCCTGCTGGAGCACAATCTTGGCGCGCTGACCGAGTTCTGGCAGGCCCTTCTGGGGCTGCTCCTCCTGCTGGTCGTGCTTTTTGCGCGCGGCGGGCTGATCGGCCTGCTGGCGAAGGGGCCGCGCCATGGATGATCCGGTGCTCTCGGTCAGCGGGCTTTGCAAGAGCTTCGGCGCGCTGAAGGCGACGGATGGCGTTTCGCTCGACCTGCGGGCGGGAGAGATCCACGCGCTGATCGGGCCGAACGGCGCCGGCAAATCCACGCTGATCAGGCAGATCACCGGCGAGATCCGGCAGGATGCGGGTGAAATCCGACTTCGGGGGGAGGAAATCTCCGCGCTCTCCGTCGAGGCGCGGGCGCGAAAGGGACTGGCGCGGAGCTTTCAGGTCTCCTCTCTCGCGCCCGAATTCACCGTGCTCCAGAATGTCATGCTAGCGGTGGCCGGGGGCGCTGGCGGGCGGCTCGGCCTCATCCGTCCGGCGCTTGGCGACGCGCGGCTGACCGCGCCCGCGCGCCGCCATATCGCCCGCGCCGGGCTGACCGGCCGCGAGGGCGCCCGCGCTGCCGATCTCAGCCATGGCGAGCGGCGGAGCCTGGAGATCGCGATGGCGCTGGCGCTTGAACCCGCGGTTTTCCTGCTGGATGAACCCATGGCCGGGATGGGGCGGGAGGGATCGCTTCGCCTCACCCGGTTGCTGGCGGGGCTGCGCGAGGAGGCCCCGATCCTGTTGATCGAACATGACATGGACGCGGTTTTCGCCCTGGCCGACCGGATCAGCGTGCTGGTCTATGGCGCGCTGATCGCCACCGGGCCGGTGGAGGCGATCCGCGCCGACCCGCATGTCCGCCGCGCCTATCTCGGCGAGGAGGCGTGATGGCGCTGCTGGAGCTTTCCGCCGTCACCGCCTTCTATGGCCCGAGCCAGGCGCTTTTCGGCGTCGATCTGGAGCTGGGGGAGGGCGAATGCCTCGCGCTTCTCGGGCGCAACGGCATGGGCAAGACCACGACCATCCGGGCGATCACCCGGATGCTGCCGCATGCGCGCGGCGCGATCCGCTTCGACGGGCGCGATCTCGGGTCGTTGCCGAGCCATCGCGCGGCGCGGCTCGGGATCGGGCTGGTCCCGGAGGGGCGGCGCTGTTTTCCCAATCTCACCGTCGAGGAAAATCTTCTCGTCGCCGCGCGGCCCGGCCCCTGGGACGGCGCCGCCGTCGCCCGGCTTTTCCC
>JBKECG010000266.1:0-1827 GCA_047974395.1 Pikeienuella sp. | reverse complement strand
CCGCCGCGCTCTGCCGCGGGCTTCAGGCCCGCGATCAGGCCTGCATCGTGGCGCGGGCGCGCTGATGGCGCCCGCGGCGCTGATCTTCGGCTGCGAGGGCCCGCGCCTTTCGGCGCGCGAGCGCGCTTTTTTCCGCGCCGCCGATCCTTGGGGTTTCATCATCTTCGCCCGGAATGTCGAAAGCCCGGCGCAGCTTTCCGCCCTCACCGCCGAGATGAGGGAGGCCGTGGGCCGCGCGGCCCCGGTTCTGGTGGATCAGGAAGGCGGGCGGGTGCAGCGCCTGCGCGCGCCGCACTGGCGCCGGTTCCGCCCGGCGCTGGCCGAATGCGCCGGCCGCAAGCTGGAGGCCGCCGCCGAGGCCCTGGTGCTCCGCTATCGGCTGATCGCGGACGAGTTGTCGGCCTGCGGCGTCGATGTGAACTGCGCGCCGCTGCTCGATGTCGCCGCCGCCGGCCTGCATGACGCGATCGGCGATCGCGCGCTGGGCGACGACCCGGCCATCGTCGCCTCGCTTGGCCATGCGGTGCGGCGCGGGCTGATGGCGGGGGGCGTTCTGCCGGTGGTGAAGCACCTGCCGGGCTATGGCCGCGCCTCGGTCGATCCGCACCATGCGCTGCCGGTGGTGGAGGCGCCGCGGGCCGAACTGGCGCGCGATTTCGCGCCCTTCCGCGCCCATGCCGACGCGCCTATGGGCATGACCGCGCATCTGCTGCTGAAAGCGGTGGACCCCGAATATCCGGCCACTTTCTCCGGCCCCTGCATCGACCTGATCCGCGAGGAGATCGGCTTCGACGGGCTGCTGATGACCGACGATATCTCCATGGGCGCGCTGCGGGGAACGATCGCCGAACGGGTGACCGCCAGCCTCGGCGCCGGTTGCGACATCGCGCTTCACTGCAATGGCGTCCCGGAGGAGATGGAGGAGGCCGCCGCCGCCGCCGGCCGGCTTTCGGGCGCGGCCCGCCAGCGCGCCGAAGCGGTGGACGCCATCCCGCGCCATGTCGAGGAGATCGACATCGCCGAGGTCGCGCGCCGCTATGACGCGCTCTCCAGCGAAGGGGCGTTCGACCATGCGTGACGATCGCGGGCATGATCCGAAGCTGCGGCCGGAGGAGAGGGAAGGCCAGCTTTTCACCCCGCCCGTCGCCGCCGCCGCCAACCCGGCGGCGCTGCTGGTCGATGTGGACGGGTTCGAAGGGCCGCTTGATCTGCTGCTGACGCTGGCGCGGGGGCAGAAGGTCGATCTGCGCCGGATCTCGATCTTGCAACTGGCGGAGCAATATCTCGCCTTCGTCGCCGCCGCGCGCAAGCTTCGTATCGAACTGGCTGCGGATTATCTGGTGATGGCGGCCTGGCTCGCCTTTCTGAAATCGCGCCTGCTCCTGCCGCCGCCCGAGGCGGAGGAGGGCCCGAGCGCGGAGGAGCTGGCCGCAAGGCTCGCTTTCCAGTTGGAGCGGCTGGAGGCGATGCGCAACGCCGCCGCCCGGCTGATGGCGCGCGACCAGCTTGGCCGCGAGGTCTTCGCCCGCGGCGAAGTGGAGGCCCCGACCGTGAGACGGGAGGTCGAATGGACCGCCACGCTCTCCGATCTTCTGGCCGCCTATGCGCGGGTCAAGACCAAGGCGGATTACGAACCGCTGCACCTGCGGCGCGCGCCGGTCTATGCGCTTGACGAGGCGGTCAAACGGCTTTCCGACCTGATCGGCGAGGCGCTGGACTGGACCGCGCTTTCCTCTTGGCTGCCGCGCGACTGGTACGGCGCGCCGGAGCGGCGGCGCAGCGCGCTGGCCAGCCATTTCGCCGCGACGCTGGAGCTGGTGAAACGCG
>JBKECG010000198.1:0-5310 GCA_047974395.1 Pikeienuella sp. | reverse complement strand
ATCAGGCGGCGCATTGGCGGCGCACGCTGGAATTTCTCTCGATCCTGAAGGATCTCTGGCCGGCGCAGCTCGCGGCCGCGCCCGAAGCCTCCGATCCCGAAGCGCGGCGGCGCGGGGAGGTGGAGGCGCTGCTGGCCGAATGGCGCGCGGCGCCGCCCGCGCATCCGATTATCGCCGCAGGCTCCACCGGCTCCACGCGGATCACCGCGGACCTGCTCGCCGCCATCGCCGGTCTGCCGCAGGGGGCGGTGGTCCTTTCGGGTTTCGATTTCGCGCTGGATGCGGAGGGCTGGGCCGGGGTCGCGCCCGATCATCCGCAATTCGGCCATGCGCAGCTGCTGAAGCGGCTCGGCCTTTCGCCCGCCGATGTGAAGCCCTGGTGGGGCGAGGCCGCGCCCAGCCCGCGCGCGCGATTGCTGACCGAGGCGCTTCGCCCCGCCCCCGTCACCCATCGCTGGCGCGCCGCCCTGCCGGCGCTGACGGCGGAGGCCGCCGCCTCGACCGCCGGCCTGGAGCTGATCGAGGCCGAAAACCCCGCGCGCGAAGCCGCCGCCATCGCGCTGGCCATGCGCGAGGCGCTGGAGCGGGGCGAGGGCCGGATCGCGCTGGTCACGCCCGACCGGAACCTCGCGCGCCGGGTCGCGGCGGCGCTGGCGCGCTGGGATCTGGTCCCTGACGATTCGAGCGGCCCGCCGCTCTCCATGACCCCGCCCGGGGTGCTCGCGACCATGCTGGCGGCGCTTTTGTGCCGGCCTTTCGACCGGGTGGCGCTGCTCGCCTTTCTCAAGCATCCGCTGACTGCGGCGGGGGAGCGGCGGGCGGCGCATCTCGGCGCGGTCTCGCGGCTGGAGCGGCGGGGGCTGCGCCGGCGCGACATCGCGCTGCGCCTCGGTTCGGTCGAGGCGCTGGAGGCGGCGGAGGTCGCGGCGCGGGGCGCGGCCGAACCCCTGATCGCCGATCCGCTCGGCGGCGCGCTGCGGGAGTTGCGCCCCTGGACCGGCCGGCGGCCGCTGACCTGGATGATCGGGGATCACATGCGCCGGGCCGAGGCCCTTGGCGGCGGCGCGCTCTTCGCGAAGGAGGCGGGGCGCGCGCTCCGGGGCGCTTTCGAGACTTTCCTCAAGGCGGCCGAAGATTTCGGTGAGGCCGATCCCGGCGAATATCCCGCGCTTTTCGCCGCCGCCCTCGCCGATTCCGGCGAGGTGAGGGAGGAGGCCTGGGCGCCCCATGCGCGGCTCAAGATCTGGGGGCCGCTGGAGGCGCGGAGCCAGATGGCCGATGTGGCGATCCTCGGCGGTCTCAACGAAGGAACCTGGCCCGCCGCGCCCGCCATCGACCCCTGGCTGAGCCGGCCGATGCGTGAGGCCGTCGGCCTGCCGCCGCCCGAGCGCCGGATCGGGCTTTCGGCCCATGACTTCATGCAATGCGCCGCGGCGCCGCGCGCGATCCTGACCCGGGCCAGGACGCTGGACGGCGCGCCGACGGTCCCGGCGCGCTGGCTTTCGCGCCTCACCGCGCTTCTTGAGGCGGTGGAGGGCGGCGCGCCGCTCGGTGAGATGCGCGCCCGCGGCGTCCGCTGGACCGGCCTCGCCGAGAGGATCAGGACGCCCGAATTCGCAATCGACCCGGCCCGCCGCCCCGAACCCCGCCCGCCGGTCGCGGCGCGCCCGCGCCGGCTGTCGGTGACACGGATCGAGACGCTGATCCGCGATCCCTATTCGATCTACGCGGCGGAGGTGCTGGGCCTCAGGAAGCTGGACGAGCCCGCCGCCGCCGCCGATCAGCGCGACCGGGGCGAGGCGCTTCACGCCGTGGTCGAACGCTTCATCGGGGAGACGAAGGACGCCTGGCCCGGAGTGGCCGGGGCCGCCGCGCTGTTCGACCGGATCGCGGCCGAAACCGTCGCCGCCTCCGTCGCCTCGCCGGTGCAGGCGCTGGCCTGGGCGGCGCGGCTCTCGCGGGTGCGCGACTGGTTCCTCGCCGCCGAGGCGGCGCGGCGCGAAAGCGGCCGGCCGGTCGCGCTCGAAGCCGAGGGGGTCTTCGGCTTCGACACCGCCGCCGGGCCCTTCGCGTTGCGCGGGCGGGCGGACCGGGTGGATGCGCTGACAGAGGGCGGCTATGCGATCTATGATTACAAGGCCGCCGCGATCCCGTCGAAAAGGCAGGTGGAGATCTTCCAGAAGCAATTGCCGCTTCTGGCGCTGATCCTGTCCGAGGCCGGGTTCGACAAGGCCCCGAAAGGGCCGGTCGGGCGGCTCGCCTATATCAGCCTTTCGGGCGCCGGCAAGGGCGGCGACGAGCGCGAGGCGCCGACCGAGCCCGAGGCCGGGACGCGGCTGAAGGAGCTGATCGAGGCTTTCGAGGATCCGGCGCGGCCCTATCTTCCCCGCGCCTATCCCGAGGAGATGAAGTTCGAATCCGATTACGATCATCTCTCCCGCTATGGCGAATGGGAAAGCGCCCCGCCGGACGCCCCGCCCCCCGGAAGCGGCGAATGAGCGGGCCCGAAAACCCGGCGGTCGCCGCGCAGCGGGGGGCTTCGGACCCTGCGCGCTCGGTCTGGGTCGCCGCCAACGCCGGCGCCGGCAAGACCCGGGTGCTGACCGAGCGGGTCGCGCGGTTGCTGCTGGCCGGCGCCCGGCCGGAGAAGATCCTCTGCCTCACCTACACCCGCGCCGCCGCCGCCGAGATGCGCAACCGGCTTTTCGCCATGCTCGGCGGCTGGTCGATGGACGGGGATGCGGCGCTGGCCAAGGCGCTCCGCGATCTGACCGGCGGCGCGGCGCCGGATGATCTGGACCGCGCCCGGCGCCTGTTCGCGGAGGCGCTGGAGACCCCGGGCGGGCTGAAGATCCAGACCATCCACGCCTTCTGCGAAGGCATTCTCCGCCGTTTTCCGCTGGAGGCCGGCGCCCCGCCCGGTTTCAGCGTGATGGACGAGCGCGAGCGCGACGCGCTGATCGCCGAGGTGCTGGAGGATCTGGCGACCGGCCCCGCGCGCCCGGCGCTGACCGCGATCGCGGCCGATCTGAACGAGGATGGAATCGACGCGCTGGCGCGGACCATCGCCGCCAAGCCCGAACTCTTTCCCGATCCTGCCGATGAGGCCGGTCTCGCCGCGCGGTTCGGCGTTCCGAACCCGCCCGAGGAAGAAGCGGCGGTGGCGGGCGCGCTCGATGGGCTGGACCCATCGGCGCTCAAGCGCATGATCGCGGCCTGGGCGAGAGGCGCCGCAGGCGATCAGAAGAAAGCGGCTGAACTCGCGGCGGCTTCGGGCCCCGCGCTCGCCCCCGCGCTGGAGGCGGCGCTGCTGACGAAGGAGGGCGCGCCGCGGGCGCGGCTGGCGACGAAGGGCGCGCAGGCGGCGGAGCCGGACTGGGAGGCGCTTTGCGCCCATCTCGCCGATATCGCGCTGGCCGCGCGCGAGGCCCGGCTGGCCGCCGCCGCCGCCGCCCGCGCGATCCGGCTGGCGCGGTTCGGCGCGGCTTTCTCCGGCGCCTATCAGGGCGCGAAACGGGCCCGGTCGCGGCTGGATTTCAACGATCTCGTCGGGTGCGCCCGCGCGCTCTTCACCGAGGCGGAGATGGCGGCCTGGGCGCTCTACCGGCTCGATGGCGGGGTCGAGCATATCCTTGTCGATGAGGCGCAGGACACCTCGCCCGAGCAATGGCAGGTGATCGACGCCATCGCCGCCGAGTTCCGCGCGGGAGAGGGCGCGCGGGGCGAAGGGCGCACCAGTTTCGTCGTCGGCGACGAGAAACAGTCGATCTATTCCTTCCAGGGCGCCGCGCCCGGCATGTTCGAGGAGATGCGCCAGCGTTTCGAGACCGGCCTCGCCCCGCTCGGCGGGCTGCGCCAGGTGGCGCTGGAGGCGTCGTTCCGCTCCGCCCCGGCTGTCTTGCGCGCCGTGGATGCGGTCTTTTCCGGCGAGCGGGCGGCGGGGTTGACCGCCTCCGGCGCCCCGACCCGCCACAGCGCCTTTTTCGACCGGCGGGCCGGGCGGGTGGAGCTCTGGCCGCTGGTCCCGCCCGACGACGCCGGCGAGGCCCCCGAACCATGGTCGCCGGTAGACATGCCCGGCCCGCGCGAGGCGCGGCTGAAGCTCGCCGGGATCACCGCCCGGCGGGTGAGGGCGCTATGCGAGGGGGCGCGCCTGCCTGGCGGCGGGCGGCGGGTCCGGCCCGGCGATATCCTGATCCTGCTGCGCAGCCGTGCGCCGATCATGGCGCCGCTGATCCGGGCGCTGAAGCGCGAGGGCGTGCCGGTGGCGGGGGCCGACCGGCTGGCCATGGGCGATTCGCTGGCGGTGAAGGATCTTCTGGCGCTCGCCCGTTTCGCGGTGACGCCCGATGACGATCTGACGCTGGCGGCGCTCTTGCGTTCGCCGCTCTTCGATGTGGATGAGGACGGGCTTTTCGACCTCGCCCATGGGCGGGAGGGGACGCTCTGGCGCAGTCTCCGCGCCGCCGCCGGGCGCTGGCCGCGCGAAGCGGCGGTTCTGGCGCTGGCGACGCGGGACGCCGATTTCCTCCGCCCCTACGAGTTCTTCGAAAAGGCGCTGACCACGCCAGAGGCGCCGGGGCGCGACGGCCGGCGCCGCCTGATCGCCCGGCTCGGCCGCGACGCCGAGGACCCGATCGACGAATTGCTGACCCAGGCGCTGGCCTATGAGGCGGAGGAGAGCCCGAGCCTCGAAGGTTTCCTCGGCTGGTTCGCCGCCGGCGATCAGGAGATCAAGCGCGAGCAGGAGGGCGGGCGCGGCGAGGTCCGGGTGATGACCGCGCATGGCGCCAAGGGGCTTCAGGCGCCGGTGGTGATCCTGCCGGACACGATGGGCCGGCCCGGCGCGCACCGGCCCGATCCGGTCGCCGAAATCGACGGGCGCGGCGTCTGGCGCGGAGTGAAGGATGAGGAGCCGGAGCCCCTCGCCGCCACCCGCGAGAAAGAGGCCGAACTGGCGGCGGCGGAGCATCGCCGGCTGCTCTATGTCGCCATGACCCGGGCCGAGGACTGGCTGATCATCGCCGGCGCCGGCGAGGACGACCCGAAAAAGCTGGAGGGCGTCTGGTACGGGCTGGCGCGCGAGGGGTTTTCCGGGCTGGAGACGCGTGAGGAGGAGGCGCCCGAAGGGCTCGGCGCGATGCTGGTCTTCGAGACGCCGGGCGAGGGGCGCGGCGAGGAGCGCGCGGCGGACGCGCCCCCTCTCCCCGCCGTCGAAGCCTGGATGGAGACGCCGCCCCCCGTCGCGCCCCGCGCGCCGCGCCGCGTCGCGGCCAGCGCGCTCGCCCCCGCCATCGCCGCCGGGGGCGT
>JBKECG010000193.1:0-2505 GCA_047974395.1 Pikeienuella sp. | reverse complement strand
GATCCGGGCGTTGGTGTAGGCGACCGAAACCGGGAAATCCGCATAGGGCCCGGTCAGGGTGAAGACCACGGTCAGATCGTCCTTCGCCGCGACCGCCTGCACGAAGCTGATATTGTTCCGGCCCGGAGAGGCGTTGTCCGGGTTCAGGATCGCCTCGAAGGTCGCGACGACGTCATCGGCCGTCAGCGGCTGGCCGTCATGGAAGGTCACGCCCTCGCGCAGCCGGAATGTCCATTCGGTCAGGTCGTCGCCGGCTTCCCAACTCAGCGCCAGATCGGGCGCGGGCGTCATGTCCAGGTTCAACTGGGTGAGGTTGGAATAGAGCATCTCCGTGGTGATGTATTCCGACCCGACCCGCGTCATCAGCGGGTTGATCACCGCCGCGGCCTGGTCGATCGAGACCTTGAGCACGCCGCCTCTGGCCGGCGCGCCGGTCTGCGCCCGCGCGAAGCCGGGCGCGGCGAGGGTCAGCGCCGCGGCGCTGCCGAGAAAGGATCGGCGGTTGAGTTCAGGCATTATCATACCTCCTGTCAGCTTGACGGCTTGGCTGTCACGCATCCGCCGGCATCAGGCCGGGGGCGAAATCACGGGCGAGATAGGCGAGCAGGGCGCGGGCGAGCGCGGCGACATCGGCGATGGTCGTATGCTCTTCGGGCGCATGGCCGTTGCGCCCGGCGCCGCTCAGCCCGGCGAGGATCGCCTCGTTCCGGCCGGTCGCGCGCTGAACCCAGCCGAAATCGGAGGCGCTGGCGGAGCCGTATCTGACGAAATCCGCCTCGGCGTAGCCGAAACCCCGCCCCATCGCGGCGCGCCAGCGCGGCCAGTGTGGGCCGTCCGCATCCGCGGTCGGGCATAGGTGCCCGATCAGGTCGATGGTCACGCCAACGCCCTCGGGCGTATTGGCGCGGATCGCGGTTTCGATCTCGGCGCGGGCCGCGTCGAAATCCTCCTCCGGGGCGTAGCGCCGGGCGATGACCAGATCGAACCGCGCCGGGATCTGGCCGCCGCAGGTCCCGCCATGCGCGGCGGCCAGCGACAGGCTGGGCCGGAGCGGCCCGGATCCTGGCGGCGGCGGCAGGGCGGAGGCGCGGGCCGCGACCCGCTCTTTCAGCGCGGCGATCGCGGCGAGGATCGGCGCCGCCGCCTCGATGGCGTTGACCCCGGCGCCGGAGGCGCTGTGCCCGGCCCGCCCCTCCAGCCGCGCCAGCAGCGAGAAGGAGCCGAAACAGCCCGCCCAGATCCGCGGCGCCGGGCCGCCGTTGAAATTGATCAGATGCGCCGGCAACTCGCCCTGCTCGGCCAGATGGCGGACGCCGGGATAGAGGCCGCCTTCCTCGTCGGCGCAGAACAGCAGGACCGGATCGTAGGCCAGCGGCAGCGCCGTCGCGGCCGCCGCGCGCAGGGCGGCGAGCGTGGCGAGGATCGCGCCCTTCATGTCGGCGGCGCCAAGGCCATGGAGCGCGTCGCCCTCGCGGGTCAGGCGAAAGGGGTCGCGCGTCCAGCCCGGCGCGGGCGGAACCGTGTCGGTGTGGAAATAGAGCCCGCAGCGCCGGGGCGCGGCGGCGGGCGGCGCGGCGATCAGGTTGACGCGCGCGCCCTCGGCCGGGCCGCCGGCGGCGCGCCATAGCGGCTCGGGCGTGAGAATGCGGCGAAAGCCGAAACCGAGCGGGGCGAACAGCGCCTCCATCAGATCGGCGAAGGCCCCATAGCCGGCGCCGGGCGGGAAGCTGGTGTCGGTCGCCAGCATGCGGTCGAATTCGGGCAGCGCGCGCTCCACCTCCTCCCGGACGATGTTCAGCGCCCTGCGCAGCGGCGCCTCGGGCGCGGGCGCGAATGGGGAGATGCCGTGCGCTTCCTGCTGCATCGTTACCTGATGGACGCTTCTCTGCTTTTCTTAAATATATATTTTATAGATTATGAAACTGTCTTGTTCAATTTCAAATGTCGCGTCATGAAGGTGGCGCAATGAGTGACCATCCCAGGGAAACGCTGGAATTTCCGTCGGTTCGCGCAACGGCCCGCTCGCGGTTCGAACTCGTCCGGCAGGAAAGATGCGCCGCCATCGACTCGGGCGAATGCGCCCCCGGAACCGTGCTGCCGAGCGAGACGGCGCTGGCGCGCAGCTTCGGCGTCTCGGTGGGAACGGTGCGGCGCGCGCTGTCCGATCTGGCGCAGGAGGGGCTGCTGAGCCGCCGGCGCAAGACCGGAACCGTGGTGACGGGCCGGGGGCCGCGCCACTCGCTCAGACATTTCTACGATTATTTCCGTCTGCACGGCGCCGATGGGCGGCTTCAGCATTCCCGGTCGGAGCCGCTGAGCTTCGCCACGGTCAGCGCCACGGCCGTGGACGCCGCCCGGCTCGCCGTGGCGACGGGCGAGCCGCTCTATCGCTATCACCGGCTGCGAGTCGTGGGCGAGCGGCCGGTGATGCATGATATATGCCTGTTCTCATGCGAGCGGTTTCCGGGTTTTCCAAGCCGGCTGAAGGATGTCCCCGAGCTTCTC
>JBKECG010000190.1:0-2565 GCA_047974395.1 Pikeienuella sp. | reverse complement strand
ATCATCCGCCCCCGCCATCACCCCGCACAGGATCAAGAGCAGGATCTCCGGCAGCGGATAGACAACCTTCCCTGCCTGACGCGGGTCGTCCAGCGCGGAAAAATGATCCAGAAGCGGCGTTGTGCTCATGGGGAACCTCATCAATTCGAGGTCCACCATGAATCACAACAACAATCGTCCCGGAACCACCAAGTCCTTCAAGCGATCCCCGGGCGCTTCCATCCCCGGCCCGGCCCGCTATCATCGCCCGTGCGGCCGCCGAGTCGCGGGACGGGAGGTGAACGCGTTATGGACCCGGAGAAAACCGTCGCGGAAGTGGTCCGCGCCATGCGCGCGGGCGATGATGCGGCGAAGATGATCGGGCTGGCGCTGGAGGAGGTGACCCCCGGCCATGCGCGCCTGTCGCTGAAAGTGGAGCGACGCCACGCCCAGGCGCTGGGCATATGCCATGGCGGGGTGATCTTCACCCTGGCCGACAGCGCCTTCGCCTACGCCTGCAACAGCCATGGCGCGCCCGCGGTCAGCCAGCACGCCACGATCAGCTATCTGGCCCCGGCGCGGATCGGCGACGTGCTGGTGGCGGAGGCGCGGGAGGTCCACCGCGCCGGGCGGTCGGGGCTTTACGATATTGATGTCGCCAACCAGAAGGGCGAAACCGTCGCGGTGATGCGCGGCGCCTCCCGCACGGTCGGGGACCGGCGCCGGGAGCAAACAGAGGAAGAGGGATGAAGGAAGCCTATATCTGCGAAACCGTCCGCACGCCGATCGGCCGCTATGGCGGCGCGCTGTCCATGGTGCGCCCGGACGATCTCGGCGCGCATGTGATCCGCGCGGTGATGGCGAAGGCGCCGAACCTGCCCGGCGGGGCGGTGGAGGACGTGATCTTCGGCGGCGCCAATCAGGCCGGCGAGGACAACCGCAATGTCGGGCGCATGTCCGCGCTTCTGGCCGGGCTGCCCGAAAGCGTGCCCGGCCTGACGGTGAACCGGCTCTGCGGTTCGGGGCTGAACGCGGTCGGCGCGGCCGCGCAGGCGATCCGCTGCGGCGAGGCCGGGGTGATCATCGCCGGCGGGGTCGAGAGCATGTCCCGCGCCCCCTATGTGCAGTCGAAGCCGGTCTCCGCCTTCGACCGGGGGGTGGAGCTTTTCGACACCACCATCGGCTGGCGCTTCGTCAACAAGCGGATGAAGGCCGATTATGGCGTCGATTCCATGCCGGAGACGGCGGAGAACGTGGCCGAGGAATTCCAGGTCTCCCGCGCCGATCAGGACGCTTTCGCGCTTCGCAGCCAGTCCCGCGCCATCGCCGCGCGCGAGCGGGGCCGCTTCGCGAAGGAGATCGCGCCGGTCTCGATCCCGCAGCGCAAGGGCGATCCGATCATCGTCGAGCATGACGAGCATCCGCGCGCGACCACGCTGGAGAAGCTGGCCGCGCTGCCGACCCCGTTCCGCAAGGACGGCACGGTGACGGCGGGCAACGCCTCCGGCGTCAATGACGGCGCGGCGGCGCTGATCATCGCCTCCGCCGATGCGGCGGCGAAATACGGGCTGAACCCGGTGGCGAAGATCACCGGCATGGCCGTGGCCGGGGTGCCGCCCCGGATCATGGGCGTCGGCCCGGCCCCGGCCTCGCAAAAGCTGATGGAGCGGCTGGGCCTGACCATCGGCGATATCGACGTGATCGAGTTGAACGAGGCTTTCGCGGCGCAGGGTCTTGCGGTCATGCGCCAGCTCGGCCTCGCCGACGACGCCGAGCATGTGAACCCCAATGGCGGCGCCATCGCGCTCGGCCATCCCCTTGGCATGTCCGGGGCGCGGCTGGCGATGACGGCGGCGGAGGAATTGCGCGAGCGGGGCGCGAAGCGCGCGCTCTGCACCATGTGCATCGGCGTCGGCCAGGGCATCGCGCTGATGATCGAGGCCGTCTGAACCGCGACGCCGCGCCCTTGATCGCGGCGCGGCGATCGCTGATCATGACGCCCGAGGGGACGACCCCTCCTATCCTGAAAACGCGCTTCGGGACGACCCGGACGGGGTGAAAATCATGGCTTGGGTCTATCTTGTCTGCGCCGGTCTTCTCGAAGTGGTCTGGGCCTTCGCGATGAAGGAATCGCAGGGCTTCACGCGGCTCGGGCCGACGGCGGTCATGGCGGTCGCCATGGCCGGGTCCTTCGCGCTCCTGGCGCTGGCGATGCGGGCGCTGCCGCTCGGGACGGCCTATATGATCTGGACCGGGATCGGCGCGGTCGGCGCCTTCATCCTCGGGGTCTGGCTGCTCGGGGAGGCGCTGACGCCGCTCCGGGCCTTCGCGGCGCTGCTGATCGTGGCCGGCATGTCGGTGATGAAGCTCTCTTCCTGATCAGGTCGGAAACCAGGACAGGCGGGCCGGTCAAACTGTTGCGTTTCCCGTTCGGACTGGTGATCCAGTCTGAACGGGAAACGCTCTAGCAGTTCGCGGAAGAACGGTTTGATCCTGCGCTGATCCGAGCATCCTGACCGGCTTTCAGAACATCACGGCCTGCTTTTCGATATTCTGGTGGCTTCCCGGAATTCGGGGGGCTCCTCC
>JBKECG010000164.1:0-9520 GCA_047974395.1 Pikeienuella sp. | reverse complement strand
CGCCCATGGGTCTGGCCGCCGAGGAAAAGCTCGGTCGGGAAAAGCGCGTCGGACTGGTCGAACCCGCGAGAGGAGACGACCAGCCGCGCGTCGTCCTTGCGGAAGGGCAACGGCGTCCATGTCGGGGCGGCGAAAACCTGAAGGGCCATGCCCGAAGCCGCCAGCCGCGGCCCGTCGAGATGCCCGCCCGCCCGCGGCGCCAAAGGCTCGATCCCCCAGAGCAGGGTGTCGGCGTGCAGATCGGCGATGAACATCCCCGCCGCCGCCTCATGGAACGGCAGGTCGCGCTTGTCGGCGCGGTTGGAGACCCGCGCCGCCAGCCGGGCGATGACGCCGGGCAGGCCGCGCGGCAGCGTCGCGCTTTCGACGGGGGTCATGACCGCCCTTCGTTCAACCGGGCCGTTTCATCGCGAAGATGTCCTCGACAATCGTGTAATCCTGATAACCCATGCGCGCCAGCGGCCGATAGGCGCGCGGGTCGATGAAACCATCGCGCATGATCTTTTCGGAGATGTGAACGCCCAGCACCTGGCCGAAAACGGTCGTGTTCTCTCCCATGCCCTCGTTCGGCAGTTCGACCAGCCGGATCATCCGGCATTCCAGCGTGGCCGGGCTTTCGGCGACGCGGGGGGCGGCGATGGTCTCGCAGGCGGCCTCGGTCACGCCGGCGGCGGCGAATTCGCTCTCGCCGGCGTCGAGATGGCCGGCGCTCGCGTTCATCGCGTGCTTCAGCGCGGCGGGGACGATGTTGACGGCGAATTCCCGCGTCTCGCGGATATTGGCCAGCGTGTCCTTCCTCTCTCCCTCATGCGCGCCGAGCTTGGCCCCGGTGTAGGCGACGGAGATGATCGGCGGCTCATAGGCCGCCCCGGCGAAAAAGCTGAACGGCGCGAGGTTCGCGGCCCCGGCGGCCGAACGGGTCGAGACCCAGGCGACGGGGCGCGGGGTGATCAGCGCGTTGAAGGGGTTGCGCGGCAGGCCGTGATCGTCGCGGCCGGGACGGTAGAACATCAGGCTTCCTTTGTTCGGCCGCGCTGGACGCGGCTGCGACGCTCATGCTACCGCCACGCCGGAAGGGCGCAAGGGGCGAAGATCCACGACGCGCGCAGAGGCGGGACGCAGACGGCATGTTCACCTTGAGCGAGGAGCGGGCGGCGGATTCGGACGAGGTCGAATGGCTGCTGGACCTCGCCTTCGCGCCGGGCCGCCGGGCCCTATCCTCCTATCAGCTGCGCGAAGGCGTGCCCCAGGTCGCCGCGCTCTGCATGATCGCGCGGGACGATTACGGCGCGCTCGCCGGCGCGATCCGCTACTGGCCGATCAGGATCGGCGCGGCGGGGACGGAGGCGCTGCTCCTCGGCCCGGTCGCGGTGCATCCGACCCGGCAGGGAGAGGGGATCGGCGGGCTGCTGATGGCGGAATCGCTTGGCCGGGCACGGGAATCCGGCTGGACCCGGGTGGTGCTGGTCGGCGACGAGCCCTATTACCGCCGCTTCGGTTTCAGCCGCGAGACCGCGCTGAAACTCGAATTTCCACCGCCGACCAATCCCGACCGGCTGCTGGCGCGGGCGCTGGCGCCGGGCGCGTTCGACGGGGTGGAGGGGCTGGTGCGACGCTGGTTCTGATAATTGTGAATCGCGTTTCACTGCGTCTGCACAAATTCTGGGGGCGATAAACATGCCTGCCGAGACGATATTTACGATCCTCTACTGAGCGAATCAAATATCGTCTGCGAAGCTTGTCGTTTTATATAATTGATATTATCTTCGGTAATCAAGTAAAATAGGCTTGCAATCAGCGGCGGCGTAACTAAGAAGGCTGCGCAAAGAAACCGGGAGTGGGGTTCTGCGGTTGAATCTGAATATACGGGCGTTCTGGAATGGCGCCCGCTCCCATAGCGATCCGTCGCGCGTTGCGACTGAATCAGGAGAATGAAATTGACGGACGAGCAACTGGACAGGTCGGAGCTTCTCGCGCTCACATCCGAGATCGTGTCCTCGCATGTTTCGAACAACCCGGTGAATCAGGGTGATTTGTCGACGATGATCGAGTCGGTCTTCGAGACGCTTGCGGGGCTTGCGCACCCCAAGGAGGAACCGGTCGAGGAGCTGAAACCGGCGATCTCGATCAAGCGGTCGGTGACCGACGATCACATCGTCTGCCTCGAAGACGGCAAGAAGCTGAAAATGCTGAAGCGCCATCTCAAGACGGCCTATGACATGACGCCCGAGGAATATCGGGCGAAATGGGGTCTGCCGGCCGATTACCCGATGGTCGCGCCCTCCTATGCGCGCAAGCGTCAGGAGCTGGCCAAGAAGATCGGCCTTGGCCGCAAGAAGAAGGGTTGAGGCCGCGCGCCCGTTGCGGGCGCCGGTTCCGACGCGTAGAAAGTAGAAAGCGGCGCGCCTCCGGTGCTTTCCGGGGCGCGCCGCATGTCATTGAGGGCATGAGCATGGCCGCGCCGAAGAAGCTCTTCATCAAGACCTATGGCTGTCAGATGAACGTCTATGACAGCGAGCGCATGGCCGAGGCCATGGCCGGCGCGGGCTATGAGCAGACCTCTTCGCCCGACGACGCCGACATGGTGCTGCTCAACACCTGCCATATCCGCGAGAAGGCGGCCGAGAAGGTCTATTCGGAGCTTGGCCGCATCCGCAAGCTGGCCGACGCGAAGAAGGCGGCGGGCGGGCGGATGCTGGTCGGCGTCGCCGGCTGCGTCGCCCAGGCCGAGGGCGAGGAGATCGTGCGCCGCCAGCCGCTGGTGGATATCGTCGTCGGCCCGCAGGCCTTTCACCGCCTGCCGGAGATGGCGGCCCGCGCCGAAGCCGGGGGCGGCGCCGCGATCGACACGGATTTCCCCGAGGATGACAAGTTCGCCGCCCCGCGCCCGAAGGCGAAACGCGCGCCGGCGGCTTTCCTGACGGTGCAGGAGGGCTGCGACAAGTTCTGCGCCTTCTGCGTCGTGCCCTATACCCGCGGCGCCGAAATCTCCCGCCCCGCGGCGCGGATCATGGCGGAAGCGCGCGATCTGGTGGAGCGCGGCGTCGTCGAGGTCACGCTTCTCGGTCAGAACGTCAACGCCTGGCGCGGCGAGGCCGATGACGGGCGCTGGGGGCTTGGCCGGCTGATCCGCGCGCTGGCTGATATCGAGGGGCTGGAGCGCATCCGCTACACCACCTCGCATCCCAACGACATGGATGAGGACCTGATCGCCGCCCATGGCGAGATCGACAAGCTGATGCCCTATCTGCACCTGCCGGTGCAGGCCGGATCAGACAGCATCCTGAAGGCGATGAACCGGCGCCACAGCGCCGCCGCCTATATCCGCCTGATCGAGCGTATCCGCGAAGCGCGCCCCGATCTGGCGCTGTCGGGCGATTTCATCGTCGGCTTTCCGGGCGAGACCGAGGATGATTTCGAGGATACGATGGCGCTGGTGCGCGAGGTCGGCTACGCGCAGGCCTATTCCTTCAAATACTCCGCCCGCCCCGGCACCCCGGCCGCCGGCCTGGCTCCGGTCGATGAAAAGGTCGCCGACGACCGCTTGCAGCGGTTGCAGGCGCTGCTCGGGGCGCAGCAGACGGCGTTTCAGGCCTCGATGGTCGGGCGGCGCCTGCCGGTGCTGATCGAGAAGCCGGGGCGCATGGAAGGGCAGATGGTCGGCCGCTCGCCCTATCTCCAGGCGGTGCATATGGAGGCCGCGCCCGATCTCGCCGGGCGCATCGTCGAGGCGGATATCCTCTCCTCGGCGCCCAATTCGCTGGCCGCGCGGCTCGCGGCCTGATAGCCGGGGCGGCGGCGGGCCGCCCCGGATCGCGGCTCAGGCCAGACGGCGCCGCCAGAGCCTCGGCAGGGCGAGGTCGATCAGCAGCATCGCCGCCAGCGACAGTCCGACCAGCGGAAAGAACAGCCCGGCGGCGACGGCGATGACCAGCACCGCGCGCGGCGCGCGCCAGTCGCCGGGCGGGCGCGGCGCGCCGAGCGTTCCCGCCGGGCGTCGCCTCCACCACATCACGATGGCCGAGACCGCCATCAGCACGATGGCGAGGCAGGCGAGCAGCATCAGGATCTGGTTGGCCAGCCCGAATTCCTGCCCCATATGCACGCTGATCCCCCATTCGGCGGCCCGGCCGAGCGCGCCGAGATCGGCGAAGCTCATGTCGAACAGGACCTCTCCGGTATATTGGTCCAGATGGATCACCCGCTGGCGGGAAACATCGTCGGGAAAGACCGAGGCGGTGAACACCCCTTCGGCCCCTTTCGGCATGTTCACCACATAGCCGGGCGCGATCCCCGTCGCCTCGACCTTCGCGACGATCCGGTCGAGCCCGGTCGGAACGCCTTCGGCGGCGGTCGAAAGCGGCATCGGCTGATGTTCGAGAATCCAGGGCGAATGGTCCAGCGCCTCGCCGGTCGGAATGTCCGAGGTCGGATAATCGGCCCAATAGCCGTCCGGCATGCCGATCCCGGCCTTGTAGGCGAGATCGTAGAAGTTCTTTCCCCAGACGCCCGACCATGGCAGGCCGGTCAG
The DNA here is from genome assembly GCA_047974395.1 of Pikeienuella sp. Classification (GTDB taxonomy): domain Bacteria; phylum Pseudomonadota; class Alphaproteobacteria; order Rhodobacterales; family Rhodobacteraceae; genus Pikeienuella. The sequence goes on along the minus strand of JBKECG010000164.1, from coordinate 4,989 downwards.
CGCCAGAAACAGGATGAAGACGGCCGCGTAGGCGCCGGTCACCGCATGCAGGTCGCGCCAGAAGGGCCGGCCCCTGGTCCGGCGCGGGGCCAGAACGCCGACGCCGCGCCCGCGCGGCCACCAGAGATAGAGCCCGGTGACGACCAGCAGCACCGCCCAGCCGGCGACGGCCTCGATGATCCGATTGCCCCACCAGCCGATATATTCAAGGCTGTGGAGCTTGCGCACGATCCACATCGCCCGCGAGCCGGGAAAGCCCGCATCCCAGGCCGAGCCGAGCACGCGGCCGGACCAGGGGTCGAGATGAACAAGGTCCCTGACCCCGTCCTCCCCCCTGATCTTCACGCCTGCGGCGCGATCCGGCGCCGAGGGCGGGGCGGAGGCGACCCGCGCGCCGGGTTTCGCCGCCAGCGCCGCCGCCGCGATGGCGGAGGGCGGCAGCGTCGCGGCGGCCTGCGGCGCCACGCGCCTTAACTCGGCGTAAAGCGCGTCGTTGATCTCATCCTTGAAGAGATAGATCGCCCCGGTGACGGCGATCAGGATCATGAACGGGAGCACGATCAGCCCCGCATAGAAATGCCAGCGCCACACGGCGCGATACAGCGCGGAGGGCGCGGCCCTCGCGGTCGGATTGTCGGTCATGTTCGTCTTTCGGAAAAATTGCGCGCACGCCCGCCGGATGACGGGCGCGGAAGATCTGGCGAGGTCAGATCATCGGCGGCGCGCGCGGAGATTTCCGATAGGGGCGGGCGAGGACCGGCGCCGGGGCCTCCGGCGCCCTGATCGCGGCGGCGACGGTTTGCGAAGGCGCGGGTGCGACGAAGGGCGCCGGCGCCATCGCCGCGACGAGGCCGTTCCAGGGGCAGGGCGCGGATTGTCCTTCTTCGCCGGTCAGGACGGCGCCGTTCCCGTCCACCGGCAGATAGATGATCCCGTCGCCGGTGCAGATCGGCGTATAGCCGGCGATCGGGGCCGCCATCGCCGACGCGCCGAAGACGCGGAGCGAGAAGAGAATCGCCAGAATCGCCGCCAGAAGGGCGGGATGCGGGCGTCTCGATCTGGCGAGGCGGCGGATCATCAGGCCATTTTTCCGGTTTTCCGACCGGAGACAAGGCGCCGCCGGCCGCGCGGGCGCGGCGGAGCGTCGCGGCGACGGATATGCTTGCCAAACCCGCCGCGCTCCGTTCATCTGCGCCGAAAGCAAAGCGAGGGACGGATGAAAACCGGCGGCGAAATCCTGATCGAATGTCTTGAGGCGCAGGGCGTGAAGCGCGCCTTCTGCGTGCCCGGCGAAAGCTACCTCGCGGCGCTCGACGCCTTTCACGACAGCGGGATCGAGCTGATCAACGCCCGTCAGGAAGGCGGCGCGGCGATGATGGCGGAGGCCGACGGCAAGCTGACCGGCCGGCCGGGCGTCGCCTTCGTCACCCGCGGCCCCGGCGCGACCAACGCCGCCGCCGGCGTGCATGTGGCCAAGCAGGATTCGACCCCGATGATCCTCTTCGTCGGCCAGATCGGCCGGCGGATGAAGGGGCGCGAGGCCTTTCAGGAGGTCGATTACCGGCAGACCTTCCGCGATCTGGCGAAATGGGTTGAGGAGATCGACCATGCCGACCGCATCCCGGAGGTGATCTCCCACGCCTGGCATGTGGCGATGAGCGGGCGGCCCGGCCCCGTGGTTCTGGCGCTGCCCGAGGACATGCTGAAGGATCGCGCCGATCCGGGCGCCGGCCCGCGGGTCGAGGCGGCGAGCCCCGCGCCCTCCGCCGCCGCGCGCGCGGAATTCGCGGCGCTGCTCGGCGCGGCGAAAGAGCCCTTTCTCATCCTCGGCGTCTCACGCTGGGACGAAGCCGCCATCACCGCCGCGCGGGCCTTCGCCGAAAGGCATGACCTTCCCGTCGGGGTCAGTTTCCGCCGTCAGTCGCTGTTCGATCACGAGCATCCGAACTACGCCGGCGATGTCGGCCTTGGCCTGAACCCTACGCTGCGCGCGCGGATCGGGGCGAGCGATCTTCTGATCCTTCTCGGCGCGCGGATGTCGGAGACCCCGTCCCAGGGCTTTTCGCTGCTGAAGATCCCGGCGCCGCAGATGGATGTGGTCCATATCCATCCGGGGCCGGAGGAGATCGGCCGGATATTCGCCCCGAAACTGGGGATCAACGCCACCCCCGGCGCCTTTCTGGAGGCGGTGGCGGATATTCCCGCCCGCGCCGCCACCGGGGCCGGGGCGGCGGCCCATGGCGACTATCTCGACTGGACAGGGCAATTGCCGGCGACGCCGGGTGAGGCGGAGATGGGGCCGATCATGGCGCATCTCCGACAGGCGGCGCCCGATGCGGTCATCACCAACGGCGCCGGCAATTACGCGACCTGGATTCACCGGTTCTGGCGCTTCCGCCGCTTCGGCCAGCAGGTCGCGCCGACATCGGGCTCCATGGGCTACGGACTGCCGGCGGCGGTCGCGGCCAAGCTCCATGACCGCAAGGCGGAGGTGATCTGCTTCGCCGGCGACGGCTGTTTCCAGATGACCGGGCAGGAATTCGGCGCGCTGGCGCAATATGACCTGCCGGTGATCGTCATCGTCGTGGACAACTCCATCTACGGCACGATCCGCATGCATCAGGAGCGCGACTACCCCGCGCGCGTCTCCGGCACCGATCTGAGGAATCCCGATTTCGCCATGCTCGCCCGCGCCTATGGCGGCCATGGCGAGACGGTGGAAAAGACCGGGGAATTCGCCGACGCCTTCGCCCGCGCGCGCGAAAGCGGCAAGCCGGCGATCATCCATGTGAAGACCTCGCCCGAGGCGATCAGCCCGACGCAGACGATCGCCGGTCTTCGGGCGCGGTGATCCGGTCCAGAAGGCGGATCACCTCCGCCGTCTGGTCCTCATAGGTGATGATCTCCTCGGCGATGCGGGCGAGGCCCGCTTCGCTCGGCGCGGGCACGCCCCGCTCGGCCAGCCGCCGCGCCGCGGCGCGCAAGGCGCGGGCGGAGCCGAAGCCCTTCAGCACCGTCGCGGTGTCGCCGTCGATCAGATGCTCGATCGGCGCGCCGCAATCGGTGGCGAGCACATGGACGCCGCGAAGCGCCGCCTCGCGGCTGGTCAGACCGAAAGTCTCCCTCCAGGTGGAGAGGAACAGCAGCACGTCGATTCCGGCGAAGAATTCGTCGATCGTCTCGCGGGTATAGGCGGGCACGATGGTCACATGGCGCTCCAGCGGGCCGAACCGGTAATTGCTCCACCATGTGCCGCCGATCTGGGTCGCGGCGTCGACGACGACCAGTTCGACCTTTTCCGGGTCGAGCGCCCTGAACGCCCGTTCGATCATCGCCCAGCCCTTCAGCGGCCCCGGCCCGCCGATATAGCCGAAGCGGAGCCGGCGCGAAGGTTTCGCCGCGCGCAGCGCCTGATAATCCGGCCCCGGCCGGGTGACCCCGTTGGACAGCACCATGCCGGTCTCCCGCGGCGCGCCGTTGATCTCGTATTGCCGGCGGGCGGTGCGGCTCGGATAGGTGAGGGCGGCGGGCTTTCTCAGCGTGGCCTGCGCCCTTTCCCATCGCCGGTCCAGCGTCGAGCCGTCGAAGACGCAGGAGGCGCAGATCTTCCTGTCGATCACCTCCTGCCCGCAAAACCGGCCGAGCGCGTTCAGCATGAAGATCTTCTCGCAGAGCCACCAGTAATCATGCGTGGTCAGGATGGTCGGCACGCCGGCCTCCTCCAGCATGTCGATCAGCCCGACGCCGAGGCCCTGAATGCAGTGGACATGCGCGGCGTCCGGCTTCAGCGACGCGATCAGCCGGCGGATTTCGGCGGTGACGGCCGGGTTTTCGAATTCGGCGTCGGGCGGGTTCTCGTTCTCGCCGCCGAAATTGATCGTGTAGTGATCGACATCGCCCGGAAGCCGGGTGCGGATCACGGTCGGAACCTGCGGCGCGCCGTAATTGGAGGAGGAGATCACGCTGACGCGCCAGCCGGGATGGGCGGCGACGCGGCGGGCGATCTCCTCGGCGACGATGGTCGCGCCGCCGAAGGAGCGGGGGGCGAACCAGATATTGGCGACCAGTAGATGTTTCACGCCGGAAGCACGGGTTCATCGGCGATCGCGTCGAGCGCGGCGCGGAGCGGGGGCGTGAATTCGATCTCCGCGAGCAGCGCCCGCCGCGCGCCAAGCACGCATTCCGGGGCGTTGGACGCTTGCGGCAGCGAGAGCCGCGCCGCCTCCAGGCTGAGCGCGCCGAGGACCGGCCCTTCCTCCGGGTCGAGAAAGACCACGCCGCCCGCGTCCTGCAGCGCGGTGACGATGGCGAGCGGCGCGCGCGCATCCTCCGGCGCGACGATCACCGCCGCGCCCGCGCCCGGCGGCGCGCGAAAGAGATCGGCGGCCGCCGCGGCTTCCCAACTCCGGAACAGGCAGCGCAGGCCGAAAGGGTCCCCCTCCCTCTCCTGCGCGCCGCCGGCGCGGCGCTTGGCGGCCTCGCGCCGCAAGATGCCGGGAATGTCGCCGGGGCGCGTCAGGATCGCCCGGAGGAAATAGGTGATGTCCTCCAGTTTCGGGGGTTTTCGCGCGAGGTCGACAATGAAGGACATGTTGTGCGAGGTAGCAGCAAGCCCGCGATGCGGCAAGCGGGCGAAGGGCGGCGGGCGAGCATGATCGAAGGCGCATATTCATTTTTCGAACGGCGCGTTCTGGCGTATGAGACCGCGCGCCGCGGCCGCCGTCACGCGGCGCGCGTCGCGGCGGATGCGGATGCGATCGGCGCGCTGGCGGAGGTCGCCGGCCATGTCGGCGAGGCGCGCGTCGTCAGCTTCGATCTTTTCGACACGCTGCTCCTGCGCCGCGGCCTCGCGCCCGAGGCGGTGGAGCGCAAGGTCGCGGGCATGGCCCGGCTGATCGGCGGGCCGGAGGCGGGGGAGGCGATCTGGGCCGCGCGGCATCATTTCGGCGGGCTGATCAAGGCGCGGATGCGCCGCGAGGGGCGGGGCGA
>JBKECG010000161.1:0-2845 GCA_047974395.1 Pikeienuella sp. | reverse complement strand
CATCCGGTCGTCGTCCATGGCGGCGGCCCGCAGATCAACGACATGCTGAAGCGGCTGAACATCGAATCCGAATTCGTGGACGGCAAGCGCGTCACCGACGAGGCGACGGTGGAGATCGTCGAGATGGTCCTCGCCGGGCGGATCAACAAGCGCATCGTGCAGGCGCTGAACGCGCAGGGTGGGCGGGCCGTGGGTCTGTCGGGCAAGGACGCCGACCTGATGATCTGCGAAAAGGCGCTGAAACGGGTCAAGGACCCGGAGAGCAATATCGAGAAAGTGCTCGATCTCGGCTTCGTCGGTCAGCCGGTGGAGATGAACCCTGATGTGCTGTTCATGTTCATCAAGGGCGATTTCATCCCCGTGGTCGCCCCGGTCGGCGCCGGCCGCAATGGCGAGACCTTCAACGTCAACGGCGACACCGCCGCCGGCGTCGTCGCCGGCGCGATGAAGGCCGACCGGCTGTTGCTGCTGACCGATGTCGCCGGGGTGAAGGACGCCGAAGGCGACGTCATCACCCGCCTGACCGCCGAAACCGTGGAGCGCCTGACCGCCGAGGGCGTCATCGGCGGCGGCATGATCCCCAAGACCGAAACCGCGCTGGAGGCGATCCGCGCCGGGGTGCAGGCGGTGGTGATCATGGACGGCCGCGCCCCGCACGCCTGCCTGCTGGAGCTTTTCACCGAGCACGGCGCCGGCACGATGATCCTGCCCTGAAGGGCGTCATGTAGATGCGCCGCCCCCGGCTCAAGGCCGGGGTCCCGAGCGATTTGGCGCGACGCCTCATGATGCGCCTCCTCGCATCCCTGCTGACAGCACGCTGTCAGCAGGGATAGCTTACCTCCCGAAAGGCGGCGTTGCGGCGCCCCGATCCTGAAGGAGGCCCCATGCGGCGCGCCGAACGTCTGTTCCGGCTGATCGAGACCCTGCGCGGCCGCCGACTCGCCGTCACCGCGGCGTCGCTGGCGGAGGCGCTGGAGGTTTCTCCGCGCACGATCTATCGCGATATCGCCGCGCTTCAGGCCGCCGGGACGCCGATCGACGGCGAGGCCGGGGTCGGCTATCGGCTCGACCGGTCCTATCATCTGCCGCCGCTGATGCTGGACGGGGACGAGGCGCTGGCGCTTCTCGCCGGGCTCCGTTTCACCCGCGCCTTCACCGATGACGAACTCGCCAGCGCGGCGAAGCGGGCCGAAGCGAAGCTGCGCGCGGTGCTGGACGAAGCCGGTCTTCGCCGCGCCGACCGGTCGCCTTACGCGGCGCCCGCGCTGGACTGGGCGCCGGAGCAACGCCGGCTGCACCTGATGCTGCGCAAGGCCTGCGAGCGGCGCGGCAAGCTCCGCATCGCCTATCGCGACGAGGCCGGCGCGACGACGGAGCGGGTGATCCACCCCTGGCTGCTCATTCGCTGGCGTGCGGTCTGGACGCTGGTCGGCTGGTGCGAATTGCGGGCGGCCGAGCGCCAGTTCCGCCTCGACCGGATCGAACGGGCCGAACCGCTGGCGGAGACCTTCACTGAGCCGCCATCCGCGCGCCTCAGGGCCATTCGCAGGATGGAGGAGCATGGCGGCCCGCCGCCATCCTGTCGAAGCGATGGCCGGTGAACCCCGCTCACCGGCCATGCGCTCTCAGGGTTTGAGCGTCGGATCCAGCCCGATCACCGCGCTTTTCGCGCGCGGCACGCCCATCACCGCTTCGGCCGCCAGCAGCCCGGAGCGAACCGACCCTTCCATCGAGCCGACATTCAGCCCGTTCTCGGTCCAGTCGCCGGCGAGCGAGAGATTGCCAAAACCGGCGTCGTGGGCCGGCAGGCGATAGCGCGTCGATCCCGGCGGGGTCGAAACATAATGGTCCGTCGGGCTGACATTCACGCGCCAGTACTGATCATCGAAGCGTTGCGCGCCGTATTTCCTCGTCTTGGCCGTTTCCGGTTGGGCGGGGTGCATCAGATCGAAATCGAAGGCGAAGGGATCGCCATAGCCCTGACGCGCGGCGACGGTGGCGCCCGGCAGCATGAAGCCGCCGGAGGCCTGGAGGAACTGGATCATCTGGTGCTTGACCTGCGTCGCCAGCTTTGCCGGGAAATCCTCCCCCTCGTTCCCGTCGATCTCGTGATAGAACGGGAGCGTGCCGCAGAGCAGCATCAGCGCTTTCGGCTCATGATCCGCAGGCCATTCCTCATATTTGATATATTTGGAGAAATCGCCCTGCCCGTTCGGCTGGGTCATGAAATTCGCCGACAGGAGATAATCGTCATACTGGTTGGTGTAGCCGGACCAGCCGAGCGACCATGGCGTCTCGTTCATCCAGAACTGCATCGCCTGGGTGACGACAGTGCGCCGCTCCTTCAGCATCTTGCGCCAGGGCGGGTGCCGTTTGGCCAGATCCCTTGTGATGAAGGGCAGCGCGGCGATGGAGATGCCGAGGACCACATGGTCGAAATCCACGCCCCGTTTCAGCACTTTCCGCCCTACCGGCGCCCAGCCGCACCAGAAGCTTTCAAGATCGGCCCCTGAGGCGCGCAGCGCCTCCCCTTCCGTCAACTGGTCGAAAAGCGGGCGGTCGGGCCAGCAGTCCAGCGGCTTTTTCAGATGGCCGTTCTTCACCTTGATATAGGGCTGATAGGCGTGCTCGCCCTTCTTCACTGTGGCCTGGATGTCGATTTCGATCTCGTCGATCTCCATCTCGCCATCGGCGACCTTCAGATCCTTCACCCGGTGGAAAAAGGCGAATTTCACCCCGCGCTTGACCAGCGCGTCATAAAGCGGCGCGATCAGCGTCTCGCCCGAGCCGGCCTCGAACAGCTCGATGAACCGGCCCATATAGGTGAAGGTCATCATCGTCCAAT
>JBKECG010000155.1:0-4702 GCA_047974395.1 Pikeienuella sp. | reverse complement strand
CGCGAATTCGAGCGCGTATTTCGGCGATTTGCGAAGCCCGCGCTTGCCGGGGAATTTCTCCACATCCCAGAAATCGGCCCAGCTCTGCGGCGTCTCGCCGGTGATGCGGTCGCCGTCATAGCCGATGGCGACCGACCAGACGATCGCGCCGACGCCGCATTCATGCACGCCGGCGTCGATGAACTTGTCCTCGCCGCCCAGCTTTTCCCAGTCGATCGGCTCGTAGATCCCGTCGGCGCAGCCCAGCTCCAGCTCCTCGGTCTCGACCTGGACCACGTCCCAGTTCGGGGCGCCGGCCTTCACCTTGGCCTGAAGCACGCCATAGCCGCCATCCCAGCTTTCCGCGAGCAGCGGCGCGCCGGATTTTTCGGCGTAGGGCCTGAAATAGATCTCGTTCTGGGCGTCCTGATAGGTCCCGCCCCAGCTCACGACGGTCAGATCGCGCGCCGCCGTGCCCGAAGTCGCCGCGCCGAGGGCGAGGCCCGTGAGCGCCGTCGCGATGAAGGTTCTGTGCAGCATTGTTCATCTCCCACATTGCGTCATCCGTCCACTTGCTGGCGCAAGACCCTGCGCGGGCCGGCCCCCGGATGATCGTCGCCGGCTATCTTGTGGAAATCCGAAGCGTTGTCAAAGAGAGGCTTGCGCCCGGCTTGACAGCGTGTCGGGCCGGTCTCCTAATCATGCGAGCGGAGGAGACGGGATGAGCGATTACAGCAAGGGCGCCGCCTATCTGAACGGCGATTTCATGCCGATCGGGGAGGCGGCGATTCCCGTCGCCCATTGGGGCTATCGGCGCTCCGACGTCACCTATGACGTGGTCGGGGTTTGGGAGGGGAATTTCTTCCGCCTCGACGATCATGTCGCGCGGTTCCGCGCCTCGATGAACCGGCTGCGGATGACCCCGAAGGAGAGCGACGGGGATATCCGGCGCATCCTCCACAAGGTGGTGGCGCTTTCGGGCCTGCGCGCCGCCTATGTGGCGATGGACTGCCTGCGCGCCGTCCCGCCCCCCGGCGCGCCGCGCCATCCGGCGCATACGCCCTGCTATCTGATGTGTTTCGCGGTTCCCTGGGTCAGCGTCGCCAGCGAGGAGCAGGTCGAGCGCGGCATGCGTCTGATGATCCCGAAGGTCCGGCGCATCCCGCCCGAAAGCTTCGATCCGACGGTCAAGAATTTCCACTGGGGCGACCTGACCGAGGGCCAGTTCGAGGCGCTCGACGCCGGCGCCGAATTCGCCATCCTGCTGGATGCGGAGGGCAATGTGACCGAGGGGGCCGGCTTCAACGTCTTCTCGGTCACCGGCGGCGTGGTCGCGACCCCGGATCGCGGCGCTCTGGAGGGGATCACCCGCCGTTCGGTGATGGAGCTTTGCGAGGAACTGGGCCTGAAGCTGGAGATCCGCCCGATCAGCGCCGCGGAATTCCGCGAGGCCGACGAGATCTTCACCTGCACCACCGCCGGCGGGATCATGCCCGCCTCGCGCATCGACGGGCGCATCATGGGCAATGACCGGCCCGGCCCGATCTCCACCCGGCTGAAGGAGCGTTTCTGGAGCCGGCGCGCCGAGGGCTGGCATGCGACGCCGGTCGATTATGGCTGAGGCCCCGCCCACGGGAGGAGCCGCCGAAACGCCTTCATGAACGCGGTCGGTCAGAGAAGGACGGACCGCGCGACGCCCCCGGATGCGACGAGGAGCATGGCGGGTTCGGGCGGACCTTCCGAAGATGACGACCGCTGATGACATCCATGCCGACAAAAGCCTATTTGCGCGACCTGACCCGTCGCAGCCTCCGCGCCTTTCGGGAAATCGCGCAGATCATGGCGCCGATAATGATCCTGATGCGCGTCGCGGACAGCTATGGCGTGATCGACTGGATCAGCCCGGCCCTGCGCCCGCTCATGGCGCTGCTGAACCTGCCGCCCGAAGCCGCCATCGTCTGCCTCAGCTCCATCCTGACCGGGCCATATGGCGCGATCGCGACCCTGCCGGCGCTGATAGGGCATGACCTGACGGCGGCGCAGGTCACCTCTCTCTGCGCGATCATTCTGATCGCCCACGCCATTCCCATAGAGCAGGCCATCGTGAGACGGGCCGGAGGCTCCTTCTGGGGGACGACGTTCCTGCGCCTTTTCGCGGCGGTTCTGGCCGCCTTCCTGATCGACGCCGTCAGCAGGGCCACGGGCTTTCTCTCGCAGCCGCAGTCGCTCGATCATTTCCGTCGCTTCGCGCGCGTGGACGCCGGACATCTGGAATGGGCGATATCGAGCGGCAAGGGCATGCTCCTGCTCTTCGTCATCCTGGTCGGGCTGCTGGTCGTGATAGACATCTTCGACAGGTTCGGCGTCACCGCCGTGATCAATCGCCTGCTCGCGCCGGTGCTGCGCCTGTCCGGGCTGGATGAATCCGTCGCCTCCATCACCACCGCCGGCGTTCTTCTGGGATTGGCCTTCGGCGGCGGGCTGATCATTGCGAAAGGCGACGATCCGGCGATTTCGCCGCGGGCGAAATATTACGCTCTCTGCTGGCTGTCGCTCTGCCATGGGCTGATCGAGGACACCGCGCTGATGGTCGCGGTCGGGGGGAATTTCTGGGTGCTGTTCATCGGTCGTTTCGCGCTGGCGCTGGCGCTCATCCGCGCGCTGATGCTCTGGCGCCGGCTGCGCGGGATGAAAAGCTCCCGACCGGCCTGAAGGCGCTTTTCACGCCGCGCGGCGCATGTCGAAACGGGCTTCGCCCCGATCCCGGTCCGGTCCGGCGGGGGAAGGCCGTGATTTCCTGCTTCGGGGGCTTGAAAACCGGCGCCGGCGGAGGCCCTATCCGAAATAGCGGAGGCGCCATGTTCCTTTCGGTATTCGACATCTTCAAGATCGGGCTCGGGCCGTCATCCTCGCACACGATGGGGCCGATGACCGCTGCGGGGCGCTTTGTCGAGACCCTGAGCGCCGGGCGCGACCGGGTGCCGGGGGCGGGGGCGCCGGCGCGGCTTTCCTGCACGCTGCATGGCTCGCTGGCCTTCACCGGCAAGGGCCATGCGACCGATCGCGCCGTGCTTCTTGGCCTCGCCGGGCAGAACCCGCGCGAGATCGACCCCGACAAGGCCGAGCTTGTCGAGGCCGCCGTGCGTGCGGAAAGGGCGGTGGAGGTGGAGGGGTTCGGCCGGCTCGCCTTCGACCCCGAAACCGATCTCGTCTTCGATTACGGCCCGCCCCTGCCGGGCCACGCCAACGGCATGAAGCTCTTCGCCCATGACGCCGCCGGCAATCTGGCGATGGAGGAGACCTATTACTCCGTCGGCGGCGGCTTCGTGCTTACGGCGCGCGAGCTTCGCGACGGCGCCGCGGCGGCGGCGGACGGGCCGGCGCGGCCCTTCCCGTTTTCCTCCGCCGCCGAAATGCTGGCGATGGCGCGCGAGAGCGGGCTTTCCATCGCCGCGATGAAGCGGCGGAACGAGGAGATTTCCATGAGCCCGGTTGCGCTGGACCGGGCGCTCGACGGGATTGTCGGGGCGATGTTCGCCTGTATCGACCGCGGGCTCGCGAAGGAGGGCGAATTGCCCGGCGGGCTGCGCGTCCGGCGGCGGGCGAAGCGGATCCATGGCCAGTTGCTGGAGGAGCGGGGGCTGAACATCGCCATGCCGCATATCGCCAATGACTGGCTTTCCGTCTACGCCATGGCCGTCAACGAGGAGAACGCCGCCGGCGGCAAGGTGGTGACCTCGCCGACCAATGGCGCGGCCGGGGTGACGCCGGCGGTGCTGCGCTATTACCGCGATCATTGCCAGGGCGCGACCAGGGCCGGGATGCGTGAATTCCTGCTGACCGCCGCCGCGATCGGCGGGCTGATCAAGCATCGCGCCTCGATTTCCGGGGCCGAGGTCGGCTGTCAGGGCGAGGTCGGCTCCGCCGCCGCCATGGCGGCCGCCGGGTTCTGCGCCGCATTGGGCGGCGCGCCCGCGCAGGTGGAGAACGCCGCCGAGATCGCGCTGGAGCACCATCTGGGCATGACCTGCGATCCGGTCGCCGGGCTGGTGCAGGTGCCCTGCATCGAACGCAACGGCCTTGGCGCGATCAAGGCGGTCTCGGCCGCCTCGCTGGCGCTCCGGGGCGATGGCGAGCATTTCATGCCGCTCGACAATTGCATCGAGACCATGCGCCAGACCGGGCGCGACATGAGCGAGAAATACAAGGAGACCAGCCTTGGCGGGCTGGCGGTCAACCTGCCGGAATGCTGACCCGCAAGAGCAGCGCGTCCACAAGCGCGGCCCCGCGCCGGTAATAGCGCGGGCGCCGGCCGGCGGGCGCGAAGCCGGCGCTCCGATATAGCGCGATGGCGGCTTCGTTATCCTCGGCGACTTCCAGAAACATCGTCGTCGCGCCGCCCGCCGCGGCCTGCGCCATCGCCGCCGCCAGCAGCGCGCGCCCCGCGCCCTGACGGCGAAGGGCGGGCGCGACCGCGAGGGTCAGAAGCTCGGCCTCATCCGCGGCGAGGGAGATCAGGGCGAAGCCTTCGTCATCCTCGCGCGCGATCAGCCGGCCGTTCGCGGCGAGCGCGCCGATCTCCGCGGCGCTCCAGCCGCGCTCTTCGGGCGGGAAGGCGGCGCGGTGGGCGCGGGCGAGGCGGGCGAGACGCGCGGCGTCCGGAACGATCCGGGGCGCGCTCATCCGGGGATGATCGGCGGCGGGGCCTCGCGCGGCGGGGCGG
>JBKECG010000125.1:0-2457 GCA_047974395.1 Pikeienuella sp. | reverse complement strand
GCTGGTGTGCATGAGCAGACCGACATCCCCGACCTACAAGACTTTGAACTGGCCGGCCTATAACGAAGCGCTCAAGCTCCGCGGCTCGCTGATGATCTGGTTCGACCCCGAGATGAACTGGAATGCCGCGCCAACAGGCAGGCGTGGCCGACAGCAAACCTACAACGATACCGCCATCCAGACGTGCCTGACGATGAAGGTTTTGTTCGGCATGGCGCTCCGTCAGACGACCGGGTTCGTCGAAAGCCTGCTGCGCCTGGTTGGCCTCGACTGGACGGTACCTGACTTCAGCACGCTGTCGCGCCGCCAGAAGACCTTGGCCGTGAACATCCCGTATCGCGGCTCCAGGGGCCCTTTGCACCTGCGGATCGACAGCACCGGGATCAAGGTCGAGGGCGAAGGCGAGTGGCACGCCCGCAAGCATGGTGGCCCGAAACGACGCGTCTGGCGCAAGCTACACCTCGGGATCGACGAAGAAACATTGGAGATCCGCGCTGTGGAGATCACCGGGAGCCATGTCGGCGATGCGCCGGTGCTGCCCGATCTTCTCGGTCAGATCCCGGCGGCGGAGGAGATCGGCAGTGTCACCGCCGACGGCGCCTACGACACCCGCAAATGCCATGATGCGATCGCCGAACGCGGCGCACATGCCGTCATCCCACCCCGCAAGAATGCGAAGCCGTGGAAAGCGATCACGGCGGGTGCGGTCGCGCGAAACGAGGCCCTGCGAGCATCGAAATACCTCGGCCGCGCGCTCTGGCGACGATGGAGCGGCTACCACCGCCGGAGCCGCGTCGAAACCAAGATGCACTGCGTGAAACTGCTGGGCCAGCGGCTCATGGCGCGGGACTTCGACCGCCAGGTCGCCGAACTCCAGGTCCGCATCGCCGTCCTGAACGGCTATACCGCACTCGGCATACCCGTCACGAAGGCCGTGGGATAAGTCCGTCTGGGGATAGGGGAGCCACGGCCATCACCCGATTTGTGCAACAGAGCCCAACAGAGCCCGCCGACTGGCTGCGCGCCCATCTCGCGCAGCGAAGCATCGAAGCGGTGATCCCGGCCCGGACGGGGCGGAAATCTCCGGCGTCGCACGACGAGGAGAAATACAAATGGCGGCATCTGGTCGAGAACTTCTTCCAGAACCTCAAGGAATTCAAACGCATCGCCATGCGCGCCTGCAAGACTGACCGTAGCTTCGAAGCCATGATCAACATCGCCGCAACCGTCATCGCATCAAGATAAACCTCAACAAGACCTAGGTCGTGCGGTGACGTTTCTCACTTGCCGGAAGGCCCGCTTGGGCGGACTCTATTCGGAAAGGAGGCCGCCATGTTCCGCGCATTCGTCCGCGCCGCCGCATTCGCCGCCGCGCTTTTCGCCGCCGGGCCGGCACCGGCCCAGACCGCCGCCGAAGCCGCCGGGATCGAGCGCGCGATCCGCAGCCAGATCGAGGCGATGCAGGCCGATGACTGGGGGCGAGCCTTCGCCTTCGCCTCGCCGTCGATACAGGATCTTTTCCGCGATCCGGAGAATTTCAGCCGCATGGTCGCGAAGGGTTATCCGATGGTCCGGAGCCCGAAAAGCTACAGCGCCGGCGCGCTGACCGCGGCGCCCGAAGGCTATAATCAGGTGATGATCTTCGAGGATCAGCGGGGCCGGCTGTTCATCGTCGATTACAGGATGGTGCTGATCGACGGAAAATGGCGCATCAACGGCGTTTCTATCCGTCCGGCCCCGGATGAAAGCGCCTGAACGGGTCGCGCATGGCTTGCGGGTCGATCTGCTTATGGTTGTGTTTCGGGCAGCCGAAACAGGCGGCCGTCAGGCGCGATTGCTGTAAAATCAGGGTGAAAGCCGACGTCGTCAGGGCGCGCTCTGAAGCGCGCCCCGCGGCTCAGTGAATCGCGTCGACCCCGCCAAGGCGAGTGATCTCGTCCTTTAGTCGAAGTTTTTCTTTTTTGAGTTCAGCGATTTGCAGATCGTCGGAGCCGGGATTGCGAAGCTCCTGTTCGATACGGTGCTCAAGACTGGCGTGTTTCTTCCGGAGTTCGACCAAATGGGACGACAGACTCATACGGTTCTCCATTGCATATGATCCGAACGGGAAAAGTAGACCACCGAAAATCGCCGCTGTCACGGATTAGTTGCAATGTTCACGAATCGTCGAGCAAGGGTTCAGAACCGGAGCGCGCCGCCCTTGCGCAGGATCGCGGTCGCTTCCGGGGTGAAGTCGTCCCTGTCGCCCTCATGCGCCGCGCCGGCGTGGAGCGTGAGCGGCGCGGCGAGGCGAAAGGGGCCCTTCGCGCCCTTTTTCGCCGTCACCAGAACGCGCTTCGCGCCCCGCCCGGCGCGGGGCTGAAGCGGCAGCACGGCGATATCGCCGGCGCCCCTGAGGCCGGAGAGAATCTCCGGCAGCTTCGCCGCGAGATGGATCATCGCCACCCGCCCGCCTGA
>JBKECG010000084.1:0-4160 GCA_047974395.1 Pikeienuella sp. | reverse complement strand
CCAGGCCCCCGCCGCCATCACCGGCGGGCGCAGGCTGTCGCCCTCCGGGTACTGATAGGTGATGTTGGGGGTGGAGGAGGTCAGCGGCGAATTGATCGTCGCTTCGGTCGCGCCGTGCTTTCTCAGCCATTCGACATGGTCGAGCCGGTCGATCACCGCGAAGCCGCGGGTCATGATCCTGTCGGCCAGCACGCCGCGGATGATCGCGGCGAAGAAATCCAGCATCAGCGACAGCCGGCGCAGCCGGTCGCGGGTGGATTCGTCGCCCCCGCCGCCGGCCTCGACAATCCGCGCCAGCATTTCACCCGTGGTCGCGAAGACCGCCGCGACCGTCTTCACGTCCTTCGCGTCGGACGCGGCTTTCGCCTGCGCCAGAGCGCGGCCGATCGCGGCGTTGAACGCCTCCTCGCCCTCGTTGATCCTGGTGTCGAAACGGCCCTTCAGCGGGTCCGAGACCATCGGATGCGCGCCACCAAGCGGCGGGATGGTCTGCGTCTTCAGGATATAGGCGTAGGTCTCCAGATTGCGGAAGGTCCGGGCGTAGGCCTGCAAAAGCCCGCCCATCCCGATCCTGATCAGCCCCGCGACCCAGACGTCGATCCGCGCGAGCTTCGGCGCCAGCGCGACCATTTCCGCAAGGGTCGGCTCCGGCCCGGCCGGATCCTTCATCGCCCCGTGCCAGTCCGGCGGCGCGAAGATCGGCCATTTCTTCAGCTTACCTTCCTCCATCTCGTAGCGGATCACGCCGGACATGCCGTGAAAGGCGCTTTCGAAATCGGGAACCGGGTGGTCCTTGGGCCGGCCGAGCGAGTCGAAGACCCGCTTCATCACCGTCAGCGCGTTGTAATAACAGCCGAGAAAGCCATGGATGCCATGCTCGTAGACCCGCTTCGAGCGATCGAGATCGCGCCCCGTCGCGCATTTGCCGCCGACGCGCCAGCCCTGCTGATAGATCGTGATCTCATGGGCCTGATCGTCGCCGAGAAGCTCGGTCAGCCGGAAGGCCGCGACGAGAGACGAAGGCCCGCCGCCGAGAATCGCAATCTTCTTCTTCGGCCCGGAGGCCGTCTTCTGCTTCGCCATTCCAATTCTCCCTTGCAAAATACCTCATTCCCGGAACGATCCGCCCGCCTTGTTGAGCGCGCGGGCCAGTCGCGAAAATATCGACCGGTCCCGAAACGGATGCCCGATGCGGAGCGCCGCGTCGGAATATGAACCCATGAGCTTTTCACCGCGCATGAGCGCGGCGCACGCGGCGGCGACATCGCCCTGCTCGGCCAGGATCGCCGCCCGGAGATAATGGTTCTGGAACCAGCCCGGCCGCACGATCAGCGCGAAATCAATCAGATCCAGCGCCTCGGCCAGATCGCCCTCCAGCCAATGCGCAAGCGCCTTCGAGCGCAGCCAGAGCCCGGCGTGCTGGTCATAGGGCGAAAGCGCCAGCGCCTCGTCGGCGAGGCGCATCGCCTCGCGGGTTTCGCCAAGACAGACGCTCACCCGCGCCAGATCCCCCGTCGCCACCACCAGCGACGGCGCCAGCCGCAAGGAATGGGCCAGCCGGCTCTTGGCCTGATCCAGCATGTCCGGCGTCGAGCAGGCGACGCCGAGCGTGAATTGCGCCCAGCCGTCATTCGGGGCGATATGCACCGCCTTTTGCGCCCATCGCTGCGCCTCGCTGACCGAACCGGCGATATCCGGCTGCCAGTCGCTCCAGGCGTCGAGCATATGCGAGAAGGCGAGGATGCAATGCGTCGGCACATCCTTCGGATCGGTCTTGAGCACCCGCGTCAGCAGGCGCCGCGCCTCCTGATTGTTCTTGCTGGTCGTGGTCCAGAACAGCCAGCGCGCCCGCATCAGCAGGCGCCAGTGATTGAGATCGTCGCGCTCGACCCAGTCGGCCGCGCTCTCGCGGCTCGACTGATCCTCCAGCACCAGAGGCTCGAAGATCGAGGCGATGCGCAGCGCCACACGGCGCTGGAGCGCCAGAAGATCGGCGAATTCGTCCTCCATCGGGTCGGAGAAGATCGTGGCGTTGTCGGCGACCCGGTTCAGCGTCGCGGTGATCGCGACCCGGCCCGCCTGCGTGCGCACATCGACGCGCAGCACGTAATCGGCGTAATCTCTCAGGTCGCGCTGACTGCGCTCGACCACGCCGGGCGCGTGCACGAACATGCCGGGGCTGAAGGCGGCGACCCTGATCCAGGCGGATTTCGACAGGTTGACGACGATCTGCTCCACCACCCCGCCGGCGAGATAGGCCTGATCATTGGCGATCGGCGGGCTGACATCCAGCACCGCGATCACGGGCCGGGCGCGGCCTTCCTGCGCAACCTGCGGCGCGGACGCGCTTTTGGCGCCCGGCCTGGCCGCGGGCGCGGGCGCGGCGCCGGGCGCGACCAGTTCGGCGATCTCGCGCATCGGCTCGGTCGCCAACTCGCGCAGCATCAGCGCCCGGAAACGTTCGAAATGCGCGCGCGCCTGCGCCCGGCGGCCATTGGCGAGATGGCAGCGGATGACGATCTCATGACCCGGCTCATGCAGCGGGTCGATGGAGACGACCCGATCGGCGGCGCGCTGCGCGCGCTCGGTGCGCCCGGCCTTCAGATCGAGGAAGCCCAGCCGTGACAGGGCCGCGATCGCGGTGTCCTTCAGATATTCGCGCCGCTCCGTCGCCCAGTGCTGGAAACTGTCGGCCCGGGCGGCGTTGTCGATCAAGAAATCGCCGCCATAGATGGTCAGGATCCGGGCCAGCGCCTCCGGGTCCTCCAGCGCGGAGGCCTCCTCCAGTTCGTGGACGTCATAGTGAAAGGCGCCCTCGGCCAGGCCGATATGGGTGTCGCTGACGGTGAAGGCGTCGTCGAAGACCGCCTCGCCCAGGGTCTTCTTGATGCGGCGAATCTCCTGACGGAGGCTTCCCTTCCCCTGAGTCGGGCCGACCCGTTCCCAGAACATCTCCACCAGCGCGTCGCGCGTCGCGGGTCGGGGAGCGGTTTCGGCGAGATAGGCGATAAGCCCGAGCGCCTTCATGCCAAGCTGAAACGGAGCGCCGTCGGGGGAGGCGAGCACCGCCGTCGCGCCGAGCGCCTGCAATTCGATGACCGGCTTCCTGACAGCCTCCCGCACAATACCCCCCGGCGTGCTTCTCCGATCAGATCGACAACCAGTATATGAATCTTTCGCGCATAGCCACGCGCGGCGACAATTCTTAAAGAATATTTCAACATGGTCCCCGTGTGCAATGCATCGGATGGACAGGGCCGCGCGCCGCTGATATCGGCCTCTCATGCTGAGGCGTCTTTATGATTGGACCATCGCCCTCGCCGAGACGCCGCATGCGCTCTGGGCGCTTGGCGTCGTCAGCTTCATCGAGAGTTCCGTCTTCCCGATTCCGCCGCATGTGCTGCTGATTCCCATGGTGATCGCCCGGCCGGCGGACTGGGCGCGGATCGCGCTGATCACCTCGGCCGCCTCGGTGGCGGGGGGCGTTTTCGGCTATGGGCTGGGCGCTTTCGCCTTCGAGAGCGTCGGCCGGCCGGTGCTGGAGCTTTACGGCTACGCCGAGCGGTTCGACATATTCGCCGCGCGCTACAATGAATACGGCGCCTGGGCGGTGCTGGCGGCCGGGATCACGCCCTTTCCGTTCAAGATCATCACCATCCTCTCCGGCGCGACGGCGCTCAGCTTTCCGGTCTTTCTCATCTCCAGCGTCATCGCCCGATTCGGGATCTTCTTCCTGATGGCGGCGCTGCTCTGGCGGATCGGCCCGCCGGTCCGCGCCTTTATCGAGAAACGGCTGGGGCTGATGGCGGCGCTGTTTGTAATCCTCCTCTTTGGCGGCTTCGCCGCGGCGAGTTACCTCTCATGACCCTGCGCGCGCTTCCCCTTCTGGCCTTTCTGGGCCCGGCTGCGGTTCTGGGCGCGGCGCTCTTCAGCCAGTATGTCGGCGGGCTGCACCCTTGCGAGATGTGCATCTGGCAGCGTTGGCCGCATGGGGCCGCGATGGCGCTGGCGGCGCTCGCCTGGCTCGTCGGGCCGGGGCGCGCCGGCGGGGCGCTTCTGGCGCTCGGGGCGCTGGCGCTGGCCGTGGGCGCGGGAATCGGCGCCTTTCACGCCGGGGTCGAGCTTGGCTATTGGGAAGGGCCCACGACCTGCTCGGGCGG
>JBKECG010000078.1:0-12017 GCA_047974395.1 Pikeienuella sp. | reverse complement strand
CCGCCCGAGGAGGATGACGAGCTTTGCCTGCCGGCGGCGAAGGCCGGGCTGCATTTCATTCGGCTCGCGACGCCGACCACCGATGACGCGCGCCTGCCCGCCGTGGCGCGCAACGCTTCCGGCTTCGTCTATTACGTCTCGATCACCGGCATCACCGGCGCGGCCGAGGCCGACGCCGCCGCCGTCGCCCCCGAGGTCGCCCGGATGCGCGCCGCCACCGGCCTGCCGGTCTGCGTCGGTTTCGGCGTGCGCACCCCCGCCCGCGCGGCGGAGATCGGCGGCATCGCCGATGGCGTCGTCGTCGGCACCGCCATTGTCGAGCGGATCGCCAGGGGCGATAGCGCCGCCGAGGTGCTGGGCTTTGTCGGCGAACTCGCCGCCGCGGCTCACGGTGGATCCGCAAAAGTTGTATAATTAGAAGTAAATCTCTCTTAAGTAGAAATGCTGAGGCGACCCGTCGCGGTCGCCCGCAGCTTTTCGGATATGAATCTACACCCGATTCGCGTTATTGACGCATCGTCACCTTGGGGGCGAACAGGGGGTCATGCACGCTCTGATTGTCGTGGCCGGAAAAATAGTCCTTGAAATACAATATGCTCCGGTCGCCTGCGTGATATAGGACACTCACGGCGCGGTGTTACTTTAAAAATTATTGTGTTTGCAAAATTTCACAACATAATGTCTGCAATGCGTTGACGGTCCTCGAAGGGATTGTCTCTCTCGCGTGTTTGGTAAGTGCGAAGCAGTGCTGTTTGCTTCGCGTTTACAGTGGTGGCGATAGAGGCGTTGAGGTTCTGTCAGGTATTGCGTGTGTGTGGGGAGATTCTCATGATCAATATGAACGCAACAGGCGTTTTTTGCGGCGATGGCGCGCTTCTTATCCAGTGCGCCGAAGTTTTTCAGGCTTCCGGCGGGCGAATTGTCGGCGTCATCTCTGGTGACGCGCGCGTTTCCTCCTGGGCTGAGGCCGGGGGACTGCCGCTCCTGGGAACGCCGGAAGCGCCGGCGACCGACGGGGTCGCTTTCGACTTCCTCTTCAGCATCGCCAATCTGACCGTGCTGCCGGCCGGGCTGCTCGCCCGGGCGGGGCGCATGGCGATCAATTTCCATGACGGCCCGCTGCCGGCGCGCGCGGGTCTGAACGCGCCGGCCTGGGCGATGATCGAGGGCGCGGAGCGCCACGCGATCACCTGGCATGAGATGACCGAGAAGGTAGACGCCGGCGGCGCGCTGATCGAGCGCGAATTCGAGATCCGCCCGGACGACACGGCCTTCAGCCTGAACGCGCGCTGCTACGAGGCCGGGTTCGACGGCTTTCGCGCGCTGCTCGCCGATCTCGCCAATGGCGCGGCGCGGGCGCGCCCGCTGAGCGGCGAACGCGGTTGGTATGCGCGCGCGCGCCGCCCCGAGGCGCTTGGCGCGCTCAGCCCGTCGCGTCCGGCGGCGGAGCTGTCGCGGCTGGCGCGGGCGCTGGATTTCGGCGGCTATGTCAACCCGCTGGCCATGGCCAAGCTCTGGACCGGAGAGCGGATGCTGGCGGTCGGGAAAGCGGAGCCGGCGCAGGCCGCCGCCGCCATGCCCGGAACGCTGATGGAGGTGAGCGCCGAAGGGCTGGTCATGCGCGTCGGTGATGGCGGGCTGCGGCTTTCGCGGTTGACCGACATGGCGGGCGATCCGGTCGATCCGGTCGCGCTCGGGCTTGTTTGCGGGCAGGTGCTGCCGGCGCCGGTCTTCCCCGACGCGCCCGCGCCCGATGCGATCGGGCGGGATGAACCTTTCTGGCGGGCGGCCCTGACCGCTTCGGCCGGCGCGGCGCTGCCGCCCTATCCCATGGCTTACGCCGAGCGGGCGGGCGCGCCCGAGGCCGCCGATCTTGATCTCGGCGGCGCGACGGGAGATCAGATCGCCGCCGCCTATTGCGCCTGGATCGCCGGCATGACCGGCACGGGCCGGGTTTCCGTCGCCTTCCGTGGCGCGGCGCCCGCCGCCCCGTGGCTGTCGGATCTGCGCTTGGTCGGGCTGTCGCCCGCCGGGCTGGCCAACCCCGCCGCGCTGATCGACGCCCTGCGCGCGGCGCGGGCGGAGGCGGATCGCCGCGCGCCGATGGCGCGCGATCTGCCGCTGCGTCTGGCCCATGCCGATGAACGCCGGCAGGCGCTGGCCTCTCTTTCGGTGGTGATCGCGGAGACCGGCGCCGATGCGGAGATTCTGGGCGAGGCGTCGCTGGCGATCGCGCTCGACCATCCGCGCGTCATCGCGAAGCCGGGCCTGTTCGAGAGCGGCGCGCTGACGCGGATCGCCGCGGATTTCTCGCGTTTCGTCAAGCTCTTCGCGGCGAACCCCGCCGCCGATCTTTCCGGGCTGCCGCTCGGCGCGCCGGCCTCACTGGCGCGCAGGGGCGATGCGTTCCGGGGCGATATCTGCGTCTCCGCCATGATCGCGGAAACCGCGCGCCGGGCGCCCGGTGTGCCGGCGCTCGAAGCCGGCGCGGTGAAGCTCGATTTCGCCGGGCTCGAAGCGCGGGTCGCGACGCTGGCCGGCGCGCTTGCCGCGCGCGGCGTGGAGCGCGGCGCGGTGGTCGGGCTCTGCCTTGAGCGTTCCGCCGATCTGGTGGTCGGGATGCTCGCCATCCTGCGCCTTGGCGCCGCCTATCTGCCGCTCGATCCGGCCTATCCGGCCGAGCGCATCGCCTACATGATCGAGGATTCCGGCGGCCCGCTGGTGCTCACCCGCCCGGAGATCGCGTCGCGGCTGGGGATCGACCCCGCCGTCACCGTGAATCCCGGCGCGACCGGGCCGGCGATCTCCACCCCGCGCGGCGGGCCGGATGATCTCGCCTATCTGATCTACACCTCCGGCTCCACGGGCAAGCCGAAGGGCGTGATGGTCGGCCATCGCAATGTGATGAACTTCTTCGCCGGCATGGATGAGGCGGTTCCGCTCGCGCCGGGCGCGCGATTCCTCGCCGTCACCTCGATCTCCTTCGATATTTCGGTGCTGGAGATCCTCTGGACCCTGTCGCGCGGCGCGACGCTGGTCCTGCAGACCGAGGAGAGCGAAAAGGGCGAGACCCCTGATTTCTCGCTGTTCTATTTCGCCTCCGAGGCTTCGGGCAGCGGTCATCACGCCTATCGGCTGCTGCTGGAGGGCGCGCGCTTCGCCGATGAGAACGGCTTCTCCGCGATCTGGACGCCGGAGCGGCATTTCCACGCCTTTGGCGGGCTCTATCCGAACCCGGCGATCAGTGCCGCGGCGGTGGCCGGGATCACCAGGAACATCAAGCTCCGCGCGGGGTCTTCGGTCGCGCCGCTCCATCACCCGGTCAGGGTGGCGGAGGATTGGGCGCTGGTCGACAATCTCTCCAACGGCCGGGCGGGCGTCGCCATCGCCTCCGGCTGGCAGCCGAACGATTTCATCCTGCGCCCCGACGCTTTCGGCCGGCGCAAGGAGGTGATGCTGGAGACGGTGGAGACGCTCCGCCGGCTCTGGCGCGGCGAGAAGATGGAGTTCCCCGGCCATGACGGCAAGCCGGTGGAGATCGAGATCCATCCCAAGCCGATGCAGGCGGAAATCCCGCTCTGGCTGACCGCCGCCGGCAACCCGGAGACCTTCGCCGCCGCCGCGCGGCTCGGCTGCGGGGTGCTGACCCATCTTCTGGGCCAGAGCTTCGAGGAAGTGGCCGAGAAGATCCGCGCCTATCGCGCCGCCTGGCGCGAGGCCGGGCATCCGGGCGAAGGCAATGTGGTGCTGATGCTCCACACTTTCGTCGGCGAGGATGACGAGACCGTGCGCGAGGTCGCGCGCGGCCCGATGAAGGGCTATCTGAAAAGCGCGGTCGATCTGGTGAAGCGCGCTTCCTGGACCTTCCCGACCATCGTCCAGCGGGCCGAGGCCAAGGGTGTGAGCCCGGCCGAGATGTTCGAGCAGGAGGAGCTTTCGGCCGAGGATCTCGACCAGCTTCTCGATCACGCCTTCGAGCGTTATTATCAAAGCTCCGGCCTTTTCGGCACGCCCGAAAGCGCGCGGGAGACGGCGCGCAGGGTGGCCGAGATCGGCGTGGACGAGATCGCCTGCCTGATCGACTTCGGCATCGACACCGATATCGTGCTGGAGAACCTGCCGCATCTGAAGGTGCTGATGGACGGGTTGGCCGCCGAGGGCGGCGTCTCGCGCAAGGCGAGCGTCGCCGACGAGATCGCGGCGCGCGGGATCACCCATCTGCAATGCACCCCGTCCCAGGCCGCGATGCTGGCCGCCGATACGGCGGGGCAGGGCGCGCTCGGCCGGCTCGACTGCCTGATGGTGGGCGGGGAGGCCCTGCCGCTCGATCTCGCCCATGCGCTGCGCGGGGCGGTGAAGGGCGCGTTCCTGAACATGTACGGCCCGACCGAGACCACGATCTGGTCTTCGGTGGCGCGGCTCGATCATATCGGGGAGCGCGTGCCGCTCGGCGCGCCGATCGCCAACACCGCGCTCAGCGTGCGCGGCCCGGATGGGCGCGCCTTGCCCGACATGGTCGAGGGCGAGCTCTGGATCGGCGGCGAGGGCGTCACCCATGGCTACTGGCGCCGGCCGGAACTGACCGCCGAGCGTTTCGTCGAGACCGATGAGGGCCGGTTCTATCGCACCGGCGATCTGGTGCGCGCCAACGGCGCCGGAACGCTGGATTTCCTCGGCCGCATCGACAATCAGGTGAAGATCCGGGGTCACCGGATCGAGCTTGGCGAGATCGAGGCCGCCCTGGCCGCCGACGCCTCCGTCGGGCAGGCGGTGGTCCGGGCGGTGGAGCTTGGCGAGAACGACAACCGTCTGATCGGCTATGTCACCCCGGCCCGCGCCGGCGCGGCGCCGGAGGCAGGCGCGCTTCGCGAGGCGCTCGCCGCGCATCTGCCGGAATTCATGGTGCCGGCGCAGGTGATGGTCCTCGACCGCATGCCGCTGACGCCGAACGGCAAGATCGACCGCAAGGCGCTGCCTTCGCCTGCAAGCGCGGCGACGGCCGAGCCCGCCGCGCCGGTGGAGGGCGCGACCGAAGACCTGATCGCCGGGATCTGGCGGGAGGCGCTCGGCCTGGCGGAGGTTTCCGCCACCGCCAGCTTCTTCGACCTGGGCGGGCATTCGCTTCTGGTCGTGCAGGTGCAAAGACGGCTGAAGGAGGCGTTGAAACGCGACGTCTCCATCACCGATCTGTTCCGTTTCCCGACCATCCGCGCCCTGGCCGGCCATCTGGCCGCCCAGAGCGACGAGCGGGGCGACGACGCCCCGTCGGTCGCAAGCCGCGCCGCTGCGCGCGCAGCAGCTCGTCTGGCGATGAGGACAGGTCGCCGCTGAGGAGGTTTTTATTACGTAACATCGGATTGAACACGCCATGACCAGCCATAATTCTCCCCGTATCGCCATTGTCGGCCGCGCCGGCCGTTTTCCGGGCGCGCCGGATGTCCCCAGCTTCTGGAAGATGCTGGCCGAGGGGCGCAGCGGCGCCGAAAGGCTCGGCGAGGCCGAGCTTCTCGCCGCGGGGGTGAGCCGCAAGACGCTCGCCGACCCCGATTACGTGCGCGTCAGCCACCCGCTGGCGGATATGGAGTGTTTCGACGCCGGCTTCTGGGGTTTTTCCCCGCGCGAGGCGGCGATACTCGACCCCCAGCACCGGCATTTCCTCGAATGCGCCTGGGAGGCGCTGGAGGATGCGGGCCATATGCCGGAGAATTTCGACGGCCGGGTCGGGGTGTTCGCCGGGTCGGGGATGCAGGCCTATCTGCCGTTCAATCTGCTGAGCAACCCCGATCTGGTCGAGGAGATCGGCCTTTTCCTGCTGCGCCACACCGGCAATGACAAGGATTTCCTGCCGACGCGGCTCTCCTATCTCCTGAATCTCACCGGCCCGGCCGTCGCGGTGCAGACGGCCTGCTCCACCTCTCTGGTGGCGGTGCATTCGGCGGCCAACGCGCTTTTGAACATGGAATGCGACATGGCGCTGGCCGGCGGCGTGACCATCGAGCTGCCGCACAGGACCGGCTATCGCTACGCGGAGGGGGAGATCCTGTCGCCCGACGGGGTCTGCCGCGCCTTTGACGATGAAAGCCAGGGCACGGTTTTCGGCTCCGGCGCGGCGCTTCTGGTTCTGCGCCGTTACGAGGACGCGCTGGCCGATGGCGACGACATCAAGGCGGTGATCCTCGCCACCGCGATCAATAATGACGGCGCCGGCAAGGCGAGCTATCTCGCGCCCTCGGTGGACGGGCAGGCCGAATGCGCGGCCGAGGCGGTGGCGCTGGCCGGGGTCGATCCTTCGTCGATCTCCTATATCGAAACCCATGGCACCGGCACGCCGATCGGCGATCCGATCGAGCTTTCGGCGCTGGGCCAGGCCTATGACGGCGTGGCGCCGGGCGGGATCGGGGTCGGCTCGGTCAAGACCAATATCGGCCATCTCGACACCGCCGCCGGCGGCGCCAGCCTGATCAAGGTGGTCGAGGCGATGCGCCATGGCTTCCTGCCCGCCAGCCTGAATTTCAACAAGCCGAACAGCAGGTTCGACTTCGACGCCAGCCCGTTCCGCGTCGTGGCGGAGGGGCGCCCCTGGGAGGCGGGCGCGGAGCCGCGCCGCGCCGCGGTCAATTCGCTCGGCGTCGGCGGCACCAACGCCCATGTGATCGTCGAGGAGGCGCCGGCGCGGCCCCGGTCTGACGATGCGAGCGCCCGCGCATGGCGGCTCTTCCCCTTCTCCGCCCGCGACAAGGACGCGCTGGCGCGGAGCGGGGAGAAATGGGGCCCGTTCCTCGCCGGGCCGGAAGCGCCTGGCGTCGCCGATATCGCCTTCACCCTGCGCGAGGGGCGGCGCGAGTTTCCCGAACGGCTGGTGGTCGCGGCGCGCGATGAGACGGAGCTGGCCGAAGGGATCGCCGCCCGGAACTCCACCCTCGCCCGGCGCGGCCGCGCGGGCGAGGCGCCGCC
Organism: Pikeienuella sp.; assembly: GCA_047974395.1. GTDB lineage: Bacteria > Pseudomonadota > Alphaproteobacteria > Rhodobacterales > Rhodobacteraceae > Pikeienuella. The sequence continues at coordinate 5,063 of JBKECG010000078.1, read as the reverse complement.
GCGCATCCTCTTCCTCTTCCCCGGCGGCGGCGCGCAATATCCGGGCGCGGGCGCCGGGATGATGGCGCAGTCGCCGGTTTTCGCCGAGGCGGTCGAAGCCTGTTTCGCGGCGCTCCCGTCCTCGGCCCCGGCCGATCTGCGCGAGATGATGTTCGAGCGCGCCTTCGCCGACGAGGAGGCGCGCGAGAAGCTGGCGCGCTCCGGCTACGCGATCCCGGCGCTGTTCATTCTGGAGCACGCCTACGCCCGGCTCTGGGAAAGCTGGGGCGTCACGCCCGATGCGATCTTCGCCCACAGCGTCGGCGAATACGCCTGCGCCGTCGCCGCCGGAACCATGGAGCTGGCCGACGCGCTCAGGATCGTCACGCTGCGCGGTCAGGTGATGGACGCCGCGCCCTCGGGCGCCATGACCACCGTGCCGGTGAACGCCGAGCGCGCGCGCGAGCTGATCGGCGACGGCCTCGACATCGCCGCGATCAACGCGCCGCAGGCGACCGTCGTTTCCGGCCGGCTCGCCGATATCGAGGCGCTGGAGACCCGGCTCGCCGGCTGCGGCCATCAGGCGCGGCGCATCCATATCGACGTCGCCGCCCATTCGCGCCAGCTTGACGGGCAGCTTGAGGCGTTCCGCGCCGGGTTCGAGGGCGTCGATTTTCGCGAGCCGCGGATCCCCGTGGTTTCCTCGCTCACCGGGGGCTGGGCGGGGTCGGGCGATCTCGCCTCCGCCGATTACTGGGTCCGGCATCTTCGCCATACCGTCCGCTTCACCGACGCGATGTCGGCGGCGCTGGCCGACCCGAACGCGATCGTGATCGAGGTCGGGCCGGGGCAGACGCTCGGGCCGCTGGTCGAACTGGTCGAGGAGGCGCGCCAGCCGCGCGCGATCCTCTATTCGGGCCTGCGCCCGCGCGATCAGGAAGACGAGATGGGCGCGATGCTCGCTTCTTTCGGCGGGCTCTGGGCGCATGGGGTTCCGCTGGACTGGTCGAAGGCCGTTCCGGCCGAGGGGCGGCGCGCGTCGCTGCCGACCTATGCGTTCGAGAAGACGCGCCACTGGATCGCCCCCGGCCGCGGCGCGGCCGCGGCGGCGGAAGAGGAGGCCGCGCCCGCGCTTTCGCGCATCGAGGACCCTTCGGACTGGATCGAGAGCTTCGACTGGGTCGAGGCCCCGCGCCCCGCGCGGGCGGAGCGGCCAGCCGGCCAATGGCTGGTTCTGGCCGGGGAGGATCCCGTCTCCGCCGCCGTTCTCAGGGACTTGCGCGCCGCGGGGGCGAGCCCGCTCGTCCTCCGGCCCGGCCCGGCCTTCCGCGCCACGGAGGAGGGTTTCGAGCTTCGCCCCGACGCGGCCGAGGATTTCGACGCGCTGGCGGAGGCGCTGGGCGACGCGCCGTCCCGCATGCTCGCGCTCTGGTCGCTTTCGCCGACGGTCGGCGATCTCGGCTTTGCCGGCGCCTATCTCCTGGCGCGGATGTTGCAGATGACCGGCGCGGGCGAGGGCGGCCGGCTGGTTCTCGCCTCGGGCGGGGCCGCGCCGGCGCAGCGCGGCGCGATGCTGCTCGGGATCGCGCGGGTCGCCCCGCGGGAGATTCCGGGGCTGGAGGCGGTTCATGTCGATCTCGCGCCCGGCGCGGATATCGCCGGGGCCGCGCGCGCGCTGCTCGAAGAGGCGGGGCCGGGCGACAGCGCCGATCAGGTCGCGCTTCGCGGCGGCCGCCGTTTCGTCCTCCAGCGCCGGAAAGCGGCCCGCAAGGCGCCCGATGGCCTGCCGGCCCGGCTTCGCCGCGGCGGCGCCTATCTGATCACCGGCGGCAATGGCGGGATCGGCCGCGCGCTGGCGCTCTGGCTGGCGGAGACGGCGGGGGCCCGCGTCGGGCTGCTCTCGCGTCGCGCGGTCGAGGATGAGGCGCTGTCCGCCCGCATCCGGGCGGCGGGCGGCGAGGCCGCCTTCTTCGCCGCCGATGTCACCGACGAGGCCGCCATGGCCCGCGCCATCGCCGCCTTCCGCGACCGGTTCGGCGAGATCAACGGCGTCATCCATGCGGCGGGCGCCATCGCCGACGCGCCCTTCTCGGCCAAGACCCTTGCCGAGACCCGCGCCGTCATCGCGCCGAAGCTGGACGGGGCGGAGATCCTGAGCGGGCTTCTGCCCGAAGGGGTGCTGGATTTCTTCTGCGTGATCTCCTCCTCCTCGGTCGCCATCGGCGCGGCCGGGCAGGCCGATTATGTGGCCGCCAACGCGGCGATCGAGGCGCTGGCCGCCTCCCGCGTCGACGGATTGTCGGTCGCCTGGGGCGTCTGGCGCGATATCGGCATGGCCGCGCGCAGCTATGGCGCCGGCGACGGCGCGGCGGGCGAGGGGGATCATCCCCTGCTTGGCGCGCGCCGGGACGGGCGGGACGGGGAGTTCCGTTTCGAGCGGCTGATCGACCCGGCCGGCGACTGGCGCGTCGCCGAACATGTGGTGGCGGGCCGTCCGGTCCTGCCCGGCTCGGCCTATATCGAGCTTGCGCAGGCGGCGGGCGCCGCCATCCTCGGCGCGCGCCCCTTCGAGATGCGCGCGCTCTCCTTCGCCCAGCCGATGATCTTCGCCGCCGGCCTGCCCCGGCGCGCGACCGTGGCGCTGCGCCCGGTCGCGGAGGGTTATGACCTTTCGATCGAAAGCGCCGCCTCCGCCGGAGAGGCGCCGGTCGAGCATATGCGGGTGCAGATCGCGGCCACGCGCAAGGCCGACGCGCGCCCGCCGGCGACGCTGGCCGGATCGCCCGCGCTTTCGCCTTCGCCGCGTTCGGGCCGCGCCCCGCAGGCGGAGCGGATCAGCTTCGGCCCGCGCTGGCGGAATGTGGGCGCGGTCAGCGCCGGCGGCGACGCGGTGGAGGGGCGTTTCGCCCTGCCGGCGGAATTCCGGGCCGATCTGGCCGATCATCCGCTGCATCCCGCGCTGCTCGACATGGCCGCGACGGTCGGGCTGAACACCCTGACGGCGGCGGAGAGCGAAGGCGTGACCTATGTGCCGATGTCGGCCGACAGGGTGCGGGTGCTGGCGCCCCTGCCGGCCGAGGTCACGGCCTCGGCCCGCCGCACCGGCGGGACGGCGCGGAAATTCGCCGCTTTCGACGCCATCATCAGCGACGCCGCCGGCAAGCCGGTGATGATCATCGAGAAACTCGCCATGCGGGCGGTTGAGGACGGGGCCTTCGCCGAGGCGGGCCCCGCCCCCTCGCTGACCGACCAGTTGCTGGCGACCGGCATCCGCGAGGCGGAGGCGCCGGCGATCTTCGCGCGGGTCTTCGATCATCCTCACCGGCGCATCGTCGCCTCGCCGGTGTCGCTCGATCTGGCGCGCCTGTCGCTGGCGGAGGCCCGGCGCCCCGCGCGCGACGCGGCGGGCAAGGGAGGCAAGGGCGGCGCGACAATCGGGGGCGATCCGGTCGCCACGCGGATCGCCGATATCTGGGGCGAGATCCTCGGCGTCGATGGTATCGGCGCGGAGGATGATTTCTTCGCCCTTGGCGGCCATTCGCTGAACGCGGTGCGCATGTTCGGCCGGCTCCGCAAGGAATGGGGCGTGAACCTGCCGCTGGCGACCCTGTTCGAGGCGCCGACCGTGGGCGCCCTGGCCGCGCTGGTCGCGGAAACCGCCGGGATCGCGCCAGCCGAGGATGCGCCCGCCGCCCCCGCCGATAGCGTGGAGCCGGCGGCCCGGCCCGCCGCGCGCGAATGGAGCCCGCTGGTGACCATCGCCAGGGGCGCGGACGGGGTTCGCCCCTTCTACTGCGTCCATGGCGCAGGCGGGAATATCCTCAACTTCCGGCCCCTCGCCGGGGTTCTCGACCCCTCGATCCCCTTCCTGGGACTGCGCGCGCGCGGCTCGGATGGCGGACCGGAGACTGACGGCTCCATCGAGGAGATGGCCGCGCGCTATCTGGAGGCTGTGCGCGTGCGCCAGCCCGAAGGCCCCTATCGGCTGGCCGGATATTCGGGCGGCGGCGTCATCGCCTTCGAGATGGCCCAGCAGTTGCGGGCGGAGGGCGAGGAGGTCGAACATCTCGTCCTTCTGGACACGCTCGCGGCGCATGTCGCGAAGCGCGGCCTGACCCTGATGCAGAAACTGTGGGCGGCGCGCAAATGGGACCTGCAATTCGCGCTGGAATGGCGCGCGCGGCGCAAGCGCGCCGGGCAGGCCCGCGACAACGCCGGCCGCATCAGCGCGCTGCTCGAAGCGGGCCAGACCCTGCCCGACGATCTGACCGGGCCGCGGATGACGGCGGTCTATAACGGCGCGCAGAACGCCTATGAGGCCCGGCCCTATGACGGGCGGGTCTCGATCTTCCGCGCGCGCAAGGCGGGAACGCTGTTCCTCAACGCGGGGGAACGCCTCGGCTGGGACGGGCTGCTGACCGGCGATGTCGCCGCCCATGTCGTCGATTGCGACCATTTCACCCTGATGGAGGAGCCGGCGATCAGCGGGATCGGCGCGATCCTGAACCGGGTGTTGCTGGCGAAAGGCTGAGCCGGGATCAGAGCCCGTTTTCAGCCAGAAAGGCGAATATCGCCGGAAACAGCCCATGGGCGGCGAGGTCGGCATGGCCGCCCCCGGACAGCGCCTCCATCCGCTTCGGCTCGCCGGCCGCCGCGAACAGCTCCTCCGCCCAGGGAAGCGGCAATGCCTGATCCTGCGCGCCGTGGATGAAGAGCTTCGGCGCGTCGATTGCGGCGATGCGGTCGATCGCGTCATAGCGTTCGCGCCACATCAGGGCGCAAAGCGGCAATCCGTGATTTCGACGCTCGAAATAGCGGCAGAGGCGGGGATAGGAGGCCTCCAGCATCACCGCGGCGAAGCGGCGCTCGGCGGCGAGGCGCACGGCGACGCCGGAGCCGAGACTGAATCCATGGAGGATGCGCGCCTCCGCCGCCGCCGGCGCGGCCGTCAACTGGTCCAACTGATCATAGAGCGCGCGGGCGTCGGCGGCGAAACGCGTCTCCCCCGGCGGCCCCTTGGTCGCGCCGGATCCGCGATATTCCATCATCGCCAGCCCATAGCCCGCCTCCATCAACGGCAGGAG
>JBKECG010000070.1:0-21880 GCA_047974395.1 Pikeienuella sp. | reverse complement strand
CGCCGATCACGCACCGGAACGTGCGCGTCGACAAGCCCGCCTGAGCCTCGCCTCAGCCGAGATCGCCCCCGATGATGACCAGATCGCGCTTCGAAGCCTTCATCGCGAAGGATTTCGCCTCCCTATAGGCGGGGTCTTCGTAACAGATCCTCGCCGCCTCATAGGAGGGGAATTCGACGATCAGGAATTTCGCCCCGTCGCGCGCCTCCTTCAGCAGCGAGGAAACCGAAGCCGGGTTGAGGACCGCCTTGTATTTCGCCGCGATGGGCGCCCAAAGCCGCCCGTATTCGGCCTGGGCCGCCTGATCGGCGACCTCTTCCTTCATAATCAGCCAATACCCCTTCATGGTTTTCTCCTCGCCAGAACCATGGCGGGATTGGACACGGGAAACCGGATCATGTCCACGACGCGCGCCGTCTTCGCGGCCGGATCGCCCCGACTCATGGCGAGATCCGGGCCCTTTCCGGCGCCGATATCCAACATTAACAATTGTCATCAAACCGTTAAGAAAAATCATTAACAGTCCGCCCGGGCATATTTCCAGGAGACCCTAATGAACCTTCGTCTACCCCTGATCGCCGCCGGCGTCGCCATTCTCGCGCAGACCGTTCCCGCCGACGCCGCGACCTATTACTTCATCCGGCACGCCGAAAGCACCGCCAATACCGGCGAAGCCAAGACCCCCGAAGAGATGGTCGACCCGATGCTGACCGCGCTCGGCCAGCAGCAGACGCTCGATCTGGTGAACCGGCTCGACGGCGTGAACCTGACCAATATCTATGTCAGCAGCTACAAGCGGACCGGGCTGACGATCTATCCCACGGCGTCGTCGCACGGCCTGGCGACGACGACCGTTGACGCGATCAAGGAGTGGAGCTTCGGCGACGCGGATCTTAACGACCCCAACTTCTCGTCGAAATTCGGCGCGATGTTCGGCGCCTGGGCGAAGGGCGACACCGGGGCGAAGCTCGAAGGCGCGCCGGCCTCCGAGTCGCTCGACGAGCTGAACGCCCGCGTGATCCCGGCCTATATGGACATCATCAACCGCCACAAGAACGAGGATGGCGTCGTCGCCATGGTCGGCCATGGCGGCTCGATCGGCTGGACCATGCCGACCCTGACCGAGAACGTGACGCTGAGCTACGCGCTCGGCAACGGGCTGCACAACACCGCGATCGTGAAGGTCGAGTTCGGCGACGACGGCAAGCTCTATGTGACGGAATGGGACGGCAAGGCCTTCGACCGGCAGGGTCCGGTCGCGCCGGTGCCGCTGCCCGCGGGCGCGTTCCTGCTGATCTCCGCGCTTGGCGGCCTCGGCGTGACCCGCGCCCTGAGCCGGCGCGCCTCCGCCTGACGCGAACCGCGACAAGAGAGAACGCCGGGGCCTTCGGGCCCCGGCGCTTTCATTTTCGGCGATGGCGGCCCGGCGCGCTCAGAAACTCTGATCGTACTCCCCGACCTCGGGCTGGCGGCGGATGATCCCGTCGAGATCGGCGAAGATCGCGCGCAGCCGCGCCTCGCTTTCGGTGCTTTCGCAGACGACGACCAGATTGGGCGTGTTCGAGGAGGCCCGCACCAGCGCCCAGTCGCCGCCGTCAAGCTGCACGCGGGCGCCGTTGACCGTGACCACGCCCTGAATCGCCCGCCCGCCCAGCGCGCCGCCCGAAGAGGCGAGCGCCTTCAGATCGGTCGCGATCCGCTCCAGCACCTCGTATTTCTCCTCATCGGCGCAGAAGGGCGAAAGCGTCGGCATGGAGAAGGTGAGCGGCAGCGAGGCGACGAGATCGGAAAGCTTCGCCCCCTCATGCCGGTCCATCATCCGGCAGATCTCCACCGCGACCCGCATGCCGCAATCATAGCCGCGGCCGAGATCGCCGGCGAGGAAGTAATGCCCCGACTTCTCGAACCCCGCCAGCGCGCCGATGGCGGCGACGCGGGCCTTCATGTGGCTGTGCCCGGTCTTCCAGTATTCGGTGACGGCGCCGGCGCCGATCAGCTCCGGGTCGGTCGCGTAAAGGCCGGTGGATTTCACATCCACGACGAATTTCGCGCCCGGATGGGTCTTCGCCCAGTCGCGCGCCATCAGCACGCCCATCTTGTCCGCGAAGATCTCATGGCCCTTGTCGTCCACCACGCCGCAACGGTCGCCATCGCCGTCGAAACCGAGCGCGAGATCGGCCCCCGTCTCCTTCACCGCCCGGGCCATGTCATGGAGCATCTCCATCGCCTCGGGGTTCGGATTGTAGTTCGGGAACGTGTAATCGAGCGCGGTATGGAGCGGGATCACCTCCGCCCCGATCCGCTCCAGCAGCGCCGGCGCGAAGGCCCCGGCGGCGCCGTTGCCGCAGGCGCAGACCACGCGAAGCCGGCGCTTCAGCTTCACATCCCCGGCGAGATCGTCGAGATAGGCCGCCTGCACGCCCCGCTCGCGGATCACGCGCCCGCCCGGGCGCTCCTTCCCCTCGCCCTTCAGCACGATCTCGCGCAGGCGCGACATCTCCTCCGGCCCGTGGGTCAGCGGCGGGTTGAAGCCCATCTTCACCCCGGTCCAGCCATTGGGGTTATGCGAGGCGGTGACCATCGCCACCGGCCCGATATCGAGATGCGCGCGGGCGAAATAGGCGGTCGGGGTCAGGCCCGGGCCGATATCGTGAACCACCGCCCCGGCGCGGACCAGGCCGAGGATCAGCGACGCCTTCACCGCCGCGGAATAATCGCGGTAATCCTGCCCGACGACGATATCCGGGCCGACGCCGGCCTCGACCATCTGCGTGCCGAGCCCGAGGCCCAGCGCCTCGATCCCGAGAAGGTTGATCTCCTCGGGGACGCGCCAGCGCGCGTCATCTTCGCGAAAGCCCTTCGGCGCGACCTGCGCGTCCGACAGGAATTCCCAGGTGTTCGGGACGAGATCGGCGCGCGGGCGCGGGTCAGTTGCGGTCATAGATATCCTCATAGCGTATGATGTCGTCCTCGCCGAGATAGGGCCCGGTCTGCACCTCGATGAGATACATGGGCACCATGCCCGGATTCTCCATCCGGTGAACGACGCCGAGCGGAATGTAAACGGATTGGTTCTCGGTCACGAGCTTCACTTCCTCGCCGATCGTCACCTTCGCGGTGCCGGCGACCACGACCCAGTGTTCGGAACGGTGCATGTGGCTCTGGAGCGAAAGCCCCCCGCCCGGCCGCACGCAGATCCGCTTCACCTGAAAGCGCGTGTCGGCGCAGAGCGTCTCATACCAGCCCCAGGGCCGGTGAAAGCGCGGATATTCGGTCGCCTGCGGCGCGCCGGCGGCCTTCAGCCGCGCCACCAGCGCCGTCACCTCCTGCGCGCGGTCCATCTCCGCGACCAGAACCGCGTCGCGCATGGCGACGGCGATGATCCGGTCGAGCCCGAGCCCGACCAGCTTCATCCCCGGCTCCTCGGCGCGCAGCAGCGAATCGCGGCAATCCATGGCGACGGCCCCGCCGGAAAGCGCGACGCCGCCCTCATCGCGCGCGGTCGCCTCCCACAGCGCGTCCCAGGCGCCGAGATCGGACCAGCCAGCATCGAGCGGAACGGCGGCGATGCGCTCGGCCTTCTCCATGATCGCATAGTCCAGCGAGATATCGCGGGCGCTGGCGTATTCCCGGCCGAGCCGGAGAAAGGTCAGATCCTCCTCCAGAGTCTCCAGCGCGGCGCGGCAGGGCGCGATCAGGTCGGGGGCGTGGGTCTCGAAAGCCCTGATCGCGTCGCCGACCCGCATCAGGAACATGCCCGCATTCCAGAGATGGCGCCCGTCCGCGGCCATGGCGGCGGCGCGGAAGGCGCCCGGCTTCTCGATGAAGCGCCGGACCTCCGCCGCCCCGCCGCCCTCGGGCCTCCCGGCGAGTTCAAGATAACCGTAGCCGGTCTCCGCCCGCGTCGGCGGCGCGCCGAAGGCGACCAGGGCGCCGCCCCGCGCCGCCTCGGCCCCGATCTCGACAGCGGCGCGAAAAGCGGCCTCGTCGCCGATGATGTGATCGGAGGGCGCGACCAGCATCAGCGCCTCGGGCGTCTCGCGCAGGCTGAGCGCGGCGACCAGCACGGCGGGGGCGGTGCCGCGCGCGCAGGGCTCCAGCATCACCCGCTCGTCGATCATGCCGAGTTCGGCGGACTGCTCCGTCGCCAGAAAGCGGAAATCGGCCCCGGTCATCACCAGCGGCCCGGTGAAGCCCGGCCCCGACAATCTGCGCAATGTGGTCTGATAGAGGCTCTCAGGCCCCAGAAGCGGTGAAAACTGCTTCGGGAAAGCGGCGCGCGAGGAAGGCCACAGCCTCTCGCCCGAGCCGCCGCAGAGAACCACAGGATGAATCATACGCTTGCCTGCAAACTCCACACACACCGAAGGCGCGATCACCGCCCGGATGACTATGCCAGGAACGGAATATTGGCAAGGAAACCTTCGCCATCCCGCCCGGCGCTCGCCATCGCCTGTATCCCCGGCACCGGAGCCGGAGAGGACCGGGATGGTCGCAGGCGCGCCTTCCCCCGCAGATATCGTTGAAATCGACCGTGCGGGCGGCGGCTGACAGATGCTTGTCGTCCAGCCCCGCTTCGCCTAAATCCTGATGAAGCCGCATCAGGGGATGAGCGAGATGAGCACCGAAGCGCCCGAGACCATCGAAATCGACAGCCCCCGCGTCGCCTGCGACGGCGGCGTCGGCCCCCTGGGCCATCCGCGCGTCTGGCTGACCGCCGGCAAGGAGGGCTTTGTCGAATGCCCCTATTGCGACCGCCGCTATGTGCTGAAGGAAGGCGCCGGCGACCATCACTGACCCTTCCGGGCCGGACGGGGCGACGAACGCCTGCCCGGATTCGCCGGGCGTTCGACGCTTGAGCCGGAAGGGCGCTTCGGCCATGCTCCGGCTCCGCCCGGAGAGGAGCCCGAAATGCCTGCGACGCCCGAAGACCACCTTTATCTCGTCGATGGCTCCGGCTTCATCTTCCGCGCCTATCACGCGCTCCCGGCGCTGACGCGCAAATCCGACGGCATGCCCGTGGGGGCGGTCAACGGATTCTGCAACATGATCTGGAAGATGCTGGAGGATCTGAAAGGCGATGACGAGCCGACCCATGTCGCGGTGATCTTCGACGCCTCGCGCTTTTCCTTCCGCAACGAATTCTACCCCGAATACAAGGCGCACCGCCCAGAGGCGCCCGAGGATCTTCGCCCCCAGTTCGCGCTGATCCGCGACGCCACCCGCGCCTTCAACCTGCCCTGTATCGAGATCGAGGGCTACGAGGCCGACGACGTGATCGCCACCTATGCGCGCGAGGCGGCGGAGGCGGGGGCGGAGGTCACCATCGTCTCCTCCGACAAGGACCTGATGCAGTTGATCGGCGAGACGCCGGCCGGCGGCCGGGTCGGCCTGCATGATCTGATGAAGAACCGGGTGATCGGCGAGGCGGAGGTGCGCGAGAAATTCGGCGTCGGCCCTTCGCGCGTCGTCGATGTGCAGGCGCTGGCCGGCGACAGCGTGGACAATGTGCCCGGCGCGCCGGGGATCGGGGTGAAGACCGCGGCGCTGCTGATCAACGAATACGGCGATCTGGAAACGCTGCTGGAGCGCGCCGGGGAGATCAAACAGCCGAAGCGGCGCGAAAGCCTGATCGGGAACGCCGATCTGATCCGCATCTCCAAGCGCCTGGTCACGCTCGACGACCGGGTCGGGAACCTCCCCGGTTTCGACGAGTTGGCCCGTCGCCAGCCGGCGGCTGAGACGCTGCTGGGTTTTCTCAACGAGATGGAGTTCACCACCCTCACCCGCCGCATCGCCGCGATCCTCGGCGCAGAGGCCCCCGCCATCCCCGCCCCAGCCGCCGCGCCGGAGGCCGCCGCAGCGCCCGTCGCCGCGCTCCGCGCCGAGGCCGGGCCGATCGACACGGCCGCCTATGAGGTCATACGCGACGCGGAGACGCTGAAAACATGGCTCGGCGCCGCCTCTGAACGCGGCGCGCTGGCGGTGGACACCGAGACCACCTCGCTCGACGAGATGACCGCCGAACTGGTCGGGGTCTCGCTCGCCACCGCGCCGGGGCGGGCCTGCTATATCCCGCTCGGCCATCGGACCGGCGACGGCGACCTTCTGGGCGCGGTCGAGCGCGCGCCGGGGCAGATCCCGCTGGAGGAGGCGCTGGCGATCCTGAAGCCGGCGCTGGAGGATCCTTCGCTCCTCAAGATCGCGCAGAACATGAAATACGACCTCAAGATCCTCGCCCGTTACGGAATCGGGGTCGCGCCTTTCGACGACACCATGCTGCTTTCCTACGCGCAGGAGGGCGGAACGGGCGGGCACGGGATGGACGCGCTTTCCGAACGCCATCTCGACCACAAGCCGATCCCGATCAAGACCCTGCTCGGTTCGGGCAAGAGCCAGATCACCTTCGACCGGGTGGAGATCGACAAGGCCGCGCCCTACGCCGCCGAGGACGCGGACGTGACATTCCGGCTCTGGACCATCCTGAAGCCCGGTCTGGTGCGAAACAGCGTCACCCGCGTCTACGAGACCATGGAGCGGCCGCTGGTCCCGGTGCTGGCGGAAATGGAGCGCGCCGGGGTGAAGGTGGACCGCGACGCGCTCTCGCGCCTCTCCAACAATTTCGCCCAGAAGATGGCGGCGCTGGAGGCGGAGATCCACGAGGCCGCCGGCGAGAATTTCAATGTCGGCTCGCCGAAGCAACTCGGCGAGATCCTCTTCGACAAGATGGGGATGCAGGGCGGCAAGAAGGGCAAGACCGGGGCCTACGCCACCGGCGCCGACGTGCTGGAGACGCTGGCCGCCGAGGGCCATGACCTGCCGGCGCTGGTGCTGGACTGGCGCCAGCTATCCAAGCTGAAGGGCACCTATACCGACGCGCTCCAGACCCATATCAACGCCGAGACCGGGCGGGTCCACACGTCATATTCCATCGCCGGCGCCTCCACCGGAAGGCTGGCCTCGACCGACCCCAATCTCCAGAACATCCCGGTGCGGACCGAAGAGGGGCGGCGCATCCGCGAGGCTTTCATCGCCGAGCCGGGCAATGTCCTTCTCTCGCTCGATTACAGCCAGATCGAATTGCGGCTCCTGGCCCATATCGCCGGGATCGACGCGCTGAAACAGGCCTTCGCCGAGGGTCAGGACATTCACGCCGCCACCGCCTCGGAAATGTTCGGCGTCCCCATGGAGGGCATGGACCCGATGATCCGCCGGCAGGCCAAGGCGATCAATTTCGGGGTGATCTACGGCATCTCCGCCTTCGGCCTCGCCAACAATCTGCGCATCCCGCGCGAGGAGGCGAAGCGCTTCATCGACGCCTATTTCGAGAAATTCCCCGGCATCCGCGCCTATATGGACCGCACCGTCGCCACCGCGAAGAAGCAGGGCTATGTCGAGACGGTCTTCGGCCGGCGCATCCACACGCCGAATATCAACGAGAAAGGCCCGCACGGCGCCTTTCAGGCCCGCGCCGCGATCAACGCCCCGATCCAGGGCTCGGCCGCCGATGTGATCCGCCGGGCGATGATCCGCATCCCCCCGGCGCTGAAGGCGGCGAAGCTCTCGGCGCGGATGCTGCTTCAGGTCCATGACGAGTTGATCTTCGAGGTCCGGGAGGCGGAGGCGGAGCGGACCGCCGCCACGGTCCGCGAGGTGATGGAGCGCGCCAATTACCCCGCTGTCGAACTGACGACGCCGCTGGTGGTCGATGCGGGAACAGGCGCGAACTGGGCGCAGGCGCACTGAGCCGGCGCGCTATTCCCGCGGAACCCGATCCACCCCGGCGGCCACGATGATCAGCCCGGCGTCGAGCAGCGGGCTGTCACTGCTCCCCGCGGTCGGCGACACCGTCACGCGCAACTCGCCGTCGCCGCCTGGCTCACGCCAGCTATTCAAGTAGAACGGGCTGAATTCTTCGCCGACATCCGCTTCCGTCATCCCGTGAACGGCGGCGCGGGCGGTGACCCGGTCGAGGAATCCATCCGGGTTCACCAGCAGAAGCATCGGCCCCTCAGCCGTCGTGACGGGGCGGATCATGCATATGCGAACACCCGCATCCCGCCCCCATATAGCGTAATAGCTCTCGCTCAGCAGATACCTGCGGTTCGGCAGGCTGCGGGTGCGCCGGTCCAGGGCGGCGTCGTCCTCCGGGCTGAGCGGCTTCAGGTCCAGCCCCTCGAAGGGCGTTTTCTCCTCGGACGCATAGCCGACGCAATCGTCGAAGATCAGCCGCATCACCAGCGCCTCATTCTCCTCCGGCTCGGCGGCGGCGGAGAAGGCGACGAGGAAGGCGAGGCCGGAGATAAGGGCGCGCATGGGTATCTCCTAATCCAGGGAGGAATTCACGAGGGTTCCGATCTATGCCGAAACCGCCACCTTGGCGACCAAAGATCGTTAAAAAATCGTTACTGAACGCCCATAGGTTGCGCGCACCCAAATCAACCGGAGCATCCCCAGATGATCATCCGTCATGCGTTCGCGCCCTTTGCGGCCATCGCCCTTTTCGCCGGCGCGGTGCAGGCCGCGCCGATCTCGCTGAACTTTCTCGGCTCCTATTCGCTGCAGAAGGAGCTGGATTTCGAAGGCGTCCGCGTCGGCGGCCTTTCCGGCCTGCAAATGGAGAGCGACGGCGGCTTTCTCGCCCTCGCCGACGATCGCGGCGGCGCCGGGCGAACGCCGCGTTTCTACAATCTCAATATCGGCTATGATCTCGGCGGCGTCCATGGCGTCGCGATCAATTCCCAGACCACGCTGAAGCGCATGGACGGGACCGAATTCCCCGCCGACGCCCCGACCGTGGACCCGGAGGGGATTCGCCGCCTGCCGGACGGACGGCTCCTGATCTCCAGCGAGGGCAATTTCGATTCCGCCGCCGGCGCGCCGACCCACCAGCCCTTCGTCGCCGCTTTCGGCGATGACGGCCGGATGACCGGCGAATTGCAGATCCCCGCCGGCTACAATTATCTTGACGGCGCCGTCGCAGGCGCCCGCGACAACCAGCTTTTCGAAGCTCTCGCCACCACCCCCGGCGGCAAGGTCTTCGTCGGCAATGAAGGCCCGCTGATCGAGGATGGCGGCTTCGCCACCGCCACCGAAGGCGCGACAGTCCGCATCGCCGAGCTGGACCCGAATGGCGGCGCGCCGATCGCGCAATACGCCTATGACCTGCCGGACCAACAGCGCGGCGGCGAGGCCGGCTCCGCCGGGCTGGTCGAATTGCTGGCGATGGACGAGACCTCCTTCATCGCGCTGGAGCGCGCCTATGACCGGGCGACCGGGCGGAATTTCGTCTCGCTCGCCTATACGAGGATCGGCGCGGCGACCGACATTCTCGGCCGGACCAGCCTTGACGGCGCGGCCTATACGCCGATGAGCCGCGAAACCCTGCTCGACATGGACGATCCGTTCATGGGCGTCGATCTCGACAACATGGAGGCGATGAGCTGGGGCAAGGTGCTGGAGAACGGCAACCTCTCGCTGATCGTCCTCGCCGATGACAATTTCAACCCGCGCTATCAGAATTCGCTGTTCATGGCGTTCGAGGTCGTCCGCTCGCCCGTCGCCGCGGTGCCGCTGCCGGCCGGCGCGCCGCTGCTGCTGGCCGCCCTTGGCGGGCTGGCCCTGCTGCGTCGCCGGCGCTGAGCAGATTCGGGGCTCGCCCCTGACCGACTGAAGCGGAGCCTTCGTCCCGAGTTCGGGCGAAGGCTTCGCTCTTTCGCCTCGTCTCGGGATCGGAATCTCCGGCGCAGGCTTTCTGATATTCGCATCCGGCTCCAGCGGCCCGGACCATCTTCCGGACCGCCGGGATAATTGTTCAGATCAGAAGCGCCCGCCCGTCGCGGATCACGCCTTCTTTCTGCGCAGGCCGGCGAGAGAGGCCAGGCCGCCGATCAGCAGGAAAGCGGTCGCCGGCAGCGGAACCTGCGGAGTTTCGACAACGCCCATCGTCATCGGGCTCACTTTCGGGTCGAAGGCGAGCCAGTCCTTTCCGTCCCTGGCGTCATAGACGATCTGACCGCTGACCGGATCGTACTTGTAGTAGCTGTTGGCCACGATATGGGTCCAGAGACCGAAATTGTCGGTGAAGGCGCCGCCATCCCACTGGACGAGGTTGAGCGGTTTGCCCGCAGCCTCGAAGATCGCCCTCACATCGGAGACGTCGTGCGAGAACTCGACATAGCCGAGCCCGGTCTTGGGATCGAGAACCGACTTGGCGTCGATCAGGACCTTGACCGCGTGATCCGGGCCGGAAGACGTGATCTGCGCCTTGCCCGACTGGGCGTCAATCCAATACTGGGGAACACCCCAGGTGCCTCGATTGCCGTCCGGCAGCTTGCCGTCGCGCGAGAAGCTGAAATAGGCGTCGCCAAGCAGGTTGCCCGTCTTCGCCCTGTAGTCGTAGCGAAAGGTGAACTTGTCCATCACATCGCTATAAGAGGCGCTGATCTTCAGCACTTCAGCACCCTTGGGCTGATATATGCCCATGATCTTCGCCGGATCACTGACTGCGGAATCGAAGACAGCCGTATAGGTCGTGGCGTGAGCCTGCCCAGCCAAGAGCGGCGCCGCCGCCAAAAGGCAGCCGGCCAAGAAGTTTTTCATGATGTCGCCCCTTACTTGCACATCGTATTCACCGGATTGCGCATACACGCAAGCGAACCATTCAACCTATTGATAGGAAATATAAAAATGATTCACAGATATTTATCTAAATCCTGCTCCCCCACATGTCAACGAGGAATATCGTGTATTTTCGGCGGGTTAATTACGCCCCCGATAACAGACTTCCATCGGCGAAAGAGACGCCGCCGCGGCGATACTGGCGAAGCCGGAGATCGAAACGCAGGCGTGACTGACAACCCGGGCTCTCGCATCAGCCGTCCGGGGCGCAACGGGCGGCGCCTCGCATCAGAAATTCAACACTTCAGGAAAACTTACCCGTGTCGGGATGCCGCGGCGCGGCGGCGGCGAATGCGGCGCGAAGCGCGCCCCGGCGGTCAGTCCGCCGGACGGCGGAGATAATCCTCGTCCGTCACATGCTCCAGCCAGTCGGCGCTGACCCCGTCCTGCGCCTCCTGAATGGCGAGATGGACCATGCCGGTCTCCGGCGTCGCGCCGTGCCAGTGCTCCTCCTCGGGCGGAATCCAGACCGTGTCGCCCGGCCTGATCCGCCGCGGCGCCTGGCCGCGCAGACAGACCAGGCCCATGCCGGAAAGGACAAGCAGCGTCTGACCCAGCGGGTGAGTGTGCCAGGCGGTGCGCGCCCCCGGCTCGAAGGCGACCCGGATGGCGCGGACCCGGGCCGGGTCCGGGGCTTCGACGATCGGGTCCTGCCAGACGGTTCCGGTGAACCAGTCGGATGACGCCTTGCGCGTCGGCCGCGCGCCGGCCTGCATGATCTTCATCGCGCTCTCCTTCGATGCCGCGTTCTAGAGCGTTTCCCGTTCAGACTGGATCACCAGTCTGAACGGGAAACGCAACAACTTGACCGGCCCGCCTGTCCTGGTTTCCGACCTGACTGATTCAGTCAGGCCGGAAACCGCTCTGGCGCCATCACAACCCCCGGCGCGGCGCGGCGCAAGCGCGAATCCGGCGCGGCTCAGCCCGCCTCCAGCAGATCCGCCAGCGCCGCTGGCGCGGAGACCATGGCGTCATGCCCGGCGGCGATCTCGTCGATCGGCCAGCCGAGATCGCGCGCCCGCGCCCACGCCCCGGCGAGCGGCGGATAGATCGGATCGGCGCAGATGACATAGCGCGCCGGCTTGCCGGCGCCGGGCGCGCGCTCGATCTCCAGCGGCGTCTCATAGGTGCGAATGGGATGCGGGGTCATCATCCGCTCGATCCAGGCGGCGTCCGCCGCATCGCCGATCCCCATCGCCGCAGCGCCCGGCGCCGGCAGGGTCAGCCCGCCGCTGGTCTCCTCCGCCAGCCGCCGGCGTTCGGCGGCGGTTTCGGGAGCGACGGTGGAAAAGGGCGTCTCGCCCGGAAAGACCAGCATCGCATCCAGATAGACCAGCCGCGCGATCCGGTCCCCGGCCCGTTCGGCGGCGAAGGAGATCGGCGAACCGCCGAAGGAATGGCCGACAAGGACCACGTCGCGCAGGTCCTCATAGTCCAGATGCAGCCGCAGATCCTCGCAAAAGGTGCTCAGCGTGATCTCCGGCGAGAGCAGATGCCTGCGCTCGCCGAGCCCGGTCTGGGTCGGCGTCGTCACCAGATGCCCGCGCGCCCGCAGGATCGCCGCCACGCGCGACCAGCACCAGCCGCCATGCCAGGCGCCGTGGAGAAGGGTGAATGTGGTCATTCCGCCTCCGGGTCGAACGGGTCCTCGGGGGCGTCTTCCGCGCGCCAGCCGAACATCGCCCAGGTCTTCGCCATATGTTCCGGCAGCGGCGCCTTCAGCGACAGCAGGCGCCCGCGCTCCATCGGATGCTCCAGAACAAGGCTCCGCGCATGGAGATGCAGCTTGCGGCTGACGGCGCCGCCAAGCTGCGCGCCCCAGCCGTCGCCTTCGTTCACCGTGGAGTTGCCGGCGTATTTGCCGTCACCGACGATCGGATTGCCGACCTCCGCCATATGCGCCCGCAGCTGATGGGTGCGCCCCGTGACCGGGCGCAGCGCGACCCAGGAGGCGCGCCGGCCCATGGTCTCGATCACCGCGTAATCGGTCACGGCGCGTTTCGCGCCCGGGGTGGCGCCGACCTCGTCGGGATGGATGCAGCGCATCTTCTCCGCCCCGGCGCCGCCGGCCTTGACCAGCCCGTAGCGGATCGTGGCCCGCGCCGGCCGCGGGGCGCCGGCCACCGCCGCCCAATAGGTCTTTTCGGTGTCGCGGCTCTGGAACGCCTTCGCCAGCGCCGCGGCGGCGCGCCCGGTCCGCGCCAGCATGATCACGCCCGAAGTGTCGCGGTCCAGCCGATGCACCAGACGCGGAGCCTCGTCCCGGTCGAAGGCCAGCGCCGGGGCCAGCATGGCGAGATGCAGGCTCTGCCCCGTCCCCCCTTGCGTCGCGAGACCCGGCGGCTTGTTCAGCGCGATGTAATGCGCATCGCGGAAGATCACCGCCGCGCGGATCATCGCCGCCTGATCCTCGCTGATCGCCGGCTCCTTTTTCGGCGCGGGCGGGGCGTCGGCGTCGGGCAGCGGCGGCACCCGCACATCCTGCCCGGCGGCGACGCGGGTGGAGGGCGAAACCCGCCCGCCATCCAGCCGGAACTCGCCCTTGCGGCAGAGCTTCTCGATCCGGCCCTGCTGGAGATGCGGATAGCGCCGGCGCAGGAACCGGTCGAAACGCTGATCGGCCTCGTCCTCGGCGACCAGAATATGCTGAACGCCGCTCATTCCAACCCCCGCGCGATCATGAAACCGATGAAAAGCGCCCCGATGGAAAGCGCGACGGAACCGCCCACATAAAGCGCCGCCGCCCCCGCCCTGCCTGTCTCCAGCAGCCGGAACACATCAAGCGAAAAGGCGGAAAACGTGGTGAACCCGCCGAGAAACCCGGTCATCACCAGCCCCGCCGCATGGGGCGAATGCCCGAAGCGCCCCAGGATCAGCACCGCCGCCAGCCCCATCAGGAAAGAGCCGACGACATTCACGAACAGGGTTCCCCATGGAAACCCCGCACCCATGATCCTGAGCGCCGCGACGCCGGAAAGATGGCGCAGCATCGCGCCAAGCGCCCCGCCCATGCCGACGATGATCAGATTCATGCCGCCTACCCTTGCTCGCCTCCGCTTCAAAACGCCGGGGCGCGGGCGCTGTCAAGCCGGGCTCAGCCCTTCTCGGCGCGTTTCTTCGCGAACCAGTCGAGCCTTTTGGCGAGATCGCGCTCGAAACCACGATCTTTCGGCAGATAGTAGACGCCGCGCTTCATCCCGTCCGGGAAATAATTCTGGCCGGAGAACCCGTCCTCCGCGTCATGATCATATTCATAGCCGGCGCCGTAGCCCTCCGCCTTCATCAGCTTCGTCGGCGCATTCAGGATATGCTTCGGCGGCGAGGCGGAGCCGGATTTTCGCGCCGCCTCGCCCGCCGCGCCAAAGGCGCGGTAGAGCGCGTTGGATTTCGGGGCGAGCGCCAGATAGACCACCGCCTGCGCGATGGCCAATTCGCCCTCGGGCGAGCCGAGCCGCTCATAGACCTCCGCCGCCGCCAGCGCCTGTTTCACCGCTTCGGGCTCGGCGAGGCCGATATCCTCCACCGCCATGCGGATCACCCGCCGGGCGATATAGCGCGGGTCCTCGCCGGCGTTCAGCATCCGCCGGAGCCAGTAGAGCGCGGCGTCGGCGTCGGAGCCGCGGACCGATTTATGCAGCGCCGAGATCAGGTTGTAATGCCCGTCCCCGGTCTTGTCATAGACCGGCGCGCGGCGGGAGACGCGGGCCGCCATCTCCTTCGCGCCCATCTTCGCGCCGCCGATGCGAAAAAGCTGCTCGGCCATGTTCAGAAGCGCGCGCCCGTCGCCCTCGGCCATATCGACCAGCGCGGCGCGGGCCTCGCCATCCAGCGGCAGCGCCTTCCCTTCCAGCGCCTCCGCCCGCGCGATCAGCTGCGAGAGCGCGGGCGCGTCGAGCGGCTTCAGCACCATCACCTGCGCCCGGCTCAAAAGCGCGGCGTTCAGTTCAAAGGAAGGGTTCTCGGTGGTCGCGCCGACCAGCGTCACCGCGCCCGATTCCATATGCGGCAGGAAACCGTCCTGCTGCGCCTTGTTGACACGATGGATCTCATCGACGAACAGAAGCGTGCCGCGCCCGCCCCTCCGGCGCAGCGCGGCGGCGTCGAAGACCTTTCGCAGATCGGCGACGCCGGTGAAAATGGCGCTGATCTGCTCGAAAGCCAGCGCGGTCTCCTGCGCCAGAAGCCGCGCGATCGTCGTCTTGCCGACGCCGGGCGGCCCCCAGAAGATCAGCGAGGAAAGCGCCCCCGCCCCGATCATCGCCGCCAGCGGCCCTTCGGGGCCGAGTAGATGCTCCTGCCCGATCACCTCCGCCAGTTTCGCAGGGCGCAGCCGGTCGGCGAGCGGGCGCGGCGCCTCGCGCCCCCCGGAGGGGGCGGCGGGTTTCTCGTCGCGGTCGAAAAGATCGGCCATCTCAGTTCCGCCGCAGCGAGGCCGGGGCCGGCTGAAGCGGCATCGCCGCCCGTAGCCGCTCGCCCCTGCGGATATATTCGATCTCGGCCTCGCCGCCGACGCCGATCTCGGCCATGCGGAAGAAGAATTCTTCGAGCGCATCGACCGGGTGGCCGGCGAAGGCGACGATAACATCCCCGACCCGCAGCCCCGCAGCCGCCAGCGGGCTTTGCGGGTGCATGTCGGCGATCACCACGCCGCTCGGCGCCGACAGCCCCAGCCCTTCGGCGAGATCCGCGGTCACGCTCTGGCCGATGATCCCGGCCCAGGGGCGCGCAAGCGAGGTCTGGCCGTCAAGCGCGCTCGCCAGCGCCTGGCGCACCAGATTGGCCGGAATCGCGAAGCCGATGCCGTTGGACCCGCCCGAGCGCGTCAGGATCGCCGTGTTCACCCCGACCAGCCGCCCGGCCATATCCACCAGCGCGCCGCCGGAATTGCCCGGGTTCACCGCCGCGTCGGTCTGGATGAAATAACCGTCCCCCCGTCGCCGCCCCGCGCCGCCGCTGCGGGCCAGCGCCGAGACGATGCCCGACGTCACCGTCTGGCCGACGCCGAAAGGGTTGCCGATGGCCAGCACCAGATCGCCCACCTCCAGCCGGTCGCTGTCGCGCAGCTCCAGCACCGGCAGGCCGGAGGCGCCGGGGAGCCGCAACAGGGCGATATCCGATTCCTCGTCGGCGAAGACGATCTCGGCGTCGAATTCGCGCTTGTCGCTCAGCACCACGCGCACCTCGTCGGCGCCGCCGACGACATGGTTGTTGGTGACGACATAGCCCTCCGCCGTCAGGATCACGCCGGAGCCGAGCGAATTCTGGATTCGCCGCCCCGAGCCGCGCCCGCCGAACTCCTCGAAGAACCGCTCGAAAAAGGGATCGCCGGCGAAAGGATTGCGCCGGCGCACGGTCTTGCGGGTATAGACATTCACCACCGCCGGCGCCGCGCGTTTCACCACCGGAGCGAAGGAAAGCGTGATCTCGGCCTGGCTTTGCGGAACCTGCGCCTGATCGGCCAGGGCGGGCGTCGCAAGGATGATCGCGGCGGCCAGCGCCCTCAGGCCGCGCAACCCGCGCATGATCTCCGCCGCTTTGGGAGAGGGGATTCCGGCCATGGGCTGTCTCCTTCGCGACGGAGCATATGCGCCGGGCGGGTAAAGAAAAAGGGCCGCCCGGAAAGGCGACCCTCTTGAAGCTGCGCGGAAAGGGCGCGCCTCATTCCTCGTCGGCGGCGGCCTCCTCGGCGGCGACGCGGGCCTTGTCGCCGGCGCCCTTGGCGGCCGGATCGCGGTCCACCAGTTCGATGATCGCCATCGGGGCCATGTCGCCATAGCGGAAACCCGCCTTCAGCACGCGGCTGTAGCCGCCATTGCGGTCCTTGTAGCGTTCGCCAAGGGTGGAGAAGAGCTTCTTCACCGCCTCGTCCTGCTTGATCGAGGCCAGCGCCTGCCGGCGGGCGTGCAGATCGCCGCGCTTGCCGAGGGTGATCAGCTTGTCGATCACCCGCTTCAGCTCCTTCGCTTTCGGCAGGGTGGTCTTGATCTGCTCATGCTCGATCAGCGAGGCCGCCATGTTGGCGAACATCGCCTTCCGGTGCTCATGGGTCCGGTTGAGCTTCCGGTATCCGTGTCCGTGACGCATCTCTTTGGTCCTTTCGGTTTATGCTTTGTCCGGCGGCCCTGCATCGGAACCGCCTCCTTGGGGCGACATGCCCGGTCTGCTTTTTTTCGTGGTTCCGAGCGCCAGCGGCGCTCAGAACTGATCCTCGAATTTCTTCGCCAGATCCTCGATATTGTCCGGCGGCCAATCGACGATATCCATGCCGAGATGCAGGCCCATGCCGGTCAGCACCTCCTTGATCTCGTTCAGCGACTTGCGGCCGAAATTCGGGGTGCGAAGCATCTCCGCCTCGGTCTTCTGGATCAGGTCGCCGATATAGACGATATTGTCGTTCTTCAGGCAGTTGGCCGAACGCACCGAAAGCTCCAGCTCGTCCACCTTCTTCAGAAGGAGCGGGTTGAACTCCAGATCCTCCGGCTCGTCGGAGGAGACATCGTCCTTCGGCTCGTCGAAATTGATGAAGGTGCGGAGCTGGTCCTGGATGATCCGCGCCGCATAGGCGATCGCGTCCTCGGGCGTCAGCGAGCCGTCGGTCTCCACATTCAGGGTCAGCTTGTCATAGTCGAGCACCTGCCCCTCGCGGGTCGGCTCCACCTTGTAGGAGACCTTGCGCACCGGGCTGTAGAGCGCGTCGATCGGGATCAGGCCGATCGGGGCGTCCTCGGGCCGGTTCTTGTCGGCGGCGACGAAGCCCTTGCCGGGCTGGACGGTCAGCTCGATATGGAAATCGGCGCCTTCGTCGAGCTGGCAGATATGGTGATCCTTGTTCAGGATCTCGACGCCGGCGATCTCCTGGATGTCGCCGGCGGTCAGGGCGCCGGGGCCCTTGCCGCGCAGGCTGAGCCGCTTCGGCCCCTCCACATCCATGCGGATGGCGACGCCCTTCATGTTGAGGACGATATCGGTCACATCCTCGCGCACGCCGGGGATCGAGGAAAACTCATGCAGCACGCCGTCGATCTGGATCGAGACGATGGCCGCGCCCTGAAGCGAGGACATCAGAACCCGTCGCAGCGCGTTGCCGAGCGTCAGGCCGAAGCCCCGCTCCAGCGGCTCGGCGATCGCGGTGGCGAAACGCATCGGGTCGGCGCCCGGGGTGATCTCAAGCGCGGTCGGCCTGATCAGGTCCTGCCAGTTCTTGTGGATCGTCATCTGGTCCTCCATTCCTGCGTCCCGCCGGATCCGGCGCCGGGACGCGCCCGAGGAAAAATCATCCATCAAGCCGAAAGCCCGCCCTGGGATAAGGCGGGCCGGTTCGGCGATATATGCGCGCGATCAGACGCGGCGGCGCTTCGGCGGACGGCAGCCGTTATGCGCGATCGGGGTCACGTCGCGAATGGCGGTCACGGTGAAGCCCTGCGCCTGCAGCGCGCGAAGCGCGCTTTCGCGGCCCGAGCCCGGCCCCTGCACCTCGACTTCGAGGGTGCGCATGCCATGCTCCTGCGCCTTCTTGCCGGCGTCCTCGGCGGCGACCTGCGCCGCATAAGGGGTCGACTTGCGCGAACCCTTGAACCCCATCGTGCCGGCGGAAGACCAGGAGATGACGTTCCCCTGGGCGTCGGCGATGGTGATCATGGTGTTGTTGAAGGAAGAGTTCACATGGGCGACGCCCGTGGAGATGTTCTTCCGTTCCTTGCGTTTCGTGCGGGTTTTATCGCGCGCCATCTCTCAGCCCTCTTATTTCTTCTTGCCGGCGATCGGCTTCGCCGGGCCCTTGCGGGTGCGGGCGTTGGTGTGGGTGCGCTGGCCGCGCACCGGCAGGCCGCGGCGATGGCGCAGGCCCCGGTAGCAGCCGAGATCCATCAGCCGCTTCACATTCATCGCGTTCTCGCGGCGAAGGTCGCCCTCGACCATCAGATTCGCGTCGATATGCTCGCGGATCGACAGCACTTCGGCGTCGCTCAGCTCGTTGACGCGGCGGGCGACGTCAATGCCGGTCGCCTCGCAGATCGACTTCGCGGTCGTCTCGCCGATGCCATGAATATAGGTGAGCGCGATATGCACTCGCTTGTTCGTCGGAATGTTTACGCCTGCAATGCGCGCCACGATCCAGCTCCGTCTCTCCGCCCCTTCGGGCCATCTCTCGTCACGGGGGCCGCGCGATTCGCGGTTGATCCCGGAATTTTCCTTGCTCGGCAACGCCTTACCACGCCGCAGAACCGATCTGCCCAAGGGAAGCGCGGAGTATATGTCCGCTCCGCCCCGGGTCAACCCCCAGCCCGGCTTCGCCGCCGGGGCTATCCCTCTCCGCCCAGCGCCGCGGCGATCGCCGCGCTCACCTGGTCGATCGGCGCCATGCCGTCCACATCGCGCAGCTTCCCCGCCGCGCCATAATAGGCGATCAGCGGCGCCGTTTCGGCGTGATACTGCTTCAGCCGCGCGCGCACGGTTTCGGCGTTGTCGTCCTTGCGGCGCTTGAACTCGGTCCCGCCGCATTTGTCGCAGACATCCGGCTTCGCCGGTTTCTTGTCGCGATCGTGATAGCCCTCGCCGCATTTGGCGCAGGTGAAACGGCCGGAGATCCGGCCGATCATCGCCTCGTCATCGACCGCGATATTGACCACGCAGCGCAGCGCCATGCCCTTCGCCGCCAGAAGCCGGTCCAGCGCCTCCGCCTGCACGGCGGTGCGCGGAAAACCGTCGAAGACCACGCCGGCGGCGACATCGGGCTGGCCCAGTCGTTCATCGACCACGCCGACGACGATCTCGTCGGAGACAAGCCCCCCCGCCTTCATCACCGCATCGGCGGCGCGGCCGATCTCGGTGCCGGCGGCGACGGCGGCGCGCAGCATGTCGCCGGTCGAAAGCTGCACCATGCCGCGGCTTTCGGTCAGCCGGCGCGACTGGGTGCCCTTGCCGGCGCCCGGCGGCCCGAGGAGTATCACATTCATCAGCGCCGCCTTTCCGGTTTCCGTCCCGCTCTCGCTTTCGCCCGGTTCTTGCCGCCGAGCCGCGATTTTTCAATCAGACCTTCATATTGATGCGCCAGAAGATGGCTCTGCACCTGACTGATCGTGTCCATGGTGACCGAGACCACGATCAGAAGCGAGGTGCCGCCGAAATAGAACGGCACCGAGAAACGGGAGGTCAGCAGTTCCGGCAGCACGCAGATCGCCGCGAGATAGGCCGCGCCGACCACGGTAAGCCGCGTCAGCACATAATCGAGATATTCCGCCGTGCGCTTGCCGGGCCGGATGCCCGGCACGAAACCGCCCTGCTTCTTCAGATTCTCGGCCACGTCGTCAGGGTTGAAGACCACTGCGGTGTAGAAGAAACAGAAGAAGACGATCAGGCCGACGAACAGTCCGAGGAAAAGCGGCTGGCCGCGACCCAGCATCGCCGTGACCGCCTGCAGCCATTCGGAGCCGCCATCGCCGGAGAAACCCGCGACCGTCGCCGGCATCAGCAGAAGCGAGGACGCGAAGATCGGCGGGATCACGCCGGCGGTGTTCACCTTCAGCGGCAGGTGCGAACTGTCGCCGCCATACATCTTCTGACCGACCTGACGCTTGGGATACTGCACCAGAATCCGCCGCTGCGCCCGCTCCAGGAAGACGACGAAGGCGATCACCGCCACCGCGCCGACCAGAACCGCGATGATCAGCCAGGCCGCCAGATCGCCGGACCGGCCCAGCTCGAAGAACTGCGCCAGCGCCCGCGGCAACTCGGCGACGATGCCGACATAGATGATCAGCGAGATGCCGTTGCCGATGCCGCGCGCGGTGATCTGCTCGCCGAGCCACATCAGGAACATGGTGCCGCCGACCAGCGTGATCACCGCCGAGGCGATGAAGAACGGTCCGGGATCGAGCGCCAGCCCCTGGCCCTGCAGGCCGACGGCGACGCCGTAAGCCTGCACCGTCGCCAGCAGCACAGTGCCGTAGCGGGTGTACTGGTTGATCTTCTTGCGCCCGGACTCGCCGTCCTTCTTCAACGCCTCAAGGCTGGGGACCATGGAGGTCATCAGCTGCATGATGATCGAGGCGGAGATATAGGGCATGATCCCGAGCGAGAAGATCGCCATGCGGCTGACGGCCCCGCCCGAGAACATGTTGAAGACGCCGAGAATCCCCGATTGCGTCTGCTCGATGAACTGCTGAAGCTGAACCGGGTCGATGCCCGGCATCGGGATATAGGTGCCGAGCCGATAGATGATCAGAAGCCCGAGCGCGAAAAAGATGCGCTGACGAAGCTCCTTGGCGCGACCGAACGCGCTCCAGCTCAAGTTCGCGGCGAGTTGTTCGGCGGCGGACGCCATGGAGGACCTCTGTCTGTTCGGCGAATTCTCCGGCCCGCCCCGGGCTGGCCGGGGCGGAGAGCGGGGCGGTCCGCCTTTGCGGCCGCGTTGGCGTCGCGCCGGGCGGCGCGGCGCAGGGCGACGACATCGACGATCTCGACCTTGCCGCCGGCCTTTTCGACCGCCTCGACGGCCGCCCTGGAGGCGCCGGCGACAGAGAGGGTCAGCACCGCCTTCAGCTCGCCCTTGGCCAGCAGGCGCACGCCGTCAAGTGGCCGGCGGATGACGCCGGCGGCGACCAGCGCCGTCTCGTCCAGTTCGGCCTTCGCCTTGATCGCGCCGCGGTCGATCGCGTCCTGAAGCGTCTTCAGATTCACGATCGCGAAACGCTTGCCGTTGATATTGTTGAAGCCGCGCTTGGGCAGACGCCGGGTGATCGGCATCTGGCCGCCTTCGAAGCCGTTGATGGCCACGCCCGAACGGGAGGTCTGGCCCTTCACGCCGCGCCCGGCGGTCTTGCCGGTGCCGGAGCCGGGGCCGCGGCCGACGCGCTTGCGGACCTTGGTCGCGCCGGGATTGTCGGCGAGTTCATGCAGTTTCATGACGCAGTCTCCTTGAACCGGACGCGGGGGGCGGAGGCGTCGGACCCCCCCCCGGCCACGGGAATATGGGCGAAGCGCGACCGTCGGGGTCAGGCGCGCTCCTCGACGATCCGCACCAGATGCGGGATCGAGGCGACCATGCCCCGGACCGAAGGCGTATCCTCCAGCTCCCGCGTCTTGTGCATCTTGTTGAGCCCGAGGCCGATCAGCGTCTGGCGCTGCTTGGCCGGGCGGCGGATCGGGCTGCCGATCTGCTTGACGACGATGGTGGCCATGGTCTCGCTCCTCAGGCTTCGAC
>JBKECG010000053.1:0-23861 GCA_047974395.1 Pikeienuella sp. | reverse complement strand
GCGCCCGCCCCGGCGCGACGATTGATCGAAAGGAGATAGAGAATGGCTCGCAAACCCTTCTTCCGCCGCCGCAAGTCCTGCCCCTTCTCCGCGCCCGACGCGCCGAAGATCGACTACAAGGACGTGAAGCTGCTTCAGCGTTACATTTCCGAGCGGGGCAAGATCGTCCCCTCTCGCATCACCGCCGTCTCCGCGAAAAAGCAGCGTGAGCTTGGCCGCGCCATCAAGCGCGCCCGCTTCCTCGCGCTCCTGCCCTACGCGATCAAGTAAGGAGGCCGATCATGGATGTGGTTCTTCTCGAACGGGTCGAAAAGCTGGGCCAGATGGGCGACGTCGTCGCCGTCCGGGACGGCTTCGCCCGCAATTTCCTCCTGCCCAAGGGCAAGGCACTCCGCGCGACCAAGAGGAACATGGAGCGTTTCCAGACCGAGCGCGCGCAGCTTGAGGCGCGCAACCTCGAACTGAAGAAAGAGGCCGAGGCCGTCGCCGCCAAGCTCGAAGGCCAGACCTTCATCGCCATCCGGCAGGCCTCCGACGGCGGCTCGCTCTACGGCTCGGTCAACTCGCGCGACATCGCCGAACTGGCGACCGAGGGCGGATTCACCCTCGGGCGCAATCAGGTCGTGCTGTCGGCCCCGGTGAAAGATCTGGGCCTGCACGAGATCCGCGTCATCCTCCACCCGGAGGTCGACGCCCGGATCACGATCAACGTCGCCCGCTCCACCGACGAGGCCGAGCTTCAGGCTCAGGGCAAGTCCATCGCCGAGCTCCGCGCCGAAGAGGAGGCCGCCGAGGCTTTCGACGTGGCCCAGCTTTTCGAGGATGACGAGAACCCGGAAGAGGTCATCGAGGACGCTCCGGCCGAAGACGACGAGCAGCCGCAGGTCTGACCCGGCCGCCATCGACAGAATCAGGGCCGCTCCCGCCGGGGGCGGCCCTTTTCGCATCCGCCGGCTTATCCACAGAACCGCTCCGAGCTTTTCACAACCTGTCCACAGCTACTCGCCTTCCCCGGCTTTCCGCCGCCCCGCCCCCGGGCTAAACTCCCCGGCAAAAAGGAGCAGGCGATGGCCGATGGAGCAAGCGGGCCGGATTTCCGGGCAGTCCCCCAGAATATCGAGGCGGAACAGGCGCTTCTCGGCGCTCTTCTGGTCAATAACGAGGTCTATGAGCGGGTCGCGTCGATTCTCGAACCCCGCCATTTCTACGATCCGCTGCATGCGCGAATCTTTGAGGTCGCCTCGCGCCGGATCCAGCAGAACGCCCTCGCCACCCCGGTGACGCTGAAACCCTTTTTCGAGAGCGACCCCGGCATGGCCGAGATCGGCGGCCCCGCCTATCTCGCCCGCCTCGCCGGCGCCGCCGTCTCGCTCTTCAACGCCCGCGACTATGCGCAGGTGATCTATGATCTGGCGCTGCGGCGCGACCTGATCACCATCGGCGAGGAGGTCGCCGCCCGCGCCGCCACCATGGATGTCGGCGTCGAGCCCGCCCAGCAGATCGAGGAAGCCGAGCAATCGCTTTACCTCCTCGGCGAAAAAGGAAAATACGAAGGCGGTTTCGGCACCTTTCTCAAAGCGGTGAACGAGGCGATCGACGTCGCCAACGCCGCCTATCACCGCGATGGCGGTCTCGCCGGCGTCTCCACCGGCCTTGTCGATATGGACAGGAAACTCGGCGGGCTGCACCCTTCGGATCTGATCATCCTCGCCGGCCGTCCCTCGATGGGCAAGACCTCGCTCGCGACCAATATCGCCTTCAACATCGCCAAGGCATGGCGTAAGGGGACCCGCCCAGACGGCTCCGAAGGCACGGTGAATGGCGGCGTGGTCGGCTTCTTCAGCCTGGAGATGAGCGCCGAGCAGCTCGCCACCCGCATCCTCTCCGAACAGGCCGAGGTCGCCTCCGAAAAGCTCCGCCGCGGCGAGATGGAGGAGGATGAGTTCCGCCGGGTGGTCGAAGCCTCGCGCCAGGTCGCCAATATCCCGCTCTATATCGACGACACCCCGGCGCTGCCGATCTCCACCATCGCCGCCCGCGCCCGGCGGCTGAAGCGGAAATCCGGGCTCGACGTGCTCTTCATCGACTATCTCCAGCTCGCCCGCGCCGCCTCCGCCAAGGACAGCCGCGTGAACGAGGTCTCCGAGATCACCCAGGGCCTGAAGGCCATCGCCAAGGAGCTGAACATCCCGGTGATCGCCCTCTCGCAGCTCTCCCGCCAGGTCGAGAGCCGCGACGACAAGAGACCGCAGCTTTCCGACCTGCGCGAATCCGGCTCGATTGAGCAGGACGCCGATGTGGTGATGTTCGTCTTTCGCGAACAATATTACCATGAACGCCTGAAACCGCCCGAGGACGATCCCGGCTTCCCCGAATGGGCGGACAAGGCCGAGCGCGTCTTCGGCAAGGCCGAAGCGATCATCGGCAAGCAGCGCCACGGCCCGATCGGCACGGTCGAACTCGCCTTCCAGGGCGAATTCACCCGCTTCTCCGATCTCGCCAAACCGGAACGCTATAACGCGCTGCCGCAGGATTTCTGACATGGCCCGCGCAAGACTGACCATCGACCTCGGCGCGATTCAGGACAATTGGCGCGCCCTCGACGCCATGACCGCCTGCGAAACCGGCGCCGTGGTCAAGGCCGACGCCTATGGGCTCGGCGCGGCGCAGGTCGGCCCGGCGCTGAAAGCCGCCGGCGCGAAGAGCTTCTTCGTCGCCCTCGCCGAAGAGGGCGTCGCGCTTCGCGCCGCCATCGGCCCCGGCCCGCGCATCTTCGTCTTCTCCGGGCTGATGCCGGGCGATGCGGAGCCGATCCGCGAATCCGCACTTATCCCGCTCCTGAACTCACCGGGGCAACTTGCTGAATCCAAAAGGATCGCGGCGGAAAGCGAAACCGCGCTCACAATCGGCTTTCAGCTCGACAGCGGCATGAACCGGCTCGGCTTCGAGGGCGCCGAACTCGCCGAGGCGCTCTCCGCGCCCGATGCGCTCGACGGGCTGGATGTCGCCCTTGTGATGAGCCATCTCGCCTGCGCCGACGAGCCGCAGCACCCGCTCAACCGCGCGCAGAACGCCGCCTTCCGCGAGATCTCCGCCCATCCCGGCCTCGCCGCCGCGCCGAAAAGCATCGCCGCGACCGGCGGCGTCCTTCTTGGCGCGCGCTATCATCATGACATCACCCGTCCGGGCGTCGGCCTCTATGGCGGCATGCCCTTCGAAGGCGCCCGCCCCGTGGTCACGCTGGAGGTTCCGATCATCCAGACCCGCGATATCGCGCCGGGGGAGATCGTCGGCTACGGCGCCGCCTATCAGGCGCGCGCGCCCCGCCACATCGCTACGATCTCAGCAGGTTACGCCGATGGCCTGATACGGCAGATGAGCAAAGGCTTCACCGCCGGCCTCGATGGCGCCACGCTTCATTCCGTCGGCCGGGTCTCGATGGACCTGATCACGCTCGACGCGACCGGCGTCGAAGCGGCGCAGGAAGGTGCGCTGGTCGCCCTTCTGGACGAGACGCGCACGGTGGACGCGCTCGCCGCCTGCGCGGGCACGATCGGTTACGAAATCCTGACCAGCCTTGGATTGCGCTACGAGCGACGCTACAGAAACCTCTGACCGAAGCAGAGGCCGCGCCGCATGATCGCCATCCAGAGATTTCTCGCCTCCATCGGCGCCGCCGTTCTCGGCCTTTGCGCGGCGACGGGTTCGCTCACGATCTTCGCCGCCGCGGGCGTGAGCCATGTCATCCGCCCGCCATGGTATCCGGCGGAACTGGGCCGACAGCTTCTGCGCATCGGCTATTTCTCGCTGCCCGTGGTCGGGCTGACCGCCTTCTTCACCGGCGCGGCGCTCGCGCTCCAGATCTATATCGGCGGCGCGCGCTTCAACGCCGAGGCGGTGGTGCCCTCCATCGTCGCCATCGGCATGGTGCGCGAGCTTGGCCCCGTGCTTGGCAGCCTGATGGTCGCCGGCCGCGTCTCCGCCTCCATCGCGGCGGAGCTTGGCACGATGCGCGTGACCGAGCAGATCGACGCGCTGGTAACGCTTTCGACCAACCCGTTCAAATATCTGGTCGCGCCGCGGCTTCTGGCCGCGACCCTCGCCATGCCCTGCCTCGCCTTCATCGGCGATGTGATCGGCATTCTCGGCGGCTTCGCCGTCGGCGTGCTGCGGCTGGATTTCAACGGCGGCAACTATGTCCGCAACACCTGGGACTTCCTGACCTTCGAGGATGTGTCCTCGGGTCTGGTGAAAGCCGCGGTCTTCGGCTTCGTCATCGCGCTGATGGGCTGCTATCAGGGTTATCATTCCGGCCGCGGCGCGCAGGGCGTCGGACGCGCCACGACCAACGCCGTCGTCACCGCCTCGATCCTGATCCTGGCCTCCAATTACGCGCTCAACGAGATCTTCTTCGACAAATGACCCAGCCCCCCAAGATCGAGATGCGGGGCGTCTGCAAGACGTTCGGCGACAACAAGGTCCTGCAGGGGGTCGATCTCTCTGTCGCGAAAGGCGAAAGCCTTGTGGTGATCGGCGGCTCCGGCACCGGCAAATCCGTGACCATCAAGACCATTATCGGCCTGATCGAGCCCGACGCGGGCGAGATCATGCTCGACGGGGTCTCGATCCTCGGCGCCAGCGGCGCGAAGCGCGAGGCGCTGCTGGAGCGTTTCGGCATGCTGTTTCAGGGCGGCGCGCTCTTCGATTCGATGCCGGTCTGGCGCAACATCGCCTTCCGTCTGCTGCAAGGCGCCGGCAAACGCCCGGCGGCCGAGGCCCGCGAGATCGCCGTCGAAAAACTCCGCCGCGTCGGCCTGAAGCCGCATGTGGCCGATCTCTTCCCCGCCGAGCTTTCCGGCGGCATGCAAAAGCGCGTCGGCCTCGCCCGCGCCATCGCCGCCGACCCGGAGATCATGTTCTTCGACGAGCCGACCGCCGGGCTCGACCCGATCATGGCCTCGGTCATCAACAAGCTGATCCGCTCGCTGGTGGCGGAGATGGGCGCGACCGCGATCACCATCACCCATGACATGCGCTCTGTGGTGGAGATCGCCGACCGCGTCGCCATGCTGCACGAAGGCCGCGTGCAATGGTGCGGCCCGGTCGGAGAGATCGAGACCAGCGGCAACCCCTATCTCGACCAGTTCATTCACGGGCTGGAGGAAGGCCCGATCGAGGCGATCCGTTGAGCGGCGTATTTACGCCGGACCCGCCCTGGCTTATCTGACCACCATGAACAGACAGACCGACGGGAACGCCCGCCCCGGCATGCTCGAATGGGCCAATCTCGCCCTGCTCCTTCTCTTCCCCGTCGCCTGGGCCGCGCCCTTGGCGCGCGCCGGGTTGCTGCCCTTTTTCGAAGGAAACGAGTTGAGCATTCTCGGCGGCGTCGGCGATCTCTGGGCTTCCGATCCGGCCCTGGCCGTGCTGGTCGCGATCTTCGCGCTGATCGCGCCCTATGCGAAGACGATCCTCCTCGCCGCGATCCATTTCCGCATGCTTTCCCCCACCCGCTGGGCCGCTCCGCTCACGCTGGTCGGCAAGCTCTCCATGGCGGATATCTTCCTGCTCGCGCTTTATATCGTCATCGTGAAGGGCGTCGGAATCGGGCATGTGAAAACCGCCTGGGGCCTCTGGCTCTTCACCCTGCTCGTCCTCGCCTCCTTCGCCATCTCGATCCTGACCGAGCGCCGGGCGAAACGGGCGGTAAACACCTGAGAAGACGGGCTTGCCCCGCCCCGCCGGATGGGCGAATAGCGGGGCATGGCGAAAAGCTCCACCCAGTTCGTCTGCTCGTCCTGCGGCGCCCTTCACAAGAAATGGGCCGGCCGTTGCGATGATTGCGGCGCCTGGAACTCGATCGAGGAGGAAGCCGGCCTTTCAGCCGCCGGCCCCGCCTCGAAAACCCTCGGCGCCGCCAAGGGTCGCGCCGCCCCGCTCCATGCGCTGAGCGGAGAGGACCCGGCCCCGCCCCGCGCCCTGACCGGCATCGCCGAATTCGACCGCGTGCTTGGCGGCGGGCTGGCCCCGGCTTCGGCGATTCTGGTCGGGGGCGATCCCGGCATCGGCAAATCCACCATCCTGCTTCAGGTCGCCGCCGCCCTCGCCGCTTCCGGCGAAAAGGTGATCTATGTTTCGGGCGAGGAGGCGCTGAGCCAGATCCGCATGCGCGCCGCCCGGCTCGGCCTCGCCGGCGCGCCGGCCATGCTCGCCACCGCGACCAATCTTCGCGACGTGCTGACCACGCTGGAGGCGGAGCGCCCCACCCTCGCGGTGATTGATTCGATCCAGACCATGTGGGCCGACAATGTCGAAAGCGCGCCGGGCTCGGTCTCCCAGGTCCGCGCCGTGGCGCATGAGTTGACCAGTTTCGCCAAGCGGCGCGGCGTTTCGGTGATTCTGGTCGGCCATGTCACCAAGGAAGGCCAGATCGCCGGCCCGCGCGTGGTCGAACACATGGTCGACACCGTGCCCTATTTCGAAGGCGAGCGCGGCCACCAGTTCCGTATCCTGCGCGCGGTGAAGAACCGTTTCGGCGCGGCGGACGAGATCGGCGTCTTCGAGATGTCCGACAAGGGCCTGCGCGAGGTCGCCAACCCCTCCGCCCTCTTCCTCGCGGATCGGGAGCGCCGCACCCCCGGCTCGGTCGTCTTCGCCGGGGTGGAGGGCACGCGCCCGCTGCTGGTCGAATTGCAGGCGCTGGTCGCCTCCTCTCCGCTCGGCACCCCGCGCCGCAACGTGATCGGCTGGGATTCGGGCCGTCTCTCGATGATCCTCGCTGTGCTGGAAGCGCGCTGTGGCGTCTCCCTCGCCGGCAATGACGTTTTCCTGAACGTCGCCGGGGGCCTGCGCATCAGCGAGCCCGCCGCCGATCTCGCCGTCGCCGCCGCCGTGCTTTCGGCGCATCGCGATCTCGCGTTGCCGGCGGATGTGGTGGTTTTTGGTGAAATAAGCCTCTCCAGCGCGGTCCGGCCGGTCTCTCAGGCCTCATCCCGCCTCAAGGAGGCCCAAAAGCTGGGTTTCACCACCGCATGGGCGCCTTCTATGGTGAACGCGGAGCCCGAATCGGGCATGAGGATGGAAGCGGTGGCCGACCTGGACGCGCTGATGGAGCTGATCGCCCCGAGCGGGCGCGAATAAGAATGAGGAACCCATGGCGCTGACAATTGCGGACGCCGTCGTAGCTCTGGTGGTGCTGGTCTCCGCCATGCTCGCCTTCAACCGCGGCTTCGTCCGCGAAGCCCTGGCCATCGGCGGCTGGATCGCCAGCGCCTTCATCGCCTTCTATTTCGCGCCGATGGTCTCGCCATTGGTGCTGGAGGTCCCCTATCTCGGCGATTTCCTGCAATCCTCCTGCACGCTGACCGCTCTGACCGGCTTTGTCGTGGTCTTCGGGGTCTCGCTGATCGTCCTGTCGATCTTCACGCCGGTTTTTTCCTCGGCGGTGCAGGCGACGCCGCTCGCCGCGGTGGATCGCGGGCTCGGCTTTCTCTTCGGCATCGCGCGGGGCGTTCTTCTGGTCGCCGTCGCCTATCTTCTCTACAGTCTCGTCATCAATGACAGCGAGCGCCTGGCCGCAATCGAGAATTCCGCCAGCAAGGCGATCATCTCCGACGCCGCCGCCGCGATCGAATCCAGCGCGCCGACCGCGGTGCCGGACTGGTTGCAGAACCGTATCGACACCCTCATGGGCGCCTGCGTGGCGCCGGAGGAGACCTGACGCCGCGATATCGACATGCGCCGCCGCAGGCGCTAATAACCGCTCTCTCACGACTATGGCCGAGGAACCACAATGCCCGCATCGCATGAAGCCGGCCTCCGAACGCCTTTCGATCCCGCGAATGCGGATGACAAGCTTCACGAGGAATGCGGGATATTCGGCATACTCGGCGCGCAGGACGCGGCGAATTTCGTCGCTCTCGGCCTGCATGCGCTGCAACATCGCGGGCAGGAGGCCGGCGGCATCGTCGCCTATGATCCGGTCGAGAGCCGGTTCAACTCGGTCCGTCGCATGGGCTATGTGCGCGACAATTTCACCACCGCCGACGTCATGCAGACCCTGCCCGGCTCGCTCGCCATCGGTCATGTCCGCTATTCGACCGCCGGCGCAAAGGCGCAGACCGCGCTTCGCGACGTGCAGCCGCTCTATGCGGAACTGGCGCGCGGCGGCGTCGCCGTCGCCCATAACGGCAATCTCACCAATGCGGAATCGCTCCGCGAGGAACTGATCGAACGCGGCTCGATCTTCCAGTCATCCTCCGACACCGAATGCATCGTCCACCTGATGGCCCGCTCGATCCAGCGCGCCATCGCCGAGCGGATAAAGGACGCGCTCCGCCGGGTGGAGGGCGCCTTCTCCGTCATCGCCATGACCCGGACCAAGATGATCGGCGTGCGCGATCCGATGGGCGTGCGCCCGCTGGTCCTCGGCAAGCTCGGCGACGCCTGGGTGCTGGCCTCGGAAACCTGCGCGCTGGACATCGTGGGGGCCGAACTCGTGCGGGAGATCGAACCCGGCGAAATGGTCGTCATCACCCGCGACGGAATCAGCTCCGAGCGCCCCTTCCCGCCGGCGCCGCCGAAATTCTGCGTCTTCGAATATGTCTATTTCTCCCGCCCTGACAGCATCATCGGCGGGCTTTCCGTCTATGAGGCGCGCCGGCGCATCGGGGTCGAGCTGGCCAAGGAAGCGCCGGTGGAGGCGGATTACATCTGCCCCGTCCCCGACAGCGGCACCCCCGCCGCGATCGGCTTCAGCCAGCAAAGCGGCATCCCCTTCGCCATGGGGATCATCCGCAACCAGTATGTCGGGCGCACCTTCATCGAGCCGACCGACCAGATCCGCAATATGGGCGTGCGGCTCAAGCTCAACGTCAACCGGGCGCTGATCAAGGGCAAGCGGATCTGCCTTGTAGACGACAGCGTCGTGCGCGGCACCACCTCGGGCAAGATCCGCGACATGATCCTTGATGCGGGCGCGGCTTCGGTCCATTTCCGCATCGCCTCTCCGCCGACGACATGGTCCTGTTTTTACGGCGTGGACACGCCCGAACGCTCCAAACTCCTCGCCTACAACATGAACGAGGAGGAAATGGCCAAGCATCTGCGGGTGAATTCGCTGAAATTCATCAGCCTTGACGGGCTTTATCGCGCCTGCGGGCAAGAAGGCGGGCGCGACCCGAGGCGCCCGCAATTCTGCGACGCCTGCTTCTCCGGCGATTATCCGATCCCGCCTTCGGATGTGCTCGCCAAGGGTGAGATAAAGCTGAAAGAACCGGCCTGATCCATCTGTTTCCATGAAAGATCTCATCGCTCTCGTCACTGGCGCGACCCGCGGCCTCGGCTACGCCTCCGCCATCGCCCTCGCCCGAAACGGCGCCCATGTCATCGCTCTCGGCCGCACCGCCGGCGGATTGGAGGAACTGGACGACGAAATCAAATCCGCCGGCGGCGCCGCCACGTTGACCCCGCTCGACCTTGGCGACGATCCCGGGCTGGAGCGGCTCGGCGCAGCGATCCACCAGCGTTGGGGCCGGCTCGACCTGATGTTGCATTGCGCCGGAGAGGCCGCGCCGCTCGCCCCGGCCGAGCATGTCTCCGCCGGCGATCTCGACAAGGCCATCGCGACCAATCTGCGCATCGCGCAGCGCCTGATCCGCGTCACCCATCCGCTGCTGAAAGCCGCCCCGGCGGCGCAGGCGGTGTTCTTCGACGATCCGAAAACCGCCGGCGCGCCCTTTTACGGCGCCTATGGCGCGGCCAAGGCCGGCGCCCGCGCGCTGGCGCTCTCCTACGCCGCCGAACAGGCCCGGGTCGGCCCGAGGATCTGGCTCGCCGTTCCGCCGCCGATGCCGACCGCCGTGCGCGCCCGCACTCATCCCGGCGAGGATCGCGCGAAGCTCACGCCCTGCGCCGAGGTCGCGAAACGGCTCGTGGCGAAGATCAGGGCCGGCGACGCCATGCCGGGCGAAACGGTGGCCCTGTAACGGGCGCTACGCCCCGGACGCCCTCACGACAGATGAGCCGGAGAGGTGAAACCGCGCCGCGCGATCCCGGACCGCATAGCGCCCATCCGCCCTTGTGGACGCGAGCTCGATCTCGGGGCAAACCAGCAGCGCATCCCCGGTGAAAGCGTAGACCCGCGCGTCATCGACGGCGAAGCTGTGATTCAGAAACCGGAATGACGCCGGGTCGAGCCCCGGAACGGGTTTGCGGTAACGGCTGGTGATCAGCATATGCCCACCCGCGTCGATCAGCAGCTGGTCATGCGCGCCGCGCGCGCTGGCCGCATCCACCCTGCCGGGCCGGGAGACGGGCTTGCCGCGGTAAAGCAGGATCTCGCCCATGCGCGCAAAGGCGTGGCCCAGCGCAACCACCGCCCCCGGATCGGCGATCCCTCTCTTGCGCTTGCCCTCGACCAGCAGCCCCTCGGCGTCGCGGGCGTAAAAGCCGCCCAGCACCTCAAAACTGCCCGGATCGGCCCTGGCGACCGCCAGTTCAGGCATCGGCGCGGCGCTGTCGAGATAATAGATCCGTCGGCCATCCCCGAACCAGCACCCGGAAATCGCGGCGAAATTCGCCGGGTCGGCGCCTTTCACCGGATCGCAGCCATAGCGTTCAAATCCGGGCAGGAAATATCGCAGCCCATGTCGGTCCCGCCCGAAAACACCGGCGATATGCCGGAAGCTCCCATGGTCGAAATGGTCGAGCGACACCCAATCGCCGTCACGTTTCCTTAGTGGCCTGACCAGCACGCGGGCGCCGTCGCTGAAGAAAGGGCCGCCGATCGGGGTCGGCTGCGCGCCCGCGCCGGCCTCGCGCCGCGCCTTCTCTTCATGCCACCACAGCCCCGCGATCTCCGGCCGCGCCTCGAAATAGGCGCGCCAACTCTCGAATTCGGCGGAAACGGATTGCGGCTCGCCGGCGTAATAGGGCCGGTTCCGGTCAAAGGCGCGATATTGCCCGACCTCCGGGGCGCAGATGAAACTCTCCCGGTCGGCCTCCGGCATCGGGCGGTTTTCGCAATAGATCCGATCCCGGTCGGCGAAATATTTCCCCTCGTCGCCAATCGACCGGAAACTTGGCGCATGCGCGCCCTCGATGGCGACGCCATAGGCGTAGACCTTTGCGCTATCCTTGGCGAAATGGCTCTCGTTCACATGAATTCCGGGCTTCTGTCCCCGCCCGTAATAGTAGCTTACGATTTCGAGAGAGCCGGGCTCTTCCGTCGGCAGGCGCAGATTGGTGATGTAGTAACCAGCGGCCCTGTCCGCGCCGTAACGTTCATTGAGCACGACGAAGCTGTCGGCGTCGGCGCCGCGGGCGACGAACCAGAACAGCTTCGTCGGCGTCTCGCCCTGGCCGTAAACGCGCCTGCCGTCCCGGAACCAGCGCTCGCCTAGCTGACGAAAACCATGAGGATCGACGCCGGAAAGAGGAACCCCCTTCCGGTCGCAGATCGGCGCGCCGTCAACGCGGACATGCGCGCCATCATGGACATAGCGGATGGTCGGGAAACTGCGCTCGCAGATATACCGCGCCACCCAGGGAATATCGGCGAAAGGCCCGATATGCGGATCTCCCTCCACTTCGCGCCGCAGCTTCGCAAGCGCGCCGCGCATGGTGAAAGGTTCGCCGGCCTCCGGGGCGACGCCATGCGCCGTCAGATGCGCGAAAAGCGCCCGGTCCTCCTCAGGGGGCCGCAGCCCTTCGCGGCGAAAGGCCGACGCGACCCAGCCTGTATTGGCGAAATGGAGCTGGCCATAGCGTTCGCCGCACGCCTCCCAGCCCGCCGCGTCCATCCCGAGCCGCCCCAGCGTCTCATCAGCCGGATGTCCCGCATCCAGAAACAGGCGCGCCGCGTACCAATGCGCATAGGGCAAGGGAAAGGCGGCGGCGAGGTCCACCGCGCCTAGCCCTTGTGCCCGCGTGGCTTCTTCCTGTCCGCATAGGGGTTGTCGCCCTTGCGCATGTTCAGCCGGATCGGCACGCCCTGAAAGCCGAAATCGCGCCGCAACCCGTTGACCAGGAAGCGCGTATAGCTTTCCGGCAGATCCTCGGGCTTGGAGCAGGAGACGACGAAGCTCGGCGGGCGGGCCTTCACTTGGGTCATGTAGCGCAGCCTGATCCGCCGCCCCGACGGCGCCGGCGGCGGGTGGGCGGCAGTGCGCGCCGCCAGCCACTGGTTCAGCTTCGCCGTGGTCACCCGCTGGTTCCAGATCGCATGGGTCTTCAGCACCGCCTCGCGCAGCCGGTCCAGCCCGCGCCCGGTCAGCGCCGAAACCGTGATCAGCGGCGCGCCGGAAAGCTGAGGCAGGAGGCGCTCCTGCATCTCCTTCAACTCCGCCAGCCGCGCGCCGCGCGACTCCTCCAGATCCCATTTGTTGATCGCGAAGACGACCGCCCTGCCCTCGCGCTCGGCGAGATCGGCGATGCGCAGGTCCTGCGTCTCGAAAGCGGTCGCGGCGTCCATCAGCAGGATCGCCACTTCGGCGAATTTCACCGCCCGCACCGCGTCCGAGGCCGAAAGTTTCTCCAGCTTCTCGTCGATCCGCGCGCGTTTCCTGAGGCCGGCGGTGTCGAAAATCCTCACCGGCGCGCCGGCCCAGTCGATCTCCAGCCCGATCGCGTCGCGGGTGATGCCGGCCTCCGGCCCGACCAGCAGCCGGTCCTCGCCGAGGATCGCGTTCACCAGCGTCGATTTCCCGGCGTTGGGCCGCCCGACCACGGCGATCTGGAGCGGGCGTCCCTCCTCCGCCTCATCGGGCGCGGAGATCGCCTCCAGCGCCTCCTCGAAAGCGTCGATCCGCGGCTGAAGCGCGGCGTAGATCTCCTGCATGCCCTCGCCATGCTCGGCGGAGACCGGCAAGGGCTCGCCCAGCCCCAGCGACCAGGCCTCGTGAACCGCGTCCGCCGCGCGTCCCTCGGCCTTGTTGCAGAGCAAAAGCACATCGGCCCCGGCGCGGCGCAGGATATCGCCGACCTCCCGGTCCGCGGGGGTGACGCCGGCGCGGGCGTCGATCATCATCAGACAGCAATCCGCCATCTCGACCGCCCGCTCGGTCAGCTTGCGCATCCGGCCCGGCAGGCTCTGATCGGTCGCGATCTCCAGCCCGGCGGTGTCGACCACCCGGAATCTCAGATCGCCGATGCGCCCGTCGCCCTCGCGCAGATCGCGGGTGACGCCGGGCTGATCGTCAACCAGCGCCAGCCGTTTGCCGACAAGCCGGTTGAACAGCGTGGACTTCCCGACATTGGGCCGGCCGATAATGGCGATGGTGTAGCTCATGGCGCCCCTTACGCCGGCCGCGCGCCGGCGGCAAGCGGCGTCAGCGCAGCGCCACCAGCTCGCCCGCGTCGGTCAGCACATAGACAACCCCGCCCGCAACCACCGGGGTAAGCCCGGCAAGCCCCGGAATATCGACCGATCCGACCGAGGACCCGGTCAGCGGATCGAAGCTCATGATCGTCCCCTGGGAACTGGTGACCAGCAACCGTCCGCCGGCCAGCACCGGGCCGCCATATTCGATCGCATCCTCGCGATCCTCGGCGTCGTCGAATTGCGGCAGAGTCGTCGACCACATGGTGGAGCCGTCCTGCCCCGACAGCCGTTTCAACTCGGCGTTGTCGGTGATCAGGAACAGCGTCTGCCCGTCGCCCCAGACCGGCCGGCTGGCGCCGAATTCGCGGGTCCAGCCGCGCCGGCCGCTGCGCCCGTCGATGGCGACCAGACGACCGCTCGGGTTGCCGGCGATCACCGCGACGCCCATGATCACCGGATCGGAGGAGATATCGCTGATCACCGAACTGGCCAGCCCGCGCCGTCCGCCGCTCAGCACGTCCGTCCAGAGCTGCTGTCCGCTCGACGCGCGAATCGCCATCAGCTCGCCGGAGCCGAAAGGCACGATCGCGATGCCGCCCGGAGAAATCGCCGGGCTCGCGCCGCCGAAGATCCCCGCATCCGAGGTCGCGCCCGTCGCGCGCCAGCGCACGGTTCCGTCCTCGGCCGAGAAGCCCATGGCGGTGTTGTCGCGCGCCACGACGACGACGATCCCGCCAGAGACCGCCGGCGCCGCGCGCACCGGGGCCGGCAGCTTCTGCCGCCAGATCTCCTCGCCGCCCGAAGCGGTCAGCGCAATCACGTCGCCAAAGCCGGTGGTGACGAAGATCCGCCCGTTCTCATAGGCGACGCCGCCGCCGAAGCCGACCTCGCTGCTCTCGTTCTCCGGCGAGAGATCGCGCCGCCACTGCGCCGCGCCGCCGCCCACGCCAAAGGCGCTGACCTGCGCTTCGCTGTCGAGGGTGAAGATCCGTCCCTCCGCGACCACCGGCGTCGCGGTCAGCCGCTCGCCCCCGTAGCCGATATCGGCCCGCCAGGCGACGGAAAGAGAGGCTGGCCCGGCGAGATGGCCGACCGCGTGGGTCGGCCCGCCATTGACCTGCGTCCAGTCCGCGTTCGGCTGCGCCGGCGTCAGCGCGCTGATCTGCGCGGCGAGGTCGGGCGCGGTCATCCTGTCCTCGGCGGTGGCGCGCACGGGAATGCGCGTCCCGGAAAGGATCTCCTCCTCCTCGCCCCCGAAGATGCTGCAACCCGAAAGCGTGGATGCGATAAGCCCGGCGGCGATGCCGAGGCGCGTCATGGCGGTCATGCTGTCTCCCCCTCCTGAGATCAAGGCTCAGCCGGTCGCGTCCTGAGCGACGCCGAGCGCGGCCAGGACCGCCTGAACCCGCTGTCGCAATCCCTGCGGCGCCGCGTCGTCATCGGCGATCGCGCGAAATGTCCCGATCGCCGCCTCGCGGTCGCCGGCGGCCAGTTCGGCGGCGCCCCTGGCCTCCATCGCCAGAAGACGGAATGCGCCGTTCCCTTCCGCGATCGGGGCCAGCGCCTCGATCAGCGCCGCGGGGGGCGCATCGCCCGCCCCGGCCGTGGCCGCGCGGAAAGCGGCGAATTCACGGATCAGCGGGTCGGCGTTCACGTCATCCGCCACCATGCGACAGGCGGCGAAGGCCTTGTCCGCCTCCCCCGCAGCGGCGTGAACGCCCGCCGCGCGCAGCCGCGCCAGGGTCGCGGCGCCTTCGGTTCCGCCACGCTCGGCCAGATCCGCCAGCGCGGCGGCGGCTTCGGTCGGCGCCGTCTCGGCGGCGGCGATCAGCACCCCGCCGGCGCGGCGCGCCTCCTCCCGCGCATTCGCATCCATCCAAGCCTTCGCGCCGGCGAGAGCGACGATGACGACGACTCCGCCGATCACATAAGGGCCGAAGCGCCGCCAGAGCGCGTACATCCGGTCGCGCCTGACCTCCTCGGACACTTCGTCGATGAATGAGTCTCTGTCGCTCACATGAAATCTCCACATCCCGCGCGCCTGCCGCACGGGATGCGGAAGTTACAAAAGCCGACCGGGAAATCCTAGACCCGAAATCGACCGCCCGCACATATGATTGACGTAACGTCATATATTTTCGTAACCATCGGGCGCGCTGGCAATCTGCCCCCCCTGCGTATAACGCATCATCTGAAGCTGAAGCTCGGGGCGACATGTCGAACCGCAGCAGACCCGATAAAGCATTTTCCGACGGGGTTGCATGACCTTGAAGTGGACGTTTCTGATCGTCGCCGCGATTTCGGGGCTTTCCTCCGCCGCGCGCGCGGCCGATCCCGCGCCTGTCTCCGTCGTCGCCATGACCTCGAAGGCGCAACCCTTCATCGACCGGCTGATCCTTCGCGGCCGGACGGAGGCCGACCGGCGCATCGACGTCATGTCGGAAATCACCGGCCTCGTGATCTCGACCCCGCTCAGGAAAGGCGCGGTGGTCAAGGCCGGCGACGTGCTCTGCCAGATCGCCGATGGCGACCGCGCGGCCGAATTGAACGAGGCCAACGCCCGGCTCAACGAGGCCGAACAGAACTACACCGCCTCGATCCAGCTTTCGAAAAAGGGCTTCGCCAGCGAGACCCGCGCCAACACCATGATCGCGGAGCTGGAGCAGGCCCGCGCCCGGGTTCTCAGGGCTGAACTGGATATCGCTCGGCTGCGCATCGCCGCGCCTTTCGACGGGGTTCTCGAATCCGACACCGCCGAACTCGGGGCGTTGCTCCAGAACGGTTCGATCTGCGCGACGCTGATCGCGCTCGACCCGATCAAGCTGATCGCCTATGCGCCGGAACGCTCCGTCGACTCGATCAATGTCGGCGCCGAGGCCGCCGCCCGCCTGGTGACGGGGCGCGAGATCGCCGGCCGGATCAGCTTTGTCGCCCGCGCCGCGGACCGCGACACCCGCACCTATCTGGTGGAGGCGGAGGCCGCGAACGCCGATCTCTCGATCCGCGACGGCATGACCGCCGAAATCGAAGTGGTGCTGGAGGAGCGCCAGGCCCATTTCGCGCCGCAGACCGCGCTGACGCTGAACGATGAAGGCGCGCTCGGCGTAAGAACCGTCGATGACGGGCGCGCGCGCTTCATCCCCGTCGAGGTGCTGAAGGACGAGCCGGGCGGCGTCTGGATCGTCGGGCCGCCGCCGCAGGTGGAC
This sequence comes from Pikeienuella sp., assembly GCA_047974395.1. Classification (GTDB taxonomy): domain Bacteria; phylum Pseudomonadota; class Alphaproteobacteria; order Rhodobacterales; family Rhodobacteraceae; genus Pikeienuella. The sequence continues at coordinate 7,334 of JBKECG010000053.1, read as the reverse complement.
ATCATCGTGACCGGGCAGGAATTCGTCACCGACGGCGCCGCGCTCGCCGTCGAACATGTCGAAGCGGAGCGCATCCAGTGACGGGAATCGTCACCTGGGCGGTCACGCACGCCCGGATGATCATCGCCCTCATGGCCCTCAGCATCGGCGCGGGGCTGAGCGCCTATCTGGGCCTGCCGAAGGAGAGCAACCCGAATATCGACATTCCGGTGCTCTATGTGTCGGTCCCCCTTTCCGGCGTCAGCGCTGCGGATTCGGAGCGCCTGCTGATCAAGCCGCTCGAAGCGGAGCTGCGCGGGCTCGAAGATCTCGACGAGATGAGCGCCTTCGCCACCGAGGGCTACGCCGGCGTGCTGCTGAAATTCGATTTCGGTTGGGACAAGAACGCGACCATCGCCGATGTCCGCGACAAGGTGGACCGCGCCAAGGTCGAGATGCCGGAGGAGATCGACGAGCCGCGCGTCATCGAGGTCAACCTGTCCGAATTTCCGATCCTGATCATCACGCTTTCGGGCGATCTGCCGGAACGCACGCTCCTGCGCGTCGCCAAGGATCTCCAGCGCGAGGTGGAATCGCTCACCTCCGTGCTCGAAGCCGGCCTCGCCGGGCATCGCGAAGAAATGCTCGAAGTGCTGATCGACCCCTTGCGGATGGAATCCTACAACGTCACCGCCGAAGAGCTTCTGCGCGTCGTCTCCGCCAACAACACGCTGGTCGCCGCCGGGGCGATGGAGACCGGTTCCAGCGCCTTCTCCGTCAAGCTGCCCGGCTCCTTCGAGACGGCGGAGGAGATCTATCAGCTCCCCGTGCGCCTCGTGGACGACCGGATGGTGACGCTCGGCGACATCGCCACGATCAGGCGCACTTTCGAGGACGCGACCGGCACCGCGCGCTACAATGGCGAAAACACCGTCGCGCTACAGGTCAAGAAGCGTTCGGGGGAGAACATCATCGCCACCGTCGCCGCCGTGCGCAAGGCCGTCGCCGCCGTCGAGGCGAGCTGGCCCACGCCGCTGCGCGAAAGCCTCCATATCGGTTATTCCATGGACGAGAGCATCCGCGTGCTGGACGCGGTGGAGCAGCTCGAAAGCTCGGTCATGACCGCCATCCTTCTGGTGATGCTGGTGATCGTGCTGACGCTCGGCTTTCGCTCCTCGCTGCTGGTCGGGATCACGATACCCTGCTCCTTCATGCTGACCTTCGCGATGCTCGCGGTGTTCGGGCTGACGGTCAACAACATGGTGATGTTCGGGCTGATCCTCGCCGTCGGCATGCTGGTGGACGGGGCCATCGTCGTCGTCGAATACGCCGACCGCCGCCTGTCGGAAGGCGCGGGGCCGCGCACCGCCTACGCCGAAGCCGCGCGGCGCATGTTCTGGCCGGTGGTTTCCTCGACCGCGACGACGCTCTGCGCCTTTCTGCCGATGCTGTTCTGGCCGGGCGTCTCGGGCGAGTTCATGGGCCAGTTGCCGCTGACCCTGATCTTCGTGCTTTCCGCCTCGCTGATCGCGGCGCTGATCTTCCTGCCGGTGCTCGGCGCGGCGCTGGCGCGGGCTCTCGGCAATATCGGACGCTTCATCTCCACCGGCGAAAAGCGCCCCCGGATCGCGCCGGTCGAATATGGCTACCGGCGCACGTTTTTCGGCCGGGTGGTCAAGCTGGTGGTCGCCAATCCTGTCGGCCCGTTCGTCGCCATTTTCGTCGCGATCGGGCTTCTGGCGGGCTCGGTGGTCCTCTATCAGGGCTTCGGGCGCGGCGTCGAGTTCTTCGTCAAGGAGGAGCCGGAGCGCGCCAATATCTATATCCGCGCGCGGGGCAATCTCTCCATCACCGAGAAGGACCGCCTGGTGCGACGGGTCGAGGACGAGGTCCTGAAGGTCGAGGGGATCGCCTCCGTCTTCGCCTTCGCCGGCGAGGGCGGGCTGGAATCCATCGGCGGCGGCGAGCAGCCCTCCGACGGGGTGGGCCAGATCCAGATCGAGCTGAAACCCTGGGGCGAGCGGCGCAGCGGCGACAGGACCATCGCCGAAATCACGGAGCGCGTCGCCCAAGTGCCGGGCGTCCTCACCGAAGTCAAACTGCAGGAGGAAGGGCCGCAGCAGGGCAAGCCGATCCAGCTCCGGCTCAGGAGCCAGGACTGGGACCTGCTGATGAGCGCCGCGGCCGAGGCGCGCGCCCGTCTGGATACGATCGACGGGCTGATCAATATCGACGACACCCGCCCCCTGCCTGGCATAGACTGGGCGATCAATGTGGACCGGGAGATGGCCGGCCGTTTCGGCGCCGATATCTCCACCATCGGCACATTGGTGCAGCTGGTCACCCGCGGCGCGCTTCTGGACACGATCCGCCCCGACGACAGCGATGACGAGATCGACATCCGCGTCCGCTTTCCCGAACGCGACCGGCTGATCTCCACGCTGGAGCAGATGCGCATCCGCACCTCCCGCGGGCTGGTGCCGCTCTCCAATTTCATCGAGATCACCCCGGTTCCGGCCGTGGGCGAGATCAGCCGCTTCGACACCGTGCGCTACATAGACGTGCGCGCCGATGTCGGGCCCGAGGTGAACGCCAACGACAAGATCGAGGAAATCGCCATCCTGCTGGGCCGCAACCCCCTGCCCGCCGGCGTCAGCCACAGCTTCGCCGGCGATCAGGAGGAACAGGCCGAAAGCCAGGAATTCCTCAGCACGGCCTTTATCGGCGCGCTCGGGCTGATGTTCGCGATCCTGCTGGCGCAGTTCAATTCGGTCTACAACTCGGTGCTGGTGCTGAGCGCGGTGGTGATGTCCGTCGCCGGGGTGCTGATCGGGATGATGGTGATGGGGCAGCCCTTCTCCATCATCATGACCGGCACCGGCATCGTCGCGCTGGCCGGGATCGTGGTGAACAACAATATCGTCCTGATCGACACCTATCAGGAATTCGCCCGCGAAATGCCGAAGCTGGAGGCGATCATCCGCACCGCCGAGCAGCGCATCCGCCCGGTCCTGCTGACCACGATCACCACCATCGCCGGGCTTTTGCCGATGATGTTCGCGACCGCGATCGACTTCGGCGCCTTCGGCGCGCTGGCCGGCGGCGGGATTTTCAGCGCCGCGGGCTGGTCCGCCTTTTTCTCCGGCGTCATCCAGGTTGGCGCGCCCAGCGCCCTGCTCTGGATCCAGCTCGCCACCGCGGTCGTCTTCGGTCTCGCCGTCGCGACCTTCCTGACGCTTCTGGCGACACCCGCCGCGCTCGCGGCGCGGGTCTGGGTGAATCACGGTCTTTTCGGCGCCTATGGCCCGGCCCGCAGGTTCATCGCCCGGATCTTCCTCTTTGGAGGCGAGCGTCAGGCCTATTTCAACGAAATCGCCCGCCGCCGCGCCCTGCGCGAGGCGGAGGCGCCCTTGCTCACCTGGGAAGAATTCCCCCCCGAAAAGCCGGGCACCTTCGCCGACGCGGCGGAATAAACCGCCGCGTCGGCGCCGATAACCGGTTGCGCACCTTATCTTTCCATTATAATTAGCCACCATATCAAATGGTGACTAATCATGCTGCGGCGAAAACACGAAGCCCTGCTCGAAGACATCCGCCGGCGCGGTGGGCCGGATGGCGGGATGATCAAACTCTGTTTCGAACTGCTCTCACTGGCCGATGCGATTGACGGCGACTGCGCCGCCCGTCTGCGGCCGCACAGGCTGTCGGAGAGCAAATTCACCCTTCTCACGCTTCTGCGCGACCGGCCCGAGGGGCTGGCGCCGCATGAGCTCGCGTCACGCGCCGGCGTCACCCGCGCCACCATCACCGGCCTGATCGACGGGCTGGAGCGCGACGGGCTGCTCGCGCGCGCGCCGGAACCGGCCGACCGGCGCATGATAAGGGTCGCCCTCACCGCCGCCGGCGCCGATCTGGCCGCGCGGCTGACGGAGAGCCATGGCCGCTGGATCGCCTCTCTCGCCGCGGATCTCTCCGCCGAGGAGCGACGCCTGCTGAGCCTGCTCCTGCGCAAGATCTGGGCCCGGACCGACGCCGGGCGCGCAGCCGGGGCCGCCGCATGAGCGGCGCGCGGCGCATGGCCGATATCCCGCCCGAGAGGCTGGCCGCGCTCAACGCCGGCGCGGAGGCGACGAATCTGACCGAATGCCTCGCCGTCGATCACGCCGCGCTGATGCGCGTCGCCCTGCCCGCGATCGGGCGGGAGGCGATCAACCGGATGGGCGAAGCCGCATCCTCGGGCATATCGAAACGCATGGAGCTGGCCGGGCGCATCCTGCTGGAAAACGCGGAGCCCGCGCGCCTGGCTGCGCATCCCTCCGACACCGTGCGCGGCTGGGTCTGCTTCGCGTTGGGGCGAGAACCCGGCCCGGATTTCACCGCCCGGCGCGACGCGCTTCGCCCCTTCGCCGACGATCCGCATTTCGGGGTGCGCGAATGGGCGTGGATGGCGCTCCGCCCGCATATCGCCGCCGACCCTGACGCCGCCATCGCCGCGCTGATCCCCTGGACGGCAGAGCCTTCCGAACGCCTCCGTCGTTTCGCCAGCGAGGCGACGCGCCCACGCGGCGTCTGGTGCGCGCATCTGCGCGCATTGCGCGAAAAGCCCGAACGCGCCCTGCCCCTCCTTGAGCCGCTCCGCGCCGATCCCGCCCGCTATGTGCAGGATTCGGTCGGCAACTGGCTGAACGACGCCGCCAAGGACCGGCCGGACTGGGTGCTGGCGCTTTGCGCGCGCTGGGGCGCCGACAACCCCGCCGCCGCCCATATCCGCAAGCGCGCCCTGCGCTCGATCAAGCCATGAAAGCAAAGGACCGGAAATGCCCTGCTACCTCGCCGAACTCTACAGCCCGAAACCCGCATGGCGCGCCCTCAGCGCGGATGAAAGGCGCGCCTTTTTCGACCGGATCGGCCAAGGCATGGCCGGATTGCTCGCCCTCGGGATCGAACCTTTGGCCTTCTGCGCCACCGATGGCGGCAAGCCCCATGCGGGCGAGGCGCCTTTCTTCGCGCTCTGGCGCTGCCCGGACGAAGCCGCGCTGGACGCGCTGATCGGGGGAATCGCGCAAACCGGCTGGCACGATTATTTCGAGACCAGCAATCTCGCCGGCGCCGGCGAGGATATCGTCACCCATCTCGGCCGGCTGGCGGCGTAGGCGCGCAGCCTCAGGCCGCCGCCTCTTCGCCCCGCTCCGCTTCCTGGCGTCGCCACATCGCCGCATATTCGCCGCCCCGCGCCAGCAGCGCGGCGTGCGCGCCCCGCTCGACGATCTCGCCCGCCTTCAGCACGATGATCTCGTCGGCGTCGATCACGGTGGAGAGCCGGTGCGCGATGGTCAGCACCGTCCGGTTGCGCCCCAGCCGCCTCAAGCTTTCCTGAATGCCCTGCTCCGTCCCGCTGTCAAGCGCCGAGGTCGCCTCGTCCAGCAGCAGGATCGGCGGGTCCTTCAGGATCGTGCGGGCGATGGCCACGCGCTGCTTTTCACCGCCAGAGAGCTTAAGCCCCCGTTCGCCGACCATGGTGTCATAACCTTCCGGCAGCGCCATGATGAAATCATGGATCCGGGCCGAACGCGCCGCGGCCTCGATCTCCTCCTCGCTGGCGTCGCCGCGCCCATAGGCGATATTGTAGCGGATCGTGTCGTTGAAGAGCACCGTATCCTGCGGCACGACGCCGATGGCCGCGCGCAGGCTCACCTGCGTCAGGTCGCGCACGTCATGTCCGTCCACTTTCACCGCGCCTTCCTGCACGTCGTAGAACCGGAACAGAAGCCTGGAGATGGTGGACTTGCCCGCCCCCGAAGGCCCGACGATGGCGAGGCTGGCGCCCCCCGGCACGGTGAAATCGACCCCGCCGAGGATCGGCCGGTCGTCCTCATAGGAAAAGCGCACATTCTCGAACCGGATCTCCCCCGGCCCGGGCGGAAGCGGGCGGGCGTCGGCGCGGTCCGTCACCTCCGCCGGCTGGTCCAGCAGCAGGAACATCTCGCGCATGTCGATCAGGCTCTGCCGGATCTCGCGATAGACAGTGCCGAGGAAATTCAGCGGCATGGTCAGCTGGATCATATAGGCGTTCACCGCAACGAACTGGCCGACCGTCATGGTCCCGTCCCTCACCCCGATCGCCGCCATCGCCATCACCGCGATCAGCCCGGCGCTGATGATGACCGCCTGCCCGGCGTTGAGCCAGGCGAGCGAGACCGAAGTCTGGATCGCCGCCTTTTCATAGCCGGCCATCGCCCGGTCATAGCGGCGCGCCTCACGCTCCTCGGCCGTAAAATATTTCACCGTCTCGAAATTGAGCAGGCTGTCCACCGCCTTCTGATTGGCGTCGGTGTCGCTGTCATTCATGCGGATGCGGATGCGCACCCGCATCTCCGTCACCGCGAAGGTGAACCAGACATAGACCGCGATGGTCCCGACGATCACCAGAAAATACAAGCCCGAGAAAGCGAAGAAGAAGATCGTCGCGACCAGGATCATCTCCAGCGCCAGCGGCGCGATCGAGAAGAGCATGAAGCGCAGGAGGAACTCGACCCCCTTCACCCCGCGTTCGACGATCCGCGACAGGCCGCCGGTCTTGCGGGTGATGTGATAGCGAAGCGAAAGCGCATGCACATGCCGGAAGGTGGCCAGCGCCAGCGCCCGCAGCCCTTTCTGCGCCACCCGCGCGAACACGCCGTCGCGAAGCTGGGCAAAGCCGATCGACAGGACCCGCGCCGCGCCATAGGCGACGACCAGCGCCATCGGCGTCAGCAGCCAGATATCGGGCGCCGGCGCACCCTCGGCCAGCGCGTCCACCGCATACATGAAGAAGACCGGCGTCAGCACCGTCGCGCCCTTGGCCAGCAACAGCGCGATCAGCGAGATCACCACCCGGATCCGCCCCCGGCGGTCGTTCTTCGGCCAGAGAAAGGGCGCGACCCGGCGGATCACGCTCCATTCGACCGGGCCGGCGCTGTGGCGCCGGGCGCCCATGTCGCTCATGTCGGATTCCCGCGCTGCATGGCCCCTACCTAATCCGCCAGAGAGCGCGGCGCCATGCCTTCGACGCGTCTAATTCGCGCCGGCGGTCTCCGGCAGTTCAAAAATCTGGCCGGGATAGATCAGGTCGGGATCGCGGATCGCGGCGCTGTTGGCCTTGAAGATCAGCGTGTAACGCAGCCCTTCGCCATAGATATTCTCCGCGATCCGCCAAAGGCTGTCGCCACGCTGCACCACCATCGAGCCGGCATGCGCCGCGCCGGGCGCGATCGCCTCGCGGCGGAACGGCGTCTCCAGCCGGCTGGAGACCTCGCCCCCCGCGCCGATCTCGTCGAGCCGCAACGCGTAGTCGCCGGGCGCGACCCCGGCTTCGG
>JBKECG010000030.1:0-2409 GCA_047974395.1 Pikeienuella sp. | reverse complement strand
CCAGTAGTACTTCATCAGCCGATAGGCGTCCCGGTCCCGGCTGAAGATCAGGGTGAAGAACGGCAGGACATGCTTGAAATAGGCGCGGAAGAAAAACCGCCCGATCCGGTTTTCCGGCAGGGTGATGTCCATGATGAAAGCCTTGCCGCCGGGCTTCAGCACGCGGTGGAATTCGCGAAAGCTGTCCTCCAGATCATCGACATGGCGCAGGGCGAAACCCATGGTGAGAAAGTCGAAGCTCTCGCTCTCCACCGGCAGGTTCTCGGCCGTGGACTGAAGATGCAGCGCCGGCACCGTCTTGCGGGATTCGGCGATCATCCCCGCCGAAGGCTCGACGCAGACGAGCCGCTCCGGGTCCTTGATGATCGACAGGATCGCCCGCGCCACCGGCCCGGTGCCCGAGGCCACGTCCACCGCCCGCATGTGCGGCTCCAGCCCGACGCGCCGGAGCGCGGTGCGCCGGTAGACGCCCCCGGACCCGAACCAGCCCCAGTTCGCGATCCCTTCGTAATAGGGCGCGGTCTTGTCGAAAATATCCCGCAAGAATCGCTGCTTGCCGTCGGATGACGAGTAGTAGGCGCCAGCCACGAAGGGTTTTCGCTTGTCCATCCGGGGCGCTCCTGTAAAGACTGCCTCCCACGGTCATCGCCTAACCTGCCCGGATCGCCTATGCAATATGAGACTGAAAAGAGCGCATCCGCCCATGTCGGCGACAGGGAAAACGCCGAGGCTCCGAAATATTGCTCAAGCATTCACGTGCTCTGCTGGCTCCGGACCCGGCTCTTTGAATTCTACGCCCTGATCATGAGCCTCGGCGTCGGCGCCGCCGTCATCTGCTACGAGGCCGTCGGCTGGAGGCGGAACCCGCCCCGGGTCCGCGGGCTCCTGCGGTTCTGGTCCACCTGGTTCATGCGCGGGGCGCGCGTCATCCTCGGCCTTCGCTATAATTTCGAAGGGATGGAGAATATCCCCGATCGCCCGGTCATCTTCATAGGAAATCACCAGTCCTACTGGGAATCCATCATGATGACGGTGCTGTTCCCGCATATCAACATCGTCACCAAACGCGCCTCGATGGACATTCCCGTCTTCGGCTGGGGCCTGCGGCACGCGCCGATGATACCGGTGGATCGCGACCAGCCCGGCCGGAACATCCGCCGCATCATCCGCGAAGGCGCCGCTTCCGTCCGGGCCGGCCGCTCGCTCCTGATCTTTCCCGAAGGCGGGCGCGTCGAGGTCGGCGCGACCAGACCCTATTCCCGCGGCTTCGACATCCTCTATCGCGAGGCCGGCGCCGAGGTCGTGCCCTTCGTGACCAACGCCGGACTGCGCTGGCCGCCCGGCTTCGGCGTCAAATGCCCCGGCCCCATCACCCTGCGCTTCTTCCCCCCCATCCCCGCCGGCCGGGACCCCAAGGTCTTCGCCAGGTCGCTGGAGGAGTTCCTGAACGCCGAGAAGGACAAGCTGCTGAAGGAAAGCCGGAAGGCCGGCTGAGAGGGCCATGTTGCACGGATGATTTCGGCAGCGTGGTTGGTTGTTCGGCTCGCCAACGGGATGGCGGAACGCCTTTCAAGCGCAACGTGGCGCGGCGAGTTTGCGAAGGCGAAACACAAGAAGGGGCGGTTCCGAAAACGGGAAAGAACGATGCGAGGCTTCCGACCCTCCGGCGGCTTACAGCGCTTATCGCCGTTCATTCCGCCACTCGAAACCGCCTCCCTGGTCCCGCCAGCCGCCGCAACGCCATCGCCATCCGTCACCATCGCCTTGAGACGTTCGACGCTGGGGGGCGCATCGCCTGACGCTATCACCCCCCGTGCGAGCAAAAATTTACCGTGACATCACCTGCGCCCCTGCGACAGAACCTCACTGCGCCGGCTTATCGCGACGAAAAGCCGTGGGCGGTTGGGTAATGCCCGGTCAGGCCGTGCGCAACCCGCTCAACTTTACCCGCGCCGAGTGGCAACAAGCCAAACGCGCCATGGCCGATCCAAGGCTGGTGAAGGCGGCGTTCAAGCAAGCCTGGGAGTCAGGGACGCGATAGCAGACACGCTTGCCGCGTCCAGGTCTTCATCCTTGGCCTGCTCGTTCAGAAAGTCCGTGAGAACCTTGCTTGCTGATTTGATGTTTTCGGTAGTCATGCTCTGCACCGTCGTCTAAGGTGTTGTAATGAATATTATTTCTACAAGAATCCACAACCTGAGGGAGCAAGAGGTCACGTTTGTTCAGGGCATGGCTGGTATCTATTTCATCTTTCTGACCGATATCTCCATCACTTAGAACGTGTTTGAGAAGGTAGAGTCCCACGGGCGGGGCGTTGTGATTCATGGGGCGTCGACCTTCCTCGAGCCCGGATCGACGCATTGCCTTGCCGCCGCGCCTACCCCACCGACCTGACTGACGCCCAGTGGT
>JBKECG010000470.1:0-7506 GCA_047974395.1 Pikeienuella sp. | reverse complement strand
ATATCACCGGCGTCGGCTTGTCGAGCCGCTCGGCGATGGCGGTCAGGGTCAGCGGCGCCGGCGCGCTCTCGATCAGCGTCAGCACGTCGAGCGCGCGTGAAAGCGTGTGCAACTGATAGGGGTTGTCGCTCATCTCTCCGGCAATTCTTCAGCTTCCCGCATCCTGCGCTTCCGGCGATGGTTGCTCCAGATCATCGCCAGCATCAGCGCGACGGAGATCCCGAGAAAGGTCGCGCTGAGCGGGCGGGTGAGAAACACCGTCGCGTCCCCGCGTGAGATCAGCATCGCCCGGCGCAGATGCTCCTCCAGCATCGGGCCGAGGATGAAACCGAGCAGCAGCGGCGCCGGCTGGCAATGCAGCATGCGGAACCCGTAGCCGAGCAGCGCGAAGCCCAGCACCAGCCAGACGTCGAACACCGAATTGCCGACGGAATAGACGCCAATGCAGACAAGCACGGTGATCACCGGAAAGAGAAACCGATAGGGAATGGCCAGCATCCGCACCCAGACCCCGATCAGTGGAATGTTCAGCGCCAGCAGCATCACGTTGCCGACCAGGAAACTGGCGGCGAGGCCCCAGAAGATCTCGGGATGTTCGGGGATCACCGCCGGTCCCGGCTGAATGCCGTGGATGATCAGCGTGGCGAGGATCAGCGCCATCACCACATCGCCCGGAATGCCGAGCGTCAGCGTCGGGATGAAAGCGGTCTGGATCGCGGCGTTATTGGCCGCTTCCGGGCCCATGATCCCTTCGATCGCGCCCTTGCCAAAGCGCGACGGGTCCTTGTTCACCCGTTTCTCCACCGCATAGGAGACGAATGTCGCCACCGTGCCGCCGGTGCCGGGCAGGGCCCCGAAAAAGCCGCCGATCCCGGTGCCGCGGATCATCGGCCCCCAGGAGCGGCGGATATCGTCGCGGGTCGGGATCATCGAGAGGAAGGTCACATCCTGCGCCCTGACGATGGAGTTCCTGATCCTGCCGGCGTTGTGGATCAGCTCCGGCAGGCCGAAAAGCCCGATCACCACGGCGACAAGGCTGAATCCCTCGAAAAGCTGCGGCGCGCCGAATGAAAGCCGGGTGAAGCCGCTGGTCGGATCCATCCCCACCGCGCCGAGGAGAAGCCCCAGCGCAACCATGGCGACGCCCCGGAACGGTCGCCCCGAAGAAAGCAGCGCCGCCGCCAGAAGGCCCATGACCAGCAGCGAGAAATATTCCGGCGAACCGAAACTGAGCGCGATATCGGCCAGCATCGGCGCGCCGATCGCCAGCGCCGCGATCCCGCAGATGCTGCCGAAAAAGGACGCGACCGTCGTCATCAGCAGCGCCACGCCGGCGCGGCCGTTCTGTGTCATCGGATAGCCGTCCAGCGCGGTGACGGCGGTATTGGGCGTGCCCGGCAGGTTCAAGAGGATCGACGCGGTGGAGCCGCCATAGGCGACGCCATAATAGATGCCGGCCAGCATGATCAGCGCGGTGCCGGGATCCAGCTTGAAGGTCAGCGGCAGCAGCATGGCGATGGCCGCCAGCGTGCCCAGCCCCGGCAGCACCCCGACCAGCGTGCCGAGCGTGACCCCCAGAAGGCAATAGCCGAGCGATTTCGCCGTCAGCGCCACGCTGAAGCCGAGTGCGAGATTGTCGAGAAGCGACATGCGCCTAGATCCCGATCGGGGCCAGCGGCAGCCCGAGGATGAAGATGAAGATCACCGTGCAGACGCCCGCCGTCCCCAGCGCGAGGAGCGCCGTCTCCCTCCAGCCCAGACTGTCATCCGCCTGCGCGCTCAGGAACACCGCTGCGGCGACGGCCGGAATCATCCCGGAACGTTCGACCAGCAGCGCGAAGGCGGCGACGGCCAGCGGCACCCAGATCAGCCCGCGAAAGGCGGGCGCGTGGATGTCGCGCCCGGGAGACAGGCGCCCCTCGAAGATCAGCACGCCGAGGCTGGCGAGGATCAGCGCGCCGCCGAGAAGAAGCGGGAAATATCCCGGCCCCATCCGTGTGGCGCTGCCCATCGGATAGTCCCATGATTCCCAGATGGCGAAGGCGCCGATCAGCATTCCCGCGATCCCGGCGACGAAATGGGATCGCATCCAGGGTCTTGTCGTCATGTCGTTCCCTCCCTGCCGCGGGTGAAGCTCTCAGGCCCCTTGCGGCGCCGGTTCGCAGATATGCGGATTTTCGGCCAGCGGCGTTTTCGCCGGCTCCTCCTGCTTGAAGATCTGGCGCAGATGCACCTCGTCCGGCCCGTCGAAGATGCGGAAGGCCCGCGCCCAGGCCATCGCCTCGGGCAGGGGGGTGCGCTCCGTGCCGCCCATGGCCCCGAAAAGCTGCAAGGCGCGATCGACCACCGCGCTCAGCATCTGCGGTACGGCGATCTTGGCGATGGAGACTTCGCGCCACGCGCCCCGGTGCCCGTCGCGATCCAGCAGCCATGCGCATTTGAGGACGATCAGCCGGGCCTGCTCGATCTCGACCCGCGAGCGCGCGATCCAGCCCTGCACCGTGTCGTATTCGTCGAGCCGCCGGTTGAAGGTCCGCCGCTCGCCGGCGCGGGCGACCATCAGTTCAAGCACCGTCTCGGCCAGGCCGATGGCGCGCATGCAGTGATGCACCCGCGCCGGGCCGAGACGGGTCTGCGCCACGGCGAAACCCTGACCCTCGGCGCCCAGCAGCGCGTCTGCGGGGACCTCCACATCCTCGAAATCCAGTTCGCCGATCGGCTCGTCGAGGCAGAGATAATTGAGCCGCCGCGTCAGCGTCAGGCCGGGCGTGTCCATCGGCAGGATGAAGGCGGTGTGGCCGCTTCGCGGGCCGGCCTCGGCGAGCGCGCCGATGACGATCAGGAACCTGCAATCGGGATGCGCCGCGCCCGAGGCGAACCATTTGCGCCCGTTCAGCACATAGCCCTTCGCGGTGCGGTCCACGCGCATGGCGATGTTGCGCGCGTCCGAGGAACCGTTATCCGGCTCGGTCATGGCGAAGGCGGAGCGCATGCGCCCTTCGAGCAGCGGGTCGAGATAGCGTTCCTGCTGCTCCGGCGTCGCCTCGTCGAGCAGGGTGATCATGTTCGGCAGGTCGGGCGCGTGGCAGTTGAAGATGAAGGGCGCCCAGCTCAGCCCGCCCATCGCCTCCGCGATAGGGGCGAAGGCGAGATTGGAGAGCGGCGTCCCCTCGCGCCCCTCCGGCAGCCGCGTCAGCCCCATGTTCCAGAGACCGGCGGCGCGGGCGCGGGCGCGCAGCGGCGCCATCCATTCCGGGTCCGCCGCATTCGCCGCCGCCCAGGCCCGCCAGTCGCGATTGCGCGGCAGCAATTCCCCGTCCATGAACGCCCGCACCTCATCGGCGCGTTTTCGCGTTTCGGCCGAATGTTCAAAATCCATCGCCTCCTCCTTCAATCCATCGCCTGTCCGGGGCGACCCGAAGGCCGCCCCGCCGCGCTCAATTGGCCGAGATGTTCGCGTCCTTCACGACCTGGGTCCAATAGTCGATCTGCTGCACCACGAATTCGCGGAAGGCCTCGGGTGGCCCGCCGGCCGGCAGCAACCCGTTTTGGGCCAGTTTCGCCTTGGTTTCGGGATCGTCCAGCGCGGCCTGGAAGGCGGCGTTGATCTTCTCCACCACCTCTTTCGGCGTGTCCTTCGGCGCGAAAAGGCTGAAATTGGCCGAGGCGCGCGGAATGTCATAGCCCAGCTCCTGGATCGTCGGCACGTCCGCCATCACCTCCAGCCGCTCGTCCCAGGCGCTGGCCAGCACCCGGACCTCGCCCGTCGAGCCCTTCTGGCAGCCGGGGGTGTAGCCGTCCAGCATCACCTGAATATTGCCGGCCATCACGTCCAGCAGCGCCGGGGCCGAGCCCTTGTAGCCGACATGCTCGACCTTGAAACCGAGATCGCGCGCCATCGCCGCGCCCCAGAGATGCGGCATCGAGCCGACGCCGGCTGTCGCGTAGAGCACCGGCTCTTCCTGCGCGCGGGCCCATTCGATGAACTCGTTGAAATCCTGCGCCGGATGCGCCGGGTTCACCAGCACGCAGGTCGGCAGGTCCACCAGCTTGATGACATGTTCAAAATCATTCACCGGGTCATAGGGCGTCGGCTTGCCCAGCGCGGCGTTCAGCGTGAAGGGCGCGGCCGCGGCGCCGATCGTGTATCCGTCGGGCTTGGCCCTGAACACGGTCTCGGTCGCCGGGATGGTCGCGCCGCCCGGCTTGTTCTCGACCACGATGGTCTGGCCCAGCGCCTCGGCGGCCTTCGGCGCCAGGGTGCGGATCGTGGTGTCGGTGCCGCCGCCGGCGGCGTAGGGCACGATGATATGGACGGGCTGGGTCGGCCAGTCCTCCGCGCCGGCCGTCGTCGCCGTGGCGGCGAGGGCGGCGACGCCGAGCGCCATCATCTTTTTCAGTTTCATTCGTTCCTCCTGATTAATTCCCGAGGCCCTTTTCGGGCTCTCCACTTGTCGCGACCCTTTGCGATGCGCGATGCGCCTTCATTCGATGGTCACGACGACCTTGCCGATGGCCGCGCGGTTTTCAAGCGCGCTCAGGGCCTCCGCCGCGCGGTCCAGCGGAAAGCGCGCGGCGATCCGCGGCGCGATCAGCCCCCGTTCGAACCAGCCCGTGAGCCGCGCATAGGCCGCGCGCATCCGGTCGGGATGGCGCAGCGCATGCTCGCCGGCCCGAACCCCGATCAGCGAGATTTCCTTGATCAGCACGATATTCGCCCTGGCCGCGCCGATCCCGCCCGAGGTGAAGCCGACGATCAGCAACCGCCCGCCGGGCGCGAGGCAGCGCATCGAGGCGTCGAAGGCCGCGCCGCCGACCGGATCCAGCGCGACATCGGCGCCTCGCCCGCCGGTGATCTCCTTCACCCGTTCCCGGATATCCTCATGGCTGTAGTCGATGACGGCGTCCACGCCTTCCCGCTTCATGAACTCCGCCTTCGCGGCGGAGCCGACCGCCGCGATCACCCGCGCCCCCGCCGCGCGCGCGATCTGCGTCGCCGCCAGCCCGACGCCCCCGGCCGCGCCGTGAACCAGCGCCCATTCGCCCGGTTGCAGCCGCGCCTTGTCGATCAGCGCGTTACAGGAAGTGTAATAGGTCAGGAAGAACCCCGCCGCGGCGATGTCGTCCATGCCCTCAGGCGTCGGCAGGACATGTCTGGCCGGCAGGGTCGTCTCCTCGGCGAAGCCCGGATACATGGATTGCGTCCAGGCGATCACCCGGTCGCCGGGGCTGAACCCTTCGACCCCGTCGCCGATATCCAGAACCACGCCGCTGACCTCCATGCCGGGCGCGAAGGGCGGCTCGGGCTTGAACTGATACTGACCACGGCTCATCAGAAGATCGGGGAAGTTGACGCCCGCGGCCCGCACCCCGATCCGCATCTCTCCCGGTCCGGGCGGCAGGCTGCGGATCTCGCCCATCGCCATGCCCCCGGGCCCTGAAAGATCATGGCAGAGCATGGCCTTCACCATGCGCGCTTCCGCCCCGCTCATGTCAGGGCGGCCCCGGCGACGAAGCGCGCGGCGTCTTCGGCCTCACGCATCATCCGGTCGATGAGCTCCTTCACGGTGGTCTTTTCGTTGAAATAGGCGATGCTCTGGCCGGCCGGCTCCCACATCAGCGGCTCGATCCGGTGCTGGTGGATCGCGGCGAAGATCCGGCCGATCAGCACCTGCTGATAGGGCATCTTCAGCGGGGTGGGGGCGCCCGGCGCCTCCCACTCATCCGACCAGGAGGTGCGGATCATCCGCATCGTCTTGCCGCTGTGGGAGCGCGAGATCAGCGTGTCCTCGCTGCGCGCGGCCAGCAGCTTCTGCAGCACGATCTCGTCAAGCCCGAACTCGGCGGTGGTGAGCCAGGCGGTGCCCAGCCAGACGCCCTCCGCCCCCAGGGCCAACGCCGCCGTCAGATGGCGCCCGCAGCCGACGCCGCCCGCGGCCAGAACCGGCACGTCGCCGGCCACGTCCACGACCTGCGGCACCAGAGAGAAGGTGCCGACCTTGCCGGTATGGGCGCCGGCGTCATGGCCTTGCGCGACGATCATGTCCACGCCGGCCTCGACCGCCTTTCGCGCATGGCGCTCGGCGCCGACCAGGGCGATGGTTTTCTTCCCGGCCGCCTTCGCCCGGCCGATCACATCGGCGGGCACGCCCACGGCCGCGGCGAATATATCGGCCCTGGAGGCCAGCGCCGCCTCGACCTGTTCGGCGAAGAGGGTCTGCGAGCGCACATTGTCGGCGAAGAAGGAGCCGGCCTTCGGCGGCGGCACATCGTATTTCTCTTCGATATAGGCGATGAATTTCCGATGCTCCTCGGGCAGTCCCGCGCGCACCGTCTCCAGATCGGTCTCATCGCCCACCGATTGCGGCAGCAGCAGGTCGATCCCGAAAGGCTTGTCGCCGCAAAGCGCGCGGAGCTGCTCCGCGACGGCCAGGATCTCGTCATGCCTGAGATGGGTGGCGCCATAGACGCCCAGCCCGCCGGCCCTGCTGATCGCCGCCGTCACCGCGACGCTGTGGGAAAACCCGAAGATCGGCTTCTCCACCCCCATCGCAGCGCATGCCCTGGTCGTGATCATCCTGTCGTTCCTCCGATATGGTCGCGCCGCCTTGTCGGTGGCGTCGATAGGCTTCGGTCGCGCGCCGGCGCCATGGCCGATGATGGCCGCAATCTCCGGGAGAGCGCGCCCCGCCAGACGGAAGGCGCGCATGGTTTCGGCCCTGGCCAAGGGGCGTCCTCCCGGCTCGGGGCGTGCGCGCCCTCTTGTCTTGTTCTTTATATCGTAAATATCACGCCTGCTGCGCGCAAGGTGTTTTCCATCCGCGTCGTCGATCCACACTTGCATTCGCCGTATGATACGGTTGATATGGGCGTGGCGTGAGGGTGTCCATCCGCCCTGGCGCAGGGATGCCGCAAGCTCAAATTTTTCTATTTCAGAAATTTATTGGGGCCATATCGCGCCCCGCCGGAAGCTGACAGGAAGGAACGCCATGGTTCTCGACCCTCGCCGCCTGATCGCATTCGATTTCCCCGAGATCGAGCAGGAACTGACCGCGCGCGACGCGAGCCTTTACGCGCTCGGCGTCGGCCTTGGCGACGCGCCGCTTGATCCCGAGCGGCTGAAATACATCAACGAGCAGGACCCGGCCTTTCGCGCCGCGCCGACCCAGCCGACGACCATGGGCTTCCAACGCTGGGTGCTGCGGCCGGAATTCGGCGCGGATGTGACTCGCGTCGTGCATGGCGAGGAGCGGCTGACCCTGCATCGGCCCGCGCCGACCGCCGGCCGGATCCGGGCGAAGCTCCGCATTCTCGGCGTCGCCGACAAGGGCGAGGGGCGGGGGGCCGTGGTCTCCGCCCGGCGCGAGATCCGGGGGGCGGATGGGGACGCGCCCTTCGCGCCGGGGGGGAGCCCCTCCGTCCGGCGCGGCGAGGGCGGCTGCGGCGACGCGGGAGAGGTCGCGCGGCTGGGCGGGCCGGGCCCCGGCCGCGCCCCCGACCGGGCGG
>JBKECG010000355.1:0-1693 GCA_047974395.1 Pikeienuella sp. | reverse complement strand
CTCCTGTACAGGGTCAAGCGCCCTAGAATTCACATCCAGCCTGAAACCTATCCGCCTCTCCCAACACCTTAACAGCATCGGGCGCATCGACCGCTCACCGCTCATTCATGCCATCTCCTGTCCGGGCGACGGCGCTCAGAGGTATTCTTCCTCGAGCGCTGCGCCCTTGATTTCGTCTGTTGTGCCGGACCTGCGTATCTGGCCGGAGCGCATTACGTGGCCGTAATGCGCGATCTTCAGTGCGGGCCGCGCCATCTGTTCGGTCATCAGAACGGCGATGCCTTCTTCCTGCATCCGCCGCACGGCGGCGGAAATCTGCTGGATCCAGACCGGCGCAAGACCGAGGAATGGCTCGTCGAGAAGCAGCAGCTTCGGCGCGCCGCTCATTGCGCGGGCGATGGCGACCATCTGCTGCTGGCCGCCCGAAAGCTCCCCCGCCGCCTGCGACTGGCGTTCGGCGAGGAACGAGAAGCTTTCGGCGAGACTGTCCCAGCGCCGGGCCTGTTCGCGCGGAGAAAGCCGCGCCGCGCCAGCGAGGACGTTGTCCCTCACCGACATCGAGGCGAAGACTCGGCGCCCCTCGGGCGAATAGCCGATGCCGCAACGGGCGCGGGCGTCGCTTGAGAGCCTGCCGAGATCCTGACCATCGAAGGTCACCTGTCCGCGCGCGCTGCGCACGAGCCCGATCACGGCGTTGATGAGGCTGGACTTGCCGGCGCCGTTTGCGCCGATCAGCAGTACAGTCTGACCAGCCGCCACTTCCAGGTCGATCCCGTCCACGGCGCGGGTGCCGCCATAGGCGACATGTAGGTCACGAATGCTGAGCATCGTCCTCCGCCTCGTCGCTGCCGCCCAGATAGGCGTCGATCACGTCCTTTCGCGTCAGAACCTCGGCGGGCGCGCCCTCGGCGATCAGGCGGCCGCCGTCCAGAACGATCACCTCGGGGCAGAGCCGCTTGATCAGGTCCATGTCATGCTCGACCAGCAGCACGCCGCAACCGAACTCCTCACGCGCGAACTGCACATAGGCGTCGACATTGCCGCGCTCGGATTTCTCCAGCCCCGCCGCCGGCTCGTCGAGCAGAAGCATGCGCGGCTGCGTGGCCAGCGCCATGGTGAGGCCGAGCATCTTCTGCAGACCGTAGGGCAGCACTTCGGCGTTGCGGGTCCAGTTCTCCACCAGTCCGAAGCGGTGCAGTAGCGGCGCCAGTCGCTCCAGCACCGAACGGTCGCGTCCAGAGAAGCGCAGTGCCGAGGTGAGATTGTCCTCAATGCTGTAGCCGTTGAAGGTTGCGGTCTGCTGGAAGCTGCGCACCAGCCCCCGGCCAGCATTATCGAAGACGGGCTGGCCGTCGATGCGCGTCTTTCCGAGGCGAACCTCGCCGGAAGTCAGCGGCAGGCGGCCGGAGATGATGTTGATCATCGTCGTCTTGCCCGCACCGTTCGGCCCGATCACACCCAGAAGATCGCCGGGCTTCAGAGTGAAGCTCACATCGTGGAAGACCTCGAGCCCGCCGAAGGATTTGCAGATGCGTTCGGCGTGCAGCGCGTCGCCGGCGATGGCGGTTTGCACGTTCATGATCCCGCCCCGCCGGCCGTCTGCGCGAGCCCCTGCGCGTCCTTTTCAGAGCGCTTGCTGCGCAGCCGATCCATCAACCCGGTGAAGAGGCCAACCACCCCGCCGCGCGCGACG
>JBKECG010000349.1:0-1989 GCA_047974395.1 Pikeienuella sp. | reverse complement strand
TCCGAAGATCGCCATCCCGGTGGAGGAGCCCGAGGACGTCAAGGCGCTGGTCGAGGCGATGACGGCGCTGGCTGACCGGGGGCTGACCTTCCGCGCCGCCGATATCCGCAGCAAGCTGGGGTTGACGGCGCCGGAGGGCGATGACGAGGTCTTCGGCGGCGTCAGGCCCTCCGCCGCGCCCGCCGCTCAACCGGTCCTCAATCGGGCCTTGAACGCCGCTCGAACCGATCCCTACGCGCCGCTCGACGAGATCGAGGGCGAGACCATGGAGGGCTGGGAGGAGATCACGGCCCCGGTCCTCGGCCCGCTGGAGGCGATGCTCCGCGAAGCCGGGAGTTATGAAGAGGCGCTGGCCCGTCTGCCGGAGCTGAGCGGCGAGATGGACGCAAGCGAGATGATCGGCCAGCTGGTCGCCGCCACCTTCCGCGCCCGCGCCCGGGGCGACGAAGGCGATGGATAAAGGCGGTGGCTGAATATTCCGACAAGCCCGGCTACGCCTTCAGGACCGGCCCGCCCGAGGAGGTCGAGCGTTTCATGAAGGGCAAGTCCAACCGGGAGAGCTTCTCCTGGATGGATTTCGAGCCGGAGGAGCACGCCGCCGCCTTCACCGTGGCCAAGGCCATGCAGCTCGACGTGCTGGACGCGATCCGTGAGGGGCTGCAAAAGGCGATGGACGAAGGGCTGACCTACGAAGCATTCCGGCAGGATCTGGAGCCGCGCCTGCGGGCGCTCGGCTGGTGGGGGCGCAAGGACATGGTCGACCCGGCGACCGGAAAGCCTGTCTCCGCCCGTCTCGGCTCGCCCCGCCGGCTGCGCACGATCTGGCGGGCGAACATGCGCGCCGCCCATGCGGCCGGGCAATGGGAGCGCGCGCAGCGCACCAAGCGGGCGCTGCCTTATTTCCTTTATCTCCTCGGCCCGAGCCGAGAGCACCGCATCGAGCATCAAGCGCGGGAGGGGCTGATCTATCCGGTAGATCATCCCTTCTGGGATCACTGGTTCCCGCCGAACGGCTGGGGCTGCAAATGCCATGTGCGCCAGATCACGGCGCGCGAGGCCGAGCGGCGCGGGATCTCCGAGGAGCCGGCGATGCAGTGGCGCGAGTGGCGCAACCCGCGCAGCGGCGAGGTCAGGCGGGTTCCGCGCGGCGTCGATCCGGCCTGGGCGGGCAATCCGGGCAAGGCGCGGATGGCCAATCTCGACGCGCATCTGGCTGGGCGGCTGGAGGGCGCCGACCCGGCGGTGGCCCGCGCCGCCATCTTCGACATGGCGACGAGCTGGCGGGCGCGGCGGATTCACGAGGGGAGCGCCTCGGGTGCGGTTCCGGTGGCGATGCTCTCCGAAAGCGCGGCCGAGGCGCTCGGCGCGAAAACCCGCGTCGCGCTCTATTCGAGCGAGACGGCCGAAAAGGAGCGGCGCAAGCATGGCGACGCCGCGCTGGATCTGCTGGCGCTGACACAGGAGGCGTTCGACGGGCCGGACGTGTTTCCGGACGACCGGTCGCGGGTGGCGTTTGTGGAGGTCCGCGGCAAGCTCTGGCGGATCGTCCTCAAGGCAACCCAGGACAAGGCGGAGATCTACATCACATCGTTCCACCGCTCCAATCCGAAGCAGCTGGAGAAGTGGCGCCGACGCAGTGGCGGTGATGGATGATTTACGGAGAGGGAGTTGATGCGCGCCTGGGGGGGCGGCACTCCCCCACGGCCCACGACCGGTCATCCTGGCTCAGGCGCGCTTCTGAAATATGCGCCTCCCGGCCGGGAAAATCAACGCCTCGCGCCATCCGGACGCGCCGGCGGCGTCCGCCCGGCCCCGCGCATCGAGTTTGAAGGGGGTATGGGCCGTTTTTAAACGGGGTTGGCGGCGGCGGGGTCTCGGCGTAGCCTGACGAGCGAGACGCCCGTCAGCGGGCCGCTCCGGGCCGTTGTCATTTCAAGCCCCATCTCGCCCCATCCCGAAACTTCCGAAGCGCTTCGGCGTGCCGCGACG
>JBKECG010000325.1:0-1549 GCA_047974395.1 Pikeienuella sp. | reverse complement strand
ATGCTCTGCGTCGCCTTTGGTCGGCGGCGCCTGCTGAAGAGCCCTGAACGCGCCGCCCCTTGACGCGCGGCTCTGCGGGCCGGAGTTTCACCATCCGTCAATGCCTGGATTTGGAGTGAATGACATGCCGGTGACGCCGAAAGAAGCCAGCGCCAGAGCGCGCGAGATCGCGGCGCTGGCGCCGATCATCCCGGTTCTGGTGGTCGAGGATGCGGGCGCCGCCGAAAACCTCGCCCGCGCTCTGGTCGCCGGCGGGCTGCCGGCGCTGGAGGTGACGTTGCGGACCCCGGCCGCGCTCGACGCGATCCGGGCGATGGCCTCGGTTCCCGGCGGGGTTGTCGGCGCGGGCACGCTGCTGACGCCGGCCGATGTGAAGGCGGCGAAGGCGGCCGGGGCGCGTTTCGGCGTCTCGCCCGGCGCGACCGACCGGCTGCTGGACGCGGCCGAGGAGGAGGGTCTGCCGATGCTGCCCGGCGCCGCCACCGCCTCGGAGGCGATGCGGCTTCTGGAGCGGGGCTATGACTTCATGAAATTCTTCCCGGCTGAAAGTTCGGGCGGCGCCCCGGCGCTGAAGGCGCTGGCCTCTCCGCTCGCCGCGATCGGCTTCTGCCCGACCGGCGGGGTCAGCCCCGGCAACGCCCGCGATTATCTATCGCTTCCGAACGTGCTCTGCGCCGGCGGCTCCTGGGTCGCGCCGGCGGCGATGGTGAAGGCGGGCGACTGGGCCGGGATCGAGGCGCTGGCCCGCGACGCCGCGGCGCTGGGGGCGAAGGCGTGAGTGAGGCCGCCTGGGCGGCGCTGGGGCCGCATGCGGCGCGGCTGAAGGCGACCGACCTTTCCGCGCTTTTCGCGGCGGATGACGGCCGGTTCGCGAAATTCGCCTTCCGGCTGGACGGTCTTCTGGTCGATCTTTCGAAGGAGAAGATCGACGAAGCGGCGCTGGACGCGCTGCTGGCGCTGGCCGGGGCGCGGGGCGTTTTCGGGCGCCGCGACGCCATGGCGGCCGGCGAGCCGATCAACGAGACCGAAAAGCGCGCCGTCTGGCACATGGCGCTGCGGGGCGCGCTCCCGGGCGTTCCGGCCGGGGTCGGAGAGGTCCGCGACCGCTTCCTCGCCTTCGCCGAGGATGTCCGCGACGGACGTTTCGCGCCGGTCGGGGGCGGGCGTTTCACCGATGTGGTCAATATCGGCATCGGCGGCTCCGATCTCGGCCCGGCCATGGCGGTGCGGGCGCTCAGGTCGGATCATGACGGGCCGCGGCTGCATTTCGTCTCCAATGTCGATGGCGCGCATCTGACCGACGCGCTGGCCGGGCTGAACCCGGAGACGACGCTGGCGGTGATCGCCTCCAAGACCTTCACCACGCAGGAGACGATGACCAACGCCCGCTCGATGCGCGACTGGCTCGGGCGGAGCGTCGCGGAGCCGGGGCGGCACATGGCGGCGGTTTCCACCAATCTGGAGGCGACCGGCGCTTTCGGCGTCGCGCCCGAACGGGTGTTCGGCTTCTGGGACTGGGTCGGCGGGCGCTATTCGGTCTGGTCGGCGA
>JBKECG010000240.1:0-3124 GCA_047974395.1 Pikeienuella sp. | reverse complement strand
CGGGTTCGGGGGCGACCCGCGGGGCTAAATCGGGGCTGGTCAGGGCCTCCCCACGCTCATCCAGCGCGACGGCGACGGCGCCTTGGGGGAGCGCCTCGCGCAACCGGCGGCTTTCGCCGGCGCGCTTCTTGTCCTCGATCTCCTGCAAACGCGCCGGGCCGAGGCCCATGGCCCGCCCGGCGGCGTCGAAACGCTTCAGATAGTCGGCGACAAGGGCGGCCTCCGGCCCGCCCTTCTGGCGGCCGATGGCCAGGATCGCGATGCGCACCCCGCCGGCCGCTCAGGCCATGCGGGCCGGGTTGTCGGCGATCTCGGGCAGCCACATCTTTTCGAGCTGGTAGAACTCGCGCACCTCGGGGCGGAAGATATGGACGATCACGTCGCCCGCATCGACCAGAACCCAGTCGCCCGCGCTCTTGCCCTCGACCCGGGTCGCGCAGCCGAGATCCTGCTTCAGCGATTCGACCAGCTTTTCGGTCAGCGCCGAGACCTGCCGCGTCGAGCGGCCGGAGGCGATGACCATGTGATCGGCCATAGCGGATTTGCCGCGCAGATCAATGGTCACGATCTCCTCGGCCTTGTCCTGATCGAGCCTGTCCAGAATATGGGAAAGCAGTTCGTCGACCGCTTCATGCCCGCGCGCCGCGGGCGCCGCCGCTGTCGGGCGCGTCATGACGCCCGCCTCAATCCGTTCATGCAGAACGAGATCCTCCTAGAGTCCGCGCCATGCCGACGCGGGTTGAATATAGCAAAAAGACGGTCATTTCTCAACCAACCGCCCTGCGACGGAATATTTTCGGCGCCGGCGCCAAGATCGGGCCGCGCTGGCGCGTCTGAAGAGCAGGATGAGAATGAAATCTGATGACGAAGCGTTGGCGGAAGCGGCCGGCCATGGCGACAGGGCGGCTTTCGCGGCGCTCCTGAACCGGCATTACGACCGGCTGTTCCGGCTCGCCTGGCGGCTGACCGGGCGGCGCGACCTGGCCGAGGACCTGACGCAGGAGATCTGCGCCAAACTGCCGCGGGCGCTGAGAAATTACCGGGGCGAGGCGCGGTTCGCGACCTGGCTCCATCGCGTCGCGCTGAACGCCGTGCGCGACGCCGCGCGGCGGGAGGGCGCGCGCAACCGCGCCACCGCCGCCTACGCCGCCGAAGCCGGGCTGCATGCCGGCGATGACGGGGCGGAGGCCATGGCCGGCTGGCTCGCCCGCGCCATGGCGGCGTTGAAACCCGATCTGGCGGAGACGGCGGCGCTGGTGGTGGGCGAAGAATTGTCGCAGGCCGAGGCGGCGGAAATCCTGGGCGTGGCGCCCGGCACCATCGCCTGGCGCATGTCCGAAATCAAAAAGGCGTTGTCCGCGATGGCGGCGGCGGAGGTTCCATGAGCGACGAAACCGAAAAGCTGCGCGCGGCGATGCGCGCCGCGCCGACCCCGGCGCCGAAGGCCCGCAAGGACGCCTTCGAAGCGGCCATGCGCGCCTTTGACGAGGAATTTTCCGAAACGCCCCAAGAAAGCGCCGCCCCCGCGCGTCTGACATCCCGGAAGCAATCTTTCGGGAGCAGACTGATGACCATGCTGAACCATATCTCGCCGCGCCGCGGCGCTTTCCTTGGCGGCGCCTCGCTGGCGGCGCTTTCGCTGGCGACATTCGCGATCTGGCGCGATGCGCCGCCGGCGCTGATCGACCCGGCCCCGCCCGCCCCGACCGTCGCGGAAGTCGCGGCGCCGCAGGCGGCCGCGCGGATGCAGGACAAGAACGCGCCGATCAACCACAATGTGCGCACGCGCATGGCCTCGCCCGCGGCCGCGGACGGCGGAAGCGCGCCTGCGGCCGGCGCGCTGGTCGATATCGGCGAGGCCCCGGCGCTGATCGCGCCGGCGCCGCAATACGAGCCCGGCTTCGCGCAACCCGAAAATCGCGGCCGTTTCACCGCCCATGACGCGAATCCGGTGAAGCTGGTCGCAGAGGCGCCGGTCTCCACCTTCTCCGTCGATGTGGACACGGCCTCCTACGCCGTGATGCGCCGCTGGCTCAACGCCGGGGCGATGCCCGACCCGGCCTCGGTCCGGACGGAGGAGCTGATCAATTACTTTCCCTATGACTATCCGGCGCCCGAATCCGCCGACCGGCCCTTCAGCGTCAAGACCACGGTCATGGACGCGCCCTGGGCGAAGGGGCGGAAACTGCTGGAGATCGGCCTGCGCGCCGATCTGCCGGCGGAGCGCAGGCGGGCCAATCTGACCTTCCTGATCGACACGTCGGGCTCGATGGCGGAGCAGAGCAAGCTGCCGCTGCTGATCACCTCGCTCCGGCTGATGCTGGACGGGCTGCGCCCCGACGACACGGTGGCCATCGTCACCTACGCCGGCTCCTCCACCATCGCGCTGGAGCCGACGAAAGCGGCGGAGCGGCGCACGATCCTCGACGCGCTGGAGAGGCTCGCCGCCGGCGGCGGCACCGCCGGGGCGGAAGGGATCGAGACCGCCTATCGGCTGGCCGAGGACCGGTTCGACCCGGAGGCGGTGAACCGGGTGATCCTGGCCACCGACGGCGATTTCAACATCGGCCCGAGTTCGGACGAGGCGATGGAGGCCCTGATCGAAAGGAAGCGCGACAGCGGCGTCTATCTCTCGGTGCTCGGCTTCGGGCTCGACAATCTCAACGACGCGGCGATGCAGGTTCTGGCCCAGGCCGGGAACGGGCAGGCCGCCTATATCGACACGCTGAGCGAGGCGCGAAAGACGCTGGTGGACGAGCTTTCCTCCATGGTTCCGGTCGCCGGCGACGTGAAGATCCAGGTGGAGTTCAACCCCGCCCTCGTCGCCGATTACCGGCTGATCGGTTATGAAAGCCGGGCGCTGGCGCGCGAGGATTTCAACAATGACAAGGTGGACGCGGGCGAGATCGGCGCCGGCCATCGGGTGACGGCGATCTATGAATACACGCCCGTCGGCGGCGATATCCGGGTCGATCCGCTCCGCTACGCGACGGAGACGGCGACGGAGACCGGGGCGGCGAATGACGCGAACGAGATCGCCTTCCTGCGCCTGCGCTGGAAGACGCCGGGCGAGGGGGAAAGCAGGCTGGCGGAAGTCCCGTTTTGTATGTTGGCGGGCGCACCG
>JBKECG010000220.1:0-2147 GCA_047974395.1 Pikeienuella sp. | reverse complement strand
GTTCATCCCGGTTGTCTTCTACCGCGCCCATCTCGCCGCCGATGACGTCGCGCCGGTCGCGGCGCTGATTCGCCGGCTTCGCGAGGAGGGTTTCGCCAGTTGCGGGCTCTTCGCGCCCTCGCTGAAGGCGCCCAAGGCCGCGCGATTCATGGCGGCGGCGCTGGCGGAGACCCCGCCCGCCGCGATCCTGAACCTCACCGCCTTTTCGGCGAAGGGCGAAGACGGCGCCAGCCCGCTGGACGGGCCGGGGGTTCCGGTGATCCAGGCCGCGCTCGCGACCTCGACCGAGGCGGACTGGGCGGAGGCGGCGCGCGGCCTCTCCCCCGCCGATCTGGCCATGCATGTGGTGCTGCCGGAGGTGGACGGGCGGATCTTCGCCGGCGCCGTCTCCTTCAAGGCCCCGCGCCCGCGCGACAAGGCGCTGGAGACGGCGCTTCTGCGCCATCGCCCCCGCCCCGACCGGATCGAGGCCGCCGCCGCCCGCACCGTCGCCTGGGCGCGGCTGGGCGCGAAGCCGGCGGCCGAACGGCGAATGGCGGTGGTGCTTTCGACCTATCCCGGCAAAGACTGGAACCTCGCCCACGCCGTCGGGCTGGACGCGCTGGCCTCGGCCGAGGCGATCCTCGACGATCTCGGCCATGGCGCGAAGGGCGCGCCGCTGGCGCGGGCGCTGGGCGAAGCCGCGATGGCATGGCCTCTCGCGGCGCACCGCGCCGCGCTCGCCGCCCTGCCCCCTGCGTTGCAGGAAGAACTGACGGCGGCCTGGGGCGCGCCGGAGGACGACCCGGACGTGGCTGCGGGCGCCTTCCGTTTCCGCGCCCTGACGCGCGGCGGGGCGCTTGTGGCGCTGCAACCCGAACGCGGCCTGCGGGCGGCGCGCGCAGACGATTACCATGATCTTTCGCGCACGCCCCGTCACGCCTATGTCGCCTTCCATCTCTGGCTTCGCCACGTCTTCCGCGCCGATGCGCTGATCCATGTCGGCGCGCATGGGACGCTGGAATGGCTGCCGGGCAAATCCGTCGCCCTCTCCGCCGATTGCTGGCCGGAGGCGCTGATTGGCCCCTTGCCGGTGATCTATCCCTTCATCGTCAACGATCCGGGCGAGGCGGCGCAGGCCAAGCGGCGGCTCGGCGCGGTCACGCTCGGCCATATGCCGCCGCCGCTGAGGAAGGCCGGCGCGCCCGAGGCGCTTTCGCGGCTGGAGGCGCTACTGGATGAATTCTCCAACGCCGACGGGTTGGACCCGGGCCGGCGCGGCCGGCTGATCGCCGATATCCGCGCCGAGGCGCAGGCGCATGGGGTAGAGGAGGATCTGGGCCTCGACCGCGCCGCCTCTCCGGCCGAAGCGATCACGAGAATCGACCGTTTCGTCTGCGACCTGAAGGAAAGCCGTTTCGGCGACGGGCTGCATGTCTATGGCCGCGCCGGCCCGGACGAGGACAGGGCGATGGCCAAAGCCGAACGCGTCGGCCTCCTTGCGGCGATAAGCGGCCGGCGCGTCGCCCCCGGCCCCGCCGGCTCCCCCTATCGCGGGCGGCGCGACGTGATGCCGACCGGGCGCAACCTCTTCGCCGTCGATCCCCGCGCCGTCCCCAGCCGCGCCGCCCATGCGCAGGGGGTGAAGCTGGCCGAGGAGCTGATGCGCCGGCATCTTCAGGAGGAAGGCGACTGGCCGAAGGGCCTTGTCGTCGATCTCTGGGGTTCGGCGACCATGCGCACCGCGGGCGAGGAATTCGCCATGGCGCTGCATCTTCTCGGCGCGAAACCGGTCTGGGACGAAGGCTCCGCCCGGGTTTCCGGCGTGGAGATCATTCCCATCGCCGAGCTCGACCGCCCGCGCATCGACGTGACGCTGCGGGTCTCGGGCCTCTTCCGCGATGTCTTCCCCACGCGTTCGACGCTTTTCGGACAGGCGGTGCGCGCGCTCTCGGCGCGCGACGAGGCGCCGGACTGGAACCCTTTCGCCGGGTGCGCGCCCGGCCCCCGCGTCTATGGCCCGGCGCCGGGCGGCTCTGGGGTGGGATTGGCCGCCGCAGCGGCGGAGTCCAGCGCCGAGGGGCGGCGCGCGGCCGGAGACGCCTGGCTCGACGCCCGCGCCTGGGCCTTTGACGGCGCCGCGCCCGCGCGGGCCCGGGCCGGCATCC
>JBKECG010000186.1:0-7455 GCA_047974395.1 Pikeienuella sp. | reverse complement strand
GGTTCCTGACGGAGAGAAGCGGCCCGCTCATCCTTCAACCCCTTTATGCCCGGCCTCGCGCCGCTCGCGGCAATAGTCGGTGTCGGAGCAGACGAACATCCGCCCGCCCTTATCGTCGGTGATGATCTCGTCCAGATAGCTTTCCGGCGCGCCGCATAGCGCGCAATCGCCGGGGGCGCCGCCGCGTTCGAACGGGTGATCCTCGAAATCGAGGCTCACGACCTGCGTATGCGGCGGGATGGCGTAGATCCGCTGCTCGCGCCCGGCCCCGAAAAGTTGCAGCGCCGGGGTCTCCAGTTTCGGATTATCGAATTTGGGGATCGGCGAAGGGTCCATCACATAGCGCCCCTCCACCTTCACCGGATAGGCGTAGGCGGTGGCGATATGGCCGTTATGGGAGATATCCTCATAGAGCTTCACATGCATCAGCCCGTATTCCTCAAGCGCATGCATCTTCCGCGTCTCGGTCTCGCGCGGCTCCAGAAAGCGCAAGGGTTCCGGGATCGGCACCTGATAGACGAGGATCTGATCGGCGGTCAGCGGGCGTTCGGGGATGCGGTGGCGGGTCTGGATCAGGCTCGCCTTCGCGGTCTCCTCGGTGGTGGCCACGCCGGCGGTGCGCTCGAAGAACTTGCGGATTGAAACCGCGTTGGTGGTGTCGTCCGCGCCCTGGTCGATCACTTTCAGCGTGTCGTCGGGCGTCAGGCAGGCCGCCGTCACCTGCACCCCGCCGGTGCCCCAGCCATAGGGCATCGGCATCTCGCGGCTGGCGAAGGGCACCTGATAACCGGGGATCGCCACCGCTTTCAGCAGCGCCCGGCGGATCATCCGCTTGGTCTGCTCGTCCAGATAGGCGAAATTATATTCGGAGCCGCTCATTCCGCCGCCTCCCTCGCCGTTATCGCGTCGCGTCGCATGGCGCGGACCAGTTCAAGCTCGGCCTGAAAGTCCACATAATGCGGCAGCTTGATATGCTCGACGAAGCCCGTGGCCTGAATGTTGTCGCCATGGGCGAGGACGAATTCCTCGTCCTGCGCCGGGGCGCCGACGAAATCCTCGCCCAGCTCGCGCCAGCGCAGCGCGCGGTCCACCAGCGCCATGGAGATGGCTTTCCGCTCGGACTGGCCGAAGACCAGCCCATAGCCGCGGGTGAATTGCGGCGGTTCGGTTTTCGAGCCCTTGAACTGGTTCACCGTCTCGCATTCGGTCAACTCGATCTCGCCGATCTCGATGGCGAAGCCAAGCTCGGGGATGTCCAGCTCCACCGCCACGAGGCCGATGCGCAGCTCGCCGACAAAGGCGTGGGTGCGGGCGTAGCCGCGCTGGGTGGAATAGCCGAGGCCGAGGAGGAAGCCCTCATCCGCCCGCGTCAGCGCCTGCAATCGCAGCGCGCGATCCGCCGGCAGCAGCAGCGGCTGGCGGGTCAGGTCGGGCGGGGTCTCCTCGCTTGGGGGCTCGTCCTGGATCAGCCCTTCGCGGTCGAGGATGGCGGCGATTTTCGGCGCCGCCTGCGAAGCGTTCTCTGCGGATTCCGGCCCTGCGGGGGCCTCCCCCTCCGCCGCCAGCGTGAAATCCAGCAGCCGGTGCGTATAGTCGAAAGTCGGTCCCAGAACCTGCCCGCCCGGCGCGTCCTTGTAGGTGGCGGAGACCCGGCGTATGCAGAGCATCGCGCCCGTATCCACCGGGCGGGAGGCGCCGAAACGGGGCAGGGTGGTGCGATAGGCGCGGATCAGGAAGATCGCCTCGATCATGTCGCCCCGCGCCTGCTTGATCGCCAGCGCGGCGAGATCGGCGTCGTAAAGCGAGCCTTCGGCCATCACCCGCGCCACCGCGACGGCGAGTTGCTCGCGGATCTGCGCGACCGAGAGCGCGGCGATGGCCGGATCGCCCCGGCGAACCTCAGCCAGCCAGGCGTGGGCGTTGTCGATGGCGCGCTCGCCGCCCTTGACCGCGACATACATCAGCCGACCCTCACGGTTCGGGGCAGCGCCGCGAGGCGCGCGCCGCAGGTCAGGAAGACATCCAGCCCGAGCGGAAACAGCGCCCGGTTGGCGCGATGCGCCGCCGGGTCGGGCAGGCGCAAAAACGCCTCGGTCTCGATTCCGGGGCCGGTCAGACGGTCATCGCCTTCCAGCGCGCCGACCTCCACCACAAGTGTGGCGGAACGGTCGGGATATTCATCCGTCCCGATGGCGAAATCGGAAAGCGGCGCCATCTCCTCCCACCGGCCGAAGGCGAAGCGCGCCTCGGCGCGGGGGGCGAGCGGGGCGCCGGCGTGAAAGGCGAGCCAGCGGCGGACATCCTCCGTCGCCAGCGAGGGGGCCAGCCAGACCGGGGTTTCGGGGTCGCAAAGCGCCAGCATCAGCGCGCCCGCCGCCGGAGAGAGCGGCGGAGGCGGCGCGGCGCCGGCGATATCGCGGATCGTTCCCGGCCGCGCCATCGCGTCGAGCGCGGCGCGAAAGGCGAAGGCGGCGTCGGCGGAAGGGTCCCCGAAACCGCCCGAAAGCGCATCGGCGCGCATCAGTCCTCTCCCCTGACCAGCGTGAAGAAATCGACCTTGGTCGCGGCGGCCTTGCCGGCCAGATGGGCGCGCCGTTCCGAGAGGGCCTTCGCGACCGGCTCCAGCACCGCTTCGCGCATCTCCGCCGCCCGCTCGCCCTGCATCAGCGCGTCGCAGATCGCGGCGCGGCGGGCCTTTTCCTTGTCGCGGCCGGCGACATAGGCGTGGCCGGTGGTCCCGTCCCTCAGCCTGAGCGCGCAGCGGGTGACGGTGATCTCGCCCAGATTGAACGGCGCGCCGGTCCCCCCGGCGCGGCCGCGGGTCATCACCGCGCCGATTTCGGGGGCGCGCAACCATTCGAAATCCGGCTCCGGCCCGAGCCGGCCCAGCCCCTTTTCCAGAAGATCGGGCGGGGCGCTGGCCAGAAGGCCCATCCAGGCGGCGCGCTCGGGCTGGTTGGCGGATGGTTCGGTCACGATGGCGACTCGGCTGTTGTCTCGATAACTCAACAACTATACAAATAAAGGGCGCGCCGCAACGAAATGGATGTGAACTTTCCATGACCACCGAAACCGCTCCGGTATGGAGCCAGATCAGGGAGGCCCTGGCCGGCGAGATCGCCGGGGGCCGCTACCCGCCGGGTGGAAAACTGCCGAGCGAAGCGGATCTCGCCGCGCGTTTCGCCGTCAATCGCCATACCGTGCGCCGGGCGCTGGCGGATCTGAGCGCCGCCGGTCTGGTGGCGGCGCGCCGGGGGGCCGGGGTCTTCGTCACCGCGACGCCGGCGTTGCGCTATCCGCTTGGCCGGCGCACGCGGTTCATGGAGAATCTGGCCCGCGGTGGGCGCGAAGGCTCGCGCCGCTTCCTGCGGCTGGAGACCTTGCCCGCGAACAAGGCCGAAGCGGCGGCGCTGGATATCGCGCCGGGTGAGCCGGTGCATCTGGCGGTGCTGCTCGGCGGCGCCGACGGGGTGCCGATATCCTACGCCGAAAGCGTCTTTCCCGCCCGGCGCTTTCCCGATCTGCCGGCGCTTCTGCGCGAGACGGGCTCGGTGACCGGGGCGCTCCGTCGCGCCGGGCTTGAGGATTACCGCCGCGCCCGGACGCTGGTGACGGCGGAGCCGGCTTCGGGCGAGGTGGCGCGCCATCTCCGCGTCGCGCCGCAGGCGCCGCTGCTGAGAACCGTCGCCCGCAATGTCGATCCGGCTGACGTCGTGGTGGAGCACGGGATGACCTGGTTCGTGGCCGAACGTGTGGAATTGCTGATCGACGCCGCGGATTTCGCCTGAATCAGCCGCCATATTTCTCCAGAAACCCCTCCACCGGCAGGGCGCGGAAATCCTCCAGCGCCGCGCGGAGCGCCTCATGCGGCCAGTCCCACCAGGCGAGCGCGATCAGCCGTTCGGCGATGGCGGGATCGAACCGGGGCTTGATCGGGCGCGCGGGAACGCCGCCGACGATCAAATAGGGCGCGACATCCGCCGCGACCACCGCGCCGGCGCCGACCACAGCGCCGACGCCGACATTCCGCCCGGCGAGGATCACCGCGCCATGGCCGATCCAGGTGTCATGCCCGATCCGGCAGGCGGCGTCGCGCCGCCACTGGAAGAACCCGTCCTCATCCGCAGCGTCGGGCCAGTAATAGGAGGCCCGATACATGAAATGATGCTGGCTCGCCCGCCATGTCGGGTGATTGCCGGGGTTGATCCGGGTGAAGGGGGCGATATTGGCGAATTTGCCGATCTCGGTATAGGCGATCTCGCTGTGGCGGCCGCAATAGGAATAGTCGCCGAACGTGCTTTCCAACACATCCGCGCCTTCGCCGATCTCGACATAGCGGCCGAGGGTGGAGGCGCGCAGTTTCGCGCCCGGATGGATCAGCGGCGCCTCGCCGAGCTTGGTCATGCCGGCTCCTTCAGATCATCAGTCGCCGCAGATAGGACGACAGCAGGTCGATCAGCGTGACCGAAAGGATCACGATCAGGATGATCGCCGAGGCCTTGTCATATTGGAAGGACCGGAACGCCTCGTAGAAGCTGAAGCCGATGCCGCCGGCCCCGACGATGCCGAGAACGGTCGCGGAGCGCACATTGGTCTCGAACCGATAGAGCGTCAGGCTGGACCAGAGCGGCAGCACCTGCGGGATCACGGCGTAGATGATCTCCTGCAACCGCCCGGCGCCGGTGGCGCGGACGCCCTCGACCGGGCGGGGGTCGATCGCCTCCACCGCTTCGGAGAAGAGCTTGGAGATGATGCCGAGATTATGGACGAAGACCGCCATCACCCCGGCGAAAGGGCCGAGCCCGACCGCGGCGACGAAGAGAATGGCGAAGACGATCTCGTTGATGGCGCGCGAGGCGTCCATCAGCCGGCGCACCGGCTGCACGATCCACCAGGGCGCGATGTTGGAGGAGGCCAGCAGCGCGAAAGGAACGCCGAAAAGCACCGAAAGGAAGGTGCCCCAGAGCGCGATATAGACCGTCTCCAGCATCTTGTCGGCATAGGTCCGCCAGTCGCCGAAATTCGGGGTCAGGAAGCCGCCGGCGAATTCGGCCATGTTCGGGGCGTCGGTGATCAGCAGCGTCCAGTTGTAGACCTCGGCCGGCCCGTAGGCGAGCGCGAGCGCGAAGGCGATGATCAGCGCCCCGGCGGCGTAGGCGGCGGTGTCCTTCCATTGCGGCTTCAGCTGGCGCAGCACATCGGCGGAGATTTCCGGGGCGCGCGGCTTGTCGGCGATCACATCGGCGAGGGTTTTGTCGATCACGGGTCCAGACACCGGTTTTGGGGGAAGGGGCTTTGGAAAAAGCAAAGGGCGCGCGGCGGGGCCGCGCGCCCGGAAGCAAGGGTCAGTAGCCGGCCTTGCCGTACATCTCGGCGAGTTCGCCGAGCCGGTCCAGTTCCTCGTTGGCGGCTTTCAGCGCCTCGTCATCGCCATCGCGCTCGGCGTTCAGCTTGGCCTTGAACGCCTCGATCTGGCGCACGTCGAGAAGCTGCGCGTTCGAGGAGGCGAGGAACGGCCCCCAGCCGTCGGAGAGATTGGCCAGCGCCTCGCGCTCGCGCGCGACCTTCTCCTCATCGCCGAAGCGGCCGTATTGCATCATGAAGAAATAGATCTTCTCCTTCACATCGGCCGACAGGTCGCTGCGCCAGACCAGAGGATCGGAGGGGATCAGCGGCGAGCGCCAGATCTCCTTCAGCTTCGCCGCCATTTCCGGCTGCGATTTCATCAGGCGGGAGATGGACTCGGTGTTGTTGGTCGCGACATCGACCTTGCCGGTCGCGACCGCGAGCGCGTTGCCCTCGTGGTTGGAGGAGGTGACGCGGTTGAAGCAATCCTCCGGCGTCTTGCCGTTCAGCGCCCAGACATAATAGCCGGGGATGGCGAAACCGGAGGTCGAGTTCGGGTCGCCATTGCCGAAATTCAGCGATTTGTCGCATTTCAGCACGTCCTCCAGCGAGTCGATCTCGCTGTCGGCCCGCGTGATCAGCAGCGAGTAATAACCGCGCTCGCCGTCATCCTTGATCGTCTGGGCGAAAACCTCGCCGCCGGCGCGATCGACCGCCTGGATCGCGGATTTGTTGCCGAACCACGCCAGATCGACCTTGCCGAAGCGCATCGCCTCGATCACCCCGGCGTAGTCGGAGGCGAAGAAGGGCTTCACCTCGGCGCCGAGCGATTTCGACATGTCGTCGAGAAAGGGCTGGAACGAGGCTTCGAGCGCGGAGGCGGATTCGGTGGAGATGATGCCGAAATTGATCTGTTCGGGCATCTCCGCCTGCGCGGCGGCGGCTGCGGCGACGATGGTCGCGGCGGCCGCAAGTTTCCTGATCATTCTGAACTCTCCTCTGAGGATCGAAGACGATGGCGCGGCGTCAGGCGCCGACCGTGTCGCGTATGGGGGCGGTTGGCCGCCGGGGTTCGGCGGATGGCCGCGCGCCCCCATGTCTGCTGAACTCTTCATGCGCGGGATCGAGTCCGTAGAGCGCGGCCAGATCCTCGCGGCTGACGCCGGAGGTCGGGCCATCGAACACGATCTTCCCGTCCTTCAGCGCGATGATCCGGCTGCAATGGCGGAAGGCGTGGTCGATCTGATGCAGCGAGATCAGGACCGTGCAGCGGTCCTTGCGGTTGATCTCGCCGAGAATCTCCATGACCCGGTCGGCGGAGGCCGGGTCGAGCGAGGCGATGGGCTCGTCGGCGAGGATGATCCGCGCCTCCTGCGTCAGCGCCCGGGCGATGGCGCCGCGCTGCTGCTGGCCGCCCGAAAGCTGCGAGGCGCGCTGGCGCGCATGACCCACCATGCCGACCCGCTCCAGGCATTTCAGCGCGCGAATCCGGTCCTCGCGCCGGAAGATCATCAGATTGCCGCGCCAGGCGGGAACCCGGCCAAGCCTGCCGGCCAGCACATTCGTCAGCAGCGGCAGCCGCCCAATCAGATTGAACTGCTGGAAGATGATCCCGATCTCGCGCCGGAGCCGGCGCTGGGCGGGCGTGCGCCGGCCGCCGGTCTGCACGCACTGGCCCAGGATCTCGATCCGGCCTTCGCCGTCGTCGATCTGCTCGAACCCGGCCATGAGCCGGATCAGCGTCGATTTGCCGGAACCCGACGCGCCGATCAACGCCACCATCTCGCCTTCGGCGATCTCCAGATCGACGCCGTCAAGAATCTGCCGCGCCTTGTTGAACGACTTGCTTACGCGGCGAACGATTATAGCTGATATCATGTGCGCCTCGGCTGATTTCGAATCCCCGAGTAGCAATTCTTGACAACATTGATGTGACAGGCGGGGCGGCTATAGCGGCCGGTTCTTTCTCGGGGGAGGGTGACGGGCGCGCCCGAGAAACGGAAAGGGCGGCCGCTTGGGCCGCCCGATCATCGCGTGCGAGTCTGGCGCCGGCCGGCTTCGGCGGCGGCGCCCGTCGGCGTGGGCGCGCGGGAGTGGGTCTTCTCGACG
>JBKECG010000150.1:0-8663 GCA_047974395.1 Pikeienuella sp. | reverse complement strand
CCCATGTCCAGGAAGAGCGGCTGAAGGCGCTGGTCGCTGAAAAACACCCGCTGGCGCGGGACGAGCCGGGAAACTGATGATGACCACCGAGCAGATCGTTCTCTTCGCCATTTTCGGTGCCGTCTTCGCGCTCTTGATCTGGGGGCGCTGGCGCTATGATCTGGTGGCTTTCGGCGCGCTGCTGGCCGGGCTGCTGACGGGGGTGGTGCCCTCGGATCGGGCCTTCGCCGGTTTCGGCCATCCGGCGACGATCATCGTCGCGCTGGTGCTGATCGTCTCGGCCGGTCTGGTGCGTTCGGGGGCGGTCTTCCTGATCACCCGGACGCTGGTGGACAGCGCGCGCCCCCTGGGGCGGCATATCGCGATCATGGGCGGAATCGGGGCTGCGCTTTCGGGTTTCATGAACAATGTCGCGGCGCTGGCGCTGTTGATGCCGGTGGATATCCAGACCGCGAAAAAGGCGAAGCGCAATGTCGGGCTCAGCCTGATGCCGCTCTCTTTCGCGACCATTCTCGGCGGCATGGCGACGATGATCGGCACCCCGCCCAATATCATCATCGCCTCGATCCGCGAGGAGAAGCTGGGCGCGCCCTTCTCCATGTTCGATTTCACGCCCGTGGGCGCGGTCACCGCCCTTGTCGGCCTCGCCTTCGTCGCGCTGATCGGCTGGCGGCTGATCCCGCAACGGGCGGAGACCAGCGCCGGCGACGCGCTGTTCGAGATCACCGAATATGTGGCCGAGCTGAGCGTGCCCGAGGGCGCGAAGATCATCGGCCAGCCGGTCCGCTCGCTCTATGAGGAGGCCGAGAGCGCCGATGTCGCCATTCTCGGCCTGATCCGCGACGGCAGGCGCCGCTACGGCACGGCGCGCGATGTGGTGATACGGGCCGGCGACGTGCTGGTGATCGAGGCGACGCCCGAGGCGCTGGACGAGATCAGGAGCGCGCTTTCCCTGCGTTTCGCCGATGGCGAGCGGCAGGCGCGGCTCGACGCCGCCGAGGGGGTGGATCTGTTCGAGGTGGTCGTCACCGAACAGGCCCGCATCGCCGGCAAGACCGCGCAGGCCATCGGGCTGTCATGGCGACGCGACGCGGTGCTGATGGGCATTTCGCGCAGCGGCCGGCGGATCGACTCGCAGGTGCGCAAGACCGAGGTCCGTCCCGGCGACATCCTGCTGCTGCTGGCCCCGGCCGAGACCGCGCGCGACACCACCCAATGGCTCGGCTGCCTGCCGCTGGCCGAGCGGGGGCTGGCGGTGACCGCCGATGACAAGACATGGGCCGCGATCGGCATCTTCGTCGCGGCGGTGGCGGCGGCGAGCGTCGGGCTGGTCTACATGCCGGTCGCGCTGGGCGTCGTCGTCGCGCTCTACACCATCCTGCGGATCGTGCCGCTTTCCGAAGTTTACGACCATGTGGAATGGCCGGTGGTGGTGCTGCTCGGCTCGATGATCCCGCTCGGCTCGGCGCTGGAAAGCTCGGGCGGGACGGCGCTGATCGCCGATCTGCTGACCCGCGCGACCGAGGGCGCGCCGGTCTGGGTGGCGCTGACGCTGCTGATGGTGGTGACGATGACGCTCTCGGACGTGCTGAACAACACCGCGACCGCCATCGTCGCGGCGCCGGTCGCCATCGGCATGGCGGAATCGCTCGGCGTCTCGCCGGACCCGTTTCTGATGGTGGTGGCGGTCGCCGCCTCCTGCGCCTTCCTCACCCCGATCGGGCACAAGAACAACACGCTGATCCTCGGCCCCGGCGGCTATGGTTTCGGCGATTACTGGCGCATGGGCCTGCCGCTGGAATTGCTGGTGATCGCGGTCTCGATCCCGACGATCCTGATCTTCTGGCCGCTCTAAGACGCGGGCGATGGCGCTCTCGCCGCATCCACGGGTCAGACTGTCAAGGCTCCGCGATATCGGCTGGACGCTCTGGGATCCGATCGGTCTTCTGGGGACGAACGGCCGCCATCCGGGCAGATGGGATGATGCGGCGAACGAGGGTTTCGCCAATGAATATGACCATTATCTGATCGCCGCGGCATCGCAATTGCGGCGGGGCGCGGGGCCGGAAGAGGTGGTCGATTATCTCGTCGGTGCCGAGACGGAAGACATGCTCCTTCGCCAGAGCCCGGATGCGAGAGCGCGCGCCGAAGCGGTGGTGGCGGCGATCCTCGCCGAGCAGGATCTCTGGGTCTGGCCCGATGAGCAGGGGCGGTTTCGCTGAGCGAACGCCCTCAGCGCCGCGTGAAAGTCAGATAACAGGGCGTGCGCCCCTCGCGCAGCGCCTTCGCCTCGTAGCGGGTGCCGGGCCAGTCCGCCCAGGGGCGGCGCCAGTCCGCGGGGCCTTCGGCGGTCCAGCGGAATTCGGGCCGGGCGCGGAGCGCCTCAAGGCTATGGCGGATATAGTCGGGGATGTCGGAAGCGACATGCAGTCGCGCGCCCGGCGCCGCGATCCGGGCGAGATGGGGCAGGTTCGCCGGCCCGATGAAGCGGCGGTCGTGGTGGCGCGTCTTCGGCCAGGGGTCGGGATAGTTGACGAAGATGCGGGCGAAGGCGCCGTCCCGCGCCACGTCGAAAATCTCCCGCGCGTCGCCGGCATGGATGCGGACATTCTCCAGCGGCGTCGTCTCCAGCGCCGAGAGGCACATGGCGACGCCGTTCACGAAAGGCTCGCAGCCGATCAGCAGCACATCGGGATTGGCCGCGGCCATGGCCAGAAGATGCTCGCCGCCGCCGAAGCCGATCTCCAGCCAGACCTCCCGCGCCGCGGGGGCCATGGCGTTGAAATCGACCGGCGCGCGTTCGGGATTCGAGGCCCAGAGCACACCGGGCGGAGACAGCGCCGGCAGGCGATCCTCCAGAAGCGCCTGCTGGCCCTTGCGCAGCGTCTTGCCGCGCCGGCGGCCGTAGAAATTGCGCCAGGGCGCGCCGTCCTCGCGCGGGGTCAGCTTGCCCATGACGAATTCAGACCGCTTTCTTCAACGCCTCCACCAGGTCGGTCTTCTCCCAGGAGAAGCCGCCATCGGCGTTGGGCTGGCGGCCGAAATGGCCATAGGCGGCGGTGCGCTGATAGATCGGCCGGTTCAGCCCGAGATGGGTGCGGATGCCGCGCGGCGTCAGGTCCATCACATTGGCGACGGCCTTCTCGATCGCGGCCTCATCGACCTGACCGGTCCCATAGGCGTCAACATGGATCGAGAGCGGCCGGGCGACGCCGATGGCGTAGGAAAGCTGCAAGGCGCAGCGCGAGGCGAGCCCCGCCGCGACCACGTTCTTCGCCAGATAGCGCGCGGCGTAGGCGGCGGAGCGGTCCACCTTGGTCGGGTCCTTGCCGGAAAAGGCGCCGCCCCCGTGCGGGGCCGCGCCGCCATAGGTGTCGACGATGATCTTGCGCCCGGTCAGACCGGCGTCGCCATCGGGGCCGCCGATCACGAATTTTCCGGTCGGGTTCACATGCCAGATGGTGGTCGCGTCGATCCAGCCTTCGGGCAGGGTGGCGCGGATATGCGGTTCGACGATGGCGCGCACATCGGCGGAAGTCAGCTCCGGGTCGAGATGCTGGGTCGAGAGCACGATCGAGGCGACGCCGACCGGTTTTCCGTCCACATAGCGCACGGTGATCTGCGATTTCGCATCGGGGCCGAGTTTCGGCTCGGCGCCGGATTTGCGCGCTTCGGCCAGCCGTTTCAGGATGGCGTGGGCGTAAAGGATCGGCGCCGGCATCAGTTCCGGCGTCTCGTCGCAGGCGTAGCCGAACATGATGCCCTGATCGCCGGCGCCTTCGTCCTTGTCCGCGGCCGCGTCCACGCCCTGCGCGATATGCGCGGACTGCTCATGCAGCAGGTTGGTGATCTCCACATCGCGCCAGTGGAACTTGTCCTGCTCGTAGCCGATATCCCGGATACAGTCGCGGGCGATCTCGCCGATCCGGTCCCGGTAATCGACGAGCCTGGCCCTGTCCGCCAGGCCGATCTCGCCGCCGATGACGACGCGGTTGGTGGTGGCGAAGGTCTCGCAGGCGACGCGCGCCTCCGGCTCCTCGGCGATGAGCGCGTCGAGCACGGCGTCGGAGATCCGGTCGCAGACCTTGTCCGGATGCCCTTCGGACACGGATTCCGAGGTGAAGAGATAGTCCTTGCGCGCCATTTACGCCGCCCTCCGCGTTGAAACGCCGATTCCGTCGCAGGGATCGGGGAGAGAAATTCAGGCGCGGGTGTATGCGCCAGCCGGAAAGGGGTCAACCGCGACGCGATTCAGGCCCCGCGCGCGAGGGAGCGGACCAGCTCCGCCAGATGCCGTCTCGTCGCCGGATCGGCGATGCGGTGGAAGGAGCGGGTCAGCTCCAGCCCCTCCGCATTGACGATGCTGCCGGAGATGCGGATATCCTCGGGCGCGTCGCCATCGCCGCATTCGGGCGCGGTACCGGGCAGCGAGGCGCGGGCGTCCGCCGGCAGATCGTCGAAGAAATACTGCACCGGCGCGTCGAGCACATGCGCGATGGCGAAAAGGCGGCTGGCGCCGATCCTGTTCGCGCCTTTCTCATATTTCTGGATCTGTTGAAATGTGAGGCCAAGAAGACGTCCGAGCCGTTCCTGACTCATGCCGATGGACATGCGTCGGAGTCTCAACCGGGCCCCGACATGCGCGTCCACCGGATTCGGGATTTTCCGCACGCAAACCTCCGTTCAACAGCCGGGGCGCATGCTGGTTCACACTTCCGTTCCTGACGGATTCAGCGCGGCGTCCGACTATCGTCCAGCGCGACGACGACCGAAGAAGGCCAGAAACGCCGCCGCGCAAATCATGACCAGAGTAGGGATCTCACCGTGACGAAAATAAGGCGGAGCGGAAAGGGAAGCGGGGAGATAAGCGTCGAGCGCGCCTTCGCGCGCGCCCGAAAGCGGCGGAGAGGCGCGGCCCCATGGGTCGATCATCGCCGACCTGCCGCGATTCGCCGCACGCGCCACCGGCAGGCCGGTTTCGATCGCGCGCGTCCGCGCCATGGCGAAATGCTGCGCCGGCCCGGCCCAGTCGCCGAACCAGCCGTCATTGGTGACAAGCACCAGCCATTCGGCCCCGGAGGCCGCCGCGCGCGCGGTTTCACGCGGGAAAATCATCTCGTAGCAGATCAGCGGCGAGAAGGCCGGCGTTCCCGCAGGGCGCATCAGAACATTGTCGGCGCCGGCGACGATGCCGCCGCCGACCCCGGCGATGCTGGAGATTCCGATCTCCTCCATGAGACCGGCGAGGGGCATATATTCGCCGAAAGGCACCAGATGGATCTTGTC
Source organism: Pikeienuella sp. (assembly GCA_047974395.1). GTDB lineage: Bacteria > Pseudomonadota > Alphaproteobacteria > Rhodobacterales > Rhodobacteraceae > Pikeienuella. The sequence continues at coordinate 3,377 of JBKECG010000150.1, read as the reverse complement.
GAAAGGGGTCGAAAGCCCTTGTTCATCAAGAAGAAAAAGACTGTTTCGCCATCTCGCCCCCGGCTCCACCCGCGCCAGCGGCCCCTTGTCCAGCCGGAGCGAGCCGAGCGCGAGCGCGCCAGGGCCGAGCGTCTCGCGAATCACCAGCTGCGCTTCGGGCGCCATGTCGATCGGAAAGGTCACCGCGGTTTCCGGCCAGATGGACAGCACGGGCGCCGGCCCGACGGCGGAGGCGGGGGAGGAGAGGTCGAGCAGGCGCCGGAAGATCCGCCCGGATTCTCCCGGCGCCCATTTCAGGCGCTGGTCGATATCGGTCTGGATCAGGCGGATCAGCGGGCGATTTTCGCCCGGCGTCGCGTCCGGCGCCCGCTCCGCCCCCCAGAGCCAGAGCCCGGCCAGCGCCGGCAGGGTCAGCGCCGCCGGAAGGATCGCGCGGGGGCGCGACAAAAGCGCGCCGGGGGCCAGCATTGCGGCGAAAATGAGGAAGCTGAGCCCATAGGGGCCGATCAGCGCCGCCGCCTGCGCCAGCGGCGTCTCGACCCAGCCATAGGCCGGCAGCGCCCAGGGAAATCCGGTCAGCACATGGCTGCGGGCGAATTCCGCCGCCGCCCATCCGAGGGCGAGCGCGAAGGGCCCGCCGATCAACCGGCGCAAGGCGAAGGCGAGCCAGAACCCCGCGCCCCAGAACAACGCCAGCCCCCCCGCCATCAGGATCAGCGCGAAGGGCGCCATCCAGCCATGGCGGGCGATATCGACCAGGAAGGGCTCCACGATCCAGTGAAGCGCCAGGGCGAAATGCGCGGCGCCGGCGGCCCAGCCGGTCAGAAAGGCGGCGCGGCCGGGGCGCGCCGCCGTTTCCACCCGCCGCCAGAGCAGGAACAGCAAAGGCCCGGCGAGGAAGAAGAGCGGCCAGAAGCCGAGCGGCGGCTGCGCCGGCGCCATCAGCGCCCCGCCTAGCGCCGCGAGCGCCAAGGCGCGGCGCGGGGAAAGCCCCGCGAGGGCGGTTCCGGTCATGGCGCCTATTCGGCCGCGCGGGCCGCTTCGCGCTCCGCATCGAAAAGCCGGATCCGCAGCCGCTTGATCCGGCGCGGATCGGCGTCGATCACCTCGAATTCATGGCCGTCGGGATGGCCGATCACCTCGCCGCGTTCGGGCACCCGGTTGGAAAGCATGAAGACCAGCCCGCCCAGCGTGTCGACCTCCTCGTCGAGATCGTCGGGCAGCAGGTCCACGCCGGCCTCCTCCTCGAAGGGGCCAAGCTCGGCGCGGGCGTTGGCGACATAGATTCCGGGGGCCTCGCGCCGCCAGGCGGCCTCGTCGGCCTCGTCATGCTCGTCCTCGATATCGCCGACGATCTGTTCGACCAGATCCTCGATCGTGACCAGCCCGTCGACGCCGCCATATTCATCGACCACCAGCGCCATGTGGATGCGCCGCTGCTGCATGCGCTGCATCAGCCGCCCGGTCAGCATGGAGGGGGGCACGACCAGCATCTGGCGGATGAAATCCTCGATGCGGAAGGGGGCGGGGGGGGCGGTTTCCTCGCCCGGCGCGGCGGCGAAGCCGCGGGCGAGGGCGACATCCTTCACATGGATGAAGCCGACGGGATCGTCCAGCGTCTCGCGATAGACCGGCAGGCGCGAATGCGCGCCCTCGCGGAAGGCCTCGGTCAGCTCGGCCAGGGTCGCGGTCGCCTCGATCGCGACGATATCGGCGCGAGGGATCATGATGTCATCGACGCGCTGGTCGCGCATCATGCGGATATTGCTCAGCAGCGCGCGCTCGGAGGCGGTTTCGCCCGCATCTGCGCCGCGTTCCTCCTGACCGGCGCCGTTCAGCCCGAGAAGCCGCGCGAGAAAGCCACGTTGTCGTCCGCTTTCATCTTCGGGCGCGCTTGTCGCGGTCTCTCCGCTTTCGGCCCGGTTGCGTTCGTTTGCGCCCGTCTCGGGCGAGTTTTCCTCTGTCATCGTCCTCATTCCGCCGCGGCGCCCCCCGCGGGTTTCAACTCCGCTCCGCCGCGTAGGGATCGTCGATCCCCATCGCCGCGAGCGCCCGACGCTCCAGCTCTTCCATCAGTTCGGCGTCGGCGTCGGTCTGATGGTCATAGCCCAAAAGATGAAGAACTCCATGCGCAAAGAGATGCGCGAAATGCTTCTCGACCGTCAGATGTTGCGTCGAGGCCTCTTTTTCAATGGTCTCGCGCGCCATGGCGATATCACCGAGCGCCATGTCCGGGGGCGCGGGCGGATGCGCGCCGGGGCTGGCGGGGGCCAGCGCATGAGCGGGCCAGCTCAGCACATTGGTCGGCCCGGCCTTGCCGCGAAAGCCCCGGTTCAGCGCCGCGATGCGGTCGTCGCCGCAGAGCAGCACGCTGATCTCGGCCTCGCGCCCGCTCCGGCCGGCGGCGATCAGCGCCATTTCGGCGGCGCGGAGCGCGACCTCCCGATACCAGGGCGCGGCATCGGCCCAGGCTTCATCCTCGATGTTGAATTCGATGGAGATGGTCATGCGGAGATGGTCATGCGCGCGGGGGCGGGTTCTCGCGATCGGCGTCATAGGCCTTGACGATCTTCGCCACCAGCGGATGACGGATCACGTCCTCGGCGGCGAATTTGACGAATTCGATGCCCTTGACGCCCCTCAGCACCCGCTCCGCCTCCACAAGGCCCGAGCCGACGCCGCGCGGCAGGTCGATCTGGCTCGGATCGCCCGTGATCGCCATGCGCCCGCCCTCGCCAAGCCGGGTGAGGAACATCTTCATCTGCATCTCGGTGGCGTTCTGCGCCTCGTCCAGCACCACGAAGGCGCCGGAAAGCGTACGCCCGCGCATGAAGGCGAGGGGGGCGATCTCGATCACCTTGTCCTCGATATACTTTTGCACCTGACGGCCGGGCAGCAGATCGCCGAGCGCGTCGTAAAGCGGCTGCATGAACGGGTCGATCTTCTCCTTCATGTCGCCGGGCAGGAAGCCGAGCCGCTCTCCCGCCTCCACCGCCGGGCGCGAGAGCACGATCCGGTCCACCTTGCCCTCCATGAACATGGAGACGGCCGCCGCCACCGCGAGATAGGTCTTGCCGGTGCCGGCCGGGCCGACGCCGAAGACCAGTTCGGACCTGAACAGCGACTGCACATAGGCGCGCTGCGTGGCGGTGCGCGGCTCCACCACCTCGGCGACGAACGCCTTGACCTGTTCATACAACGGGCGCACGCGCTCTGTCATCCGCAGGTCGTACATTTCTACGGTGGAAGGTAGAGCGGTCATCGCGCAAGTTTCTCGCACCGCCGCACTTGATCGCTAATCGAACCGGATCAAAATATCATCTCGTCGAGGATCGCATCGGCCTGTTCACCCGTGACGGTGTCGTCCGCCTGCGGTG
>JBKECG010000142.1:0-8699 GCA_047974395.1 Pikeienuella sp. | reverse complement strand
CCGCCGATTGCGGCTTCGGGATCGCCCCGCACAGCCTACCCGCCGTGACCGAAGTCGGGCTGAAGACCGCGATCGCGCTGGCCGGGGACGACCCGATCCATATCCATCACTCCTAGCAGGTCCGCGAGGTGGAGGAGGTGCTGGCGGCCAGAGGCGCGCGACCGGTCGAATGGCAGCTGGCCAACGCCCCGGTCGGACCGCACTGGTGCCTGATCCATCTGACGCAGATGCTGCCGGCGGAGACGGCGGCGGTCGCGAAATCGGGCGCCGTCGCCGGGCTCTGCCCGATCACCGAATCCTCGCTCGGCGACGGCATTTTCGACGGCGTGGCCTTTCGCGAGGCCGGCGGGCGGTTCGGGATCGGCTCCGACAGCAATATCCGCATCTCGCTTTCGGAGGAGCTGCGCACGCTCGAATATTCGCAGCGGCTGCGCGACCGGGGCCGGGCGATGCTGGCGGGACCGGTCAGCTCCACCGGCCGCGCGCTGCTGGAGGGGGCGGCCCATGGCGGCGCGCAGGCGCTGCGCCGCGCCGCGGGCGCGATCGCGCCGGGGCTGTGGGCCGATCTGCTGGCGCTGGACATGGACGCGCTCGATCTCGAAGGGCGCAGGGGCGATCTGCTGCTCGACACCTGGATTTTCGCCGGCGACGACCGGATGGTCGCGGAGGTCTGGTCGGCCGGCCGGCTGATGGTCGTCAATGGCCGCCATATCGCCCGCGACCAGGTGGAGCCCCGCGCCCGCGCCGCCTTTCGCCGGCTGAAGGACCGGCTCTGAGCGGGCCGGGCCGGGCTTGGTTGTCCTCGGGGATTTTCCGCCTATGCTTCCGGCCAGGACGGCAACGTCAGGAAACCGGAAAATCAGGGAGCTGAACATGAAAAGCGCCTATCTCGCGGCCAGCGCCGCCATCGCCCTTTTCGCCTTCGCCGGCGAGGCCGTGGCGACGGAATGGAACGTCTCGACCTGGGGCAAGCGCCGCGCCTTCACCGAGAACCTGGAGAAGATCGCCGAGCTTGTCGCCGCCAAGACCGATGGCGGCTTCACCATGAACATCTCCTATGGCGGGCTTTCCAACGCCAAGGAGAATCTGGACGGCATCCAGATCGGCGCCTTCGAGATGGCGCAGCTTTGCGCCGGTTATCACGAGGACAAGAATCCCGCGCTGACCGTGCTGGAGCTGCCCTTTCTCGGCGTGAGCACGCTGGCGGAGGAAGTCGCGGTCTCCAACGCCGTCTACGCCACCGACGCGGCGAAGAAGGACATGGATCGCTGGAACGCGATGCTGCTGATGCCCTCGCCGATGCCGCAATACACTCTTGTCGGCACCGGCGCGCCCCGCGTCACGCTCAAGGATTTCGAGGGCATGCGGGTGCGCGCCACCGGCGGGCTCGGCTCGGCCTTCTCCGCCATCGGCGCGGTGCCGACCTCGATGACCGCGTCCGAGGTCTATAACGCGCTCGAATCCGGCGTGATCGATTCCGCCTCCTTCGCCCAGCACGCGCATCTTTCCTTCCGCACCATAGATATCGGCAAATGGTGGACCGAGAACCTGAACCCCGGCACCGTCAACTGCCCGGTCGTGGTCAACAAGGACGCCTACGCCGCCCTTTCCGACGAGGAGCGCGCGGCGCTGGACGAAGCCGCTGTCGAGGCGGTCGAGTTCTATGTGCGGAATTACGAAGAGAACGTGATCGCCAAGTGGAACGCGATCCTGGAGGAAAAGGGCATCGAGAAGGTCCGCATCTCCGACGACCAGATCGCCGCCTTCAGGGAGGCCGCGGGCGGCCCGGTGCGCGCCGCCTGGATCGAGAAGATGAAGGCGCAGGGCATCCCCGCCGAAGAGCTTCTCGCCACGGTCGAGGCGGCGCTGGCCGAGGCGCAATCGACCAACTGACCCCCCGCCCCGGCGCCGGCGCCGGGGCCTTCCCTTCCCCCCGCGCCGGAGGCCCTCATGTCCGGCGCATCCGCCATTCGCGAGGATGACTCGCTGCTCTCGCGCGCCGACCGCGCGCTGTTCCGGCTGGAATCGGCCTTCACCCTCGCCGGCGGCGTGGTGATCATGTCGCTGATGCTGCTCGCGGTGGCGCAGATCTTCGGGCGCAAGCTCTTCAACATGCCGGTGCCCGGCTTCATCGACTGGGTGGAGCAGGCCATGGCGGTTTTCGCCTTTCTCGGCGTCGCCTATTGCCAGCGGCTCGGCGGGCATATCCGCATGGATATCCTGATCGGGCGGCTGAGGGGCCGCGCGCTCTGGACGGCGGAGATGATCTCGACGCTGGTCATGCTCTCGCTGGTGCTGGCGCTGATCGTCGGATCCTGGCGGCATTTCGCGCGCAGCTTCGATTTCGCCTCGCCCTGGTTCAGCCGCGACAGCTCGATCGACATCGCGCTGCCGCTCTGGCCGGCGAAGCTCCTGGTGCCGCTGGCGCTGTCGCTGCTGGCGCTGCGCTTCGCGCTCCAGCTCTGGGGCTACGCCCGCGCGATGCGCGAGGGGGGCGACGCCCCGGTCGCGGTGCCGCTGATCGAGAACGCGGCCGAGGTCGCGGCGCGTGAAGCCGAAACCGTGCAGGGCGTCGAGGACGACCTGAAGGAGCGCCGCCAATGAGCGCCTTCGATATCGGCCTGATCGTCACCGGCCTGCTGATCGTCCTCGTGCTTCTGGGCGTGCGCGTCGCCTTCGCCGCCGCCTTCGCCGGTTTTATCGGGCTGTTCTGGATCTTCGGGCAGAAGATGGGCCTCGCCAAGGGGTTCGACGTCGCCATCTCCATGGCCGGGACGGTGCCGCACGCCAAGGCGACGACCTATTCGCTGTCGCTGATCCCGATCTTCATCCTGATCGGCTATCTCGCCTATTACGCCGGGCTGACGCGCTATCTGTTCGAGGCGGCGAAACGCTGGATCGGCTGGCTGCCGGGGGGGCTGGGCCTCGCCACCGTTTTCGCCACGGCGGGTTTCGCCGCAGTCTCCGGCGCCTCGGTCGCGACCTCCGCCGTCTTCGCCCGGATCGCGATACCGGAGATGCAGGCCCTCGGCTACGACCGGCGCTTCGCCGCCGGGGTGGTGGCGGCTTCGGGCACGCTCGCCTCGCTGATCCCGCCCTCGGCCATTCTGGTGATCTACGCCATCATCGTCGAACAGTCGGTGGGCCAGCTTCTGCTGGCGGGGTTCATTCCCGGCGCCTATTCGGCGGTGATCTACGGGCTGATGGTCATCGTCATGGCCAAGATGAACCCCAAGCTCGGCCCCCGCGTCGCCGGCTTCACCTGGAAGGAGCGGTTCGAGGCGATCCCCGGCGCCGCCCCGATCGCGGCGGTGGTGGCGGTGGTGATCTACTGCATCTATTTCGGCTGGGGCACGCCGACCGAGGCCGGCGCGCTCGGCGCCTTCATCGTGCTGGCGATGGCGCTCTGGAAAGGCATGCGCTGGACCGAGCTGAAACCCGCGCTGATGGAGAGCGCGAAGCTGACGGTGATGATCTTCTCGATCATCTGGGGCGTCTTGATCTATGTGCGCTTTCTCGGCTTCGCCGACCTGCCCGGCTCCTTCGCCGATTTCCTCGCCTCGCTTGACCAGCCGCCGCTGCTGACGCTGGTGCTGATCCTGCTGGCCTACGCCGTACTCGGCATGTTCATCGACGCGATCGGCATGCTGCTGCTGACCCTGCCGGTGGTCTATCCGGCGGTGATGGCGCTGAATGGCGGCATGGAGGTCTCCGCCGCCGACAGCGCCTTCGGCATGACCGGGGCGGAATGCGCGATCTGGTTCGGCATCATCGTGGTGAAGATGGCGGAGCTCTGCCTGATCACCCCGCCGATCGGGCTGAACTGTTTCGTGGTCGCGGGCGTGCGCCCGGATATTTCGGTGCAGGACGTCTTTCGCGGCGCGGCGCCCTTTTTCATCGCCGACGCGATCACCATCGCCGGGCTGATCGCCTTTCCGGGGATCGTGCTCTATCTGCCGCGGCTGATGCTGGGGTAAGGCGCGGGGACTGCCTGAAAGCGCCGCTCAGATCAGCCGCCCGCCCGTCAGCGTCGCCACCCGGTCCATCCGCGCCGCCAGCGCCGGATTATGGGTGGCGATCAGGGCGGCCAGCCCCTCTTCGCGCGCGATCTTCAGCAGCATGGCGAAGACGGTCTCGGAGGTCTCCACATCCAGATTGCCTGTCGGCTCGTCCGCCAGCAGCAGCCGCGGGCGATTGGCCAGCGCGCGGGCGATGGCGACGCGCTGTTTCTCGCCGCCGGAAAGCTCGCCGGGGCGATGTTCGGCCCGCTCCGCCAGACCGACCGCCGCCAGCAGTTCTGCGGCGCGGCGCGCCGCGTCGGCGGCGGAGGCCCCCGCCGCAAGCTGCGGCAGGATCACGTTTTCGGCGGCGCTGAATTCGGGCAGCAGGTGATGAAACTGGTAGACGAAGCCGATCTCCTCGCGCCGCGCATCGGTGCGCCCGCCATCGGGCAAGCCGATCATCGACCGCCCGCCGATCCTGATCTCGCCCTGATCGGGCCGGTCCAGCAACCCGGCGATATGCAGAAGCGTCGACTTGCCGGCGCCCGAGGGCGCGACCAGCGCCACGATCTCGCCGGGGGCGATGGCGATATCGGCGCCCTTCAGCACCTCCACCGCCGCCCTGCCCGTCCCGTAGGTCTTGAAGACGCTCTCCAGCGCCAGCGCCGGTTCAGTCATTGCGCAACGCCTCCACCGGATCCATCCGCGCGGCGCGCCAGGCGGGATAGAGCGTCGCGAGGAACGAAAGCCCGAGCGCCAGCGCCAGCACCGAGATCACATCGGAAAGGTGGAGCTGGGCCGGGATCTCGGTCAGGTAGCGCACGCTGCTGTCCCAGACCGACATGCCGAGCGCCCATTCCACCGCCGCCTGCACCGCCTTGATGTTGAGCGTGAAGACCACGCCGAGAATGACGCCGAGGAATGTCCCGACAAAGCCGATCGCGGCCCCGCAGATGAAGAAGACCCGCATCACCGCGCCGCGGCTGACGCCGATGGTGCGCAGGATGCCGATATCGGCGCCCTTGTCCTTCACCAGCATGATCAGCCCGGAGATGATGTTGAGCGCGGCGACGAGGATGATCAGCGAGAGGATCAGGAACATCACCACCCGCTCGGTCCTGAGCGCCTTCAGATAGCCGCCGTTCTGATCCTTCCATGTCCAGAGCCGGACCGGCGTCGCCAGCGAGCGGGCCAGGCTGTCGACCGCGTCCTCGATCGCATCGGGGCGCTCGACCATGACCTCGATCATGTCCGCGCGATCCGGTTTCAGGAAGAATTTCTGCGCCTCCTCCAGCGGCATGTAGACGAAGAGCTTGTCATATTCGCTCATGCCGATGCGGAAGATATAGGCGACGCGGAAGAAACGCTCGGTGACCGGCGCGGCGCCCAGCACGGTGCGCAGCCCCCTTGGCGAAATCAGCTTGATCCGGTCGCCGACCGTGACGCCGAGCGCATCGGCGACCCCGGCGCCGATGGCGACGCTTTCGCCGGTCATGTCGGCCAGCGCCCCGACCGCGCTTTCGGGATTGACCAGCGCCTCCAGCGTCTGCGCGTTCTCGGGGCTGACCCCGCGCACCAGAACGCCGGCGACGCCGCCGCTCGGCCCGGAGGCCATCACCTGCCCCTCGATGATCGGCGCGGCGCGGGTGACGCCCGGCGTCGCCGCAGCGCGGGCGGCGAGCGCGTCATGATCGTCAAGCTGACGCCCGACCGGCAGGATCAGCACATGGCCGTTGACGCCAAGGATGCGGCCGACCAGTTCATCGCGAAACCCGTTCATCACCGACATGACGATGATCAGAGTCGCGACGCCGAGCATGATCCCGACCAGGCTGAACCCGGTGATGGCGGAGATCGCGCGCTCCTTCCGCCGCGAGCGGAGATAGCGGAGCGCGATCAGCCATTCGAAACGGGCGAAGGCGCCGGCGGGGCGCGGAGAGGTCATCAGTTCTTCGGCGCGGCCGCGGCCAGCCGGGCGACGGCGTCTTCGGGGGAAAGCTCCACCGTCTCGCCGGTCTTGCGCCGGGTCAGCTCCACAGTGCCGGATTTCAGCCCGCGCGGGCCGACGGTGATGCGCCACGGCAGGCCGATCAGGTCCATGGTGGCGAATTTCGCCCCCGCCCGCTCGTCCCGGTCGTCATAGAGCGGGTCGAGCCCCGCCGCCTGCAATTTCGCGTAGAGATCCTCGCAGGCGGCGTCCGAAGCGGCGTCGCCCTGGCGGAGATTGACGATCCCGGCCCCGAAGGGCGCGACGCCATCGGGCCATATGATGCCCTTTTCGTCATGGCTCGCCTCGATGATCGCGCCGACGAGGCGGGAGACGCCGATGCCATGGCTGCCCATATGCACCGGCGCCTGATTTCCCTCCGCATCGGTCACGGTTGCGCCCATCGGTTCGGAATATTTCGTGCCGAAATAGAAGATCTGGCCGACCTCGATCCCCCGCGCCTTGCGCCGGCGCTCCTCGGGGATCTGCGCGAAGACCGCCTCGTCATGGGTCTCGTCGGTGCGGGCGTAGCGGGAGGTGAACTCCTCCAGGATCGCCTGACACTGCTCGCGGCTGTCATAGTCGATGGCGCGGTCGCCGAAGGTCAGGTCGGTGATCGCGCTGTCATAGAAGACTTCCGACTCGCCGGTCTCCGCCAGCACGAGGAATTCATGCGTGTCGTCGCCGCCGATCGGGCCGCTGTCGGCCCGCATCGGGATCGCCTGAAGCCCCATCCGCTCATAGGTTCTGAGATAGCTGACCAGATGGCGATTATAGGCGTGAAGCGCGTCCTCTTTCGTCAGGTCGAAATTATAGCCGTCCTTCATCAGGAACTCGCGCCCGCGCATGACCCCGAAACGGGGGCGCACCTCGTCGCGGAATTTCCACTGGATGTGATAGAGCGTCAACGGCAGCTGCTTGTAGGAGCCGATGGCCGAGCGGAAGATGTCGGTGATCATCTCCTCATTGGTCGGGCCATAGAGCAGGTCGCGCTCATGCCGGTCGCTGATGCGCAGCATCTCCTGCCCGTAATCGTCATAGCGGCCGCTCTCGCGCCAGAGATCGGCGGGCTGGAGCGTCGGCATCAGCAGCGGGATATGCCCGGCGCGCTGCTGCTCTTCATGCACGATCTGCTCGATCCGGCGCAGCACCTTGTAGCCGAGCGGCAGCCAGGAATAGATCCCCGCCGCCTGCTGGCGGATCATGCCGGCGCGCAGCATCAGCCGGTGCGAGACGATCTGCGCCTCGGCCGGGGTCTCTTTCAGAACAGGGAGGAAATAGCGGGAGAGGCGCATGCGCGATGCCTTTGGTTTCGATCGACCGCTGCGGGTTTAGGCGAAGCCGGGCCGGGGCGCAATCGGGGGCGCCCGCCGCCCCGGCCCCGCGCCGCGCGCATCCCGCCTGTTGACCGCGACCGAAGGAACCCGCATCAAGCTCCGGCGGAAAGGGCGTCGCCATGACATTGCGTGAACAGGCCGGATGGTGGATGGGGGGGCTGATCGTTCTGGTCATGCTCCTTGTGCTGCTGTCGAACGTGCTGCTGCCGTTCATCCTCGCCGCCGGGATCGCCTATTTCTCCGATCCGCTCGCCGACCGGCTGGAGCGGCGGGGCTGTTCGCGCGTGCTCTCCACGGTGATCATCACCGCCGGGGCGATCCTTGTCGGCATCCTCGGCATGCTCGTGCTGATTCCGCTTCTGGCCAATCAGATCAGGCTGGCGATCGACGCCGCGCCCGAGCTGTTCGGCGCCGCCCGCGATTTTCTCCAGACCCATGTCGCGCCCTTCCTCGACGAGCGGAGCGGGTTGCGGGACGCGCTGAACAAGGCGCTGGACCAGGTTCAGGGCCAGCTCAAGGACATATCCGTCAGCCTGCTTCAGGGGGCCTGGTCGGTCAGCATGGCCGGGTTCCAGATCGTGGCGCTGATGGTGGTGACGCCGGTGGTCGCCTTTTACCTTCTGCTCGACTGGGACCGCATGATCGCGGAGATCGACGACGCCCTGCCCCGCGAACACAGGGAGGAGATCCGCGGCCTCGCGGCGGAGGTCGACCGGGTGCTGGCCGGCTTCGTGCGCGGGCAGCTCACCGTCTGCCTCATCCTCGGCTCCTTCTACGCCATCGCGCTGACGCTGATCGGGTTGCCCTTCGGGTTGCTGGTCGGCCTTTTCGCGGGGCTGGTCTCCTTCATCCCCTATGTCGGGGCGCTTTCGGGCGGCGTGCTTTCGATCGGAATCGCGCTGGCCTATTTCTGGTCCGATCCGATCTGGATCCTCGCCACCGCGGCGGTTTTCGGGATCGGCCAGGCGGTGGAGGGCAATTACCTCTCGCCGAAAATGGTGGGCGATTCGGTCGGGCTGCATCCCGTGTGGCTGATGTTCGCGCTCTCCGCCTTCGGCTCGCTCTTCGGCTTCACCGGCATGCTGATCGCGGTGCCGACCGCGGCGGTGATCGGGGTTTTCCTCCGCTTCTCGATCCGCAAATACAAGCAGGGTCCGCTCTATCGCGGCGGCGGCGCCTCGTCGTGAGCGCGCAGATCCCGCTCGGCCTCGCGCTGCCGAAAAGGCCGGCGCGGGGGCGCGCGGCTTTTCACGTCTCCGCCTCCAACGCCAACGCCGTGGCGCTGATCGACGGCTGGCGGAACTGGCCGAACCGGGTGCTGTCGCTGACCGGTCCCGAAGGGGCGGGCAAGACCCATCTGGCGCATGTCTGGGC
>JBKECG010000097.1:0-6145 GCA_047974395.1 Pikeienuella sp. | reverse complement strand
CGACGAAGAAGAATTCTCCCTCCGGGGTCGGCTCGTACATGCTGAGCGACCAGAAGCTGTCGGCCGGCAGCGCCTCGCCGGCCGGGAAATGCAGCCGCCAGAGATTGCCGCCGTTGAATTCGCGCCCGTTGACGCCGCCGGAGCGCAGATAGGTCGCCTCCTCCAGCGGCAGGGCGGCCAGCCCGCCGACCGCCACCACCGCGCGCAGGAAGTAATCCTCGCCGTAATCGCCGAGCTTGCTGCGCGGCGTCACCCAGCCGCGCCCGCCCTTGCCGAGCGAGGTCTGCACACGCGCCAGCCGGTCGGCGGCGGTCTTGTGGCCGGCCTCGATCGCTTCGGCCTCCTCGGCGGTGAAGCCGTCCGGGTCGAATTCCTGATCGGGGCCGATCCCCAGCGGGGCGATGCGGCGCAGAAGCGCCAGATCGCTCAGCGGCGGCGGGTTGTCGCGGATCAGGCGGTTCGCTTCGGCGAAGAATTCCCGCCAGGGCGCGTCGCGCGGGATCGCCGGCCGGTCGGTCCCGTCAGGGGTTTCGGGGGCCTCAAGCTGGATCTCGTCCTGGATCGCGTTGGCGGCGGCTATATCCTCGGGGCCGTCCACCAGCACCCGGGCGAGGCACAGCACCGCCGGCGTCGGCGCGCGCAGAACCCGCCCTTCTATCCCGGCGGCCGGAGCATCGGGGCCGATCAGGGTGAAGTCCACCGCTTCGGGCCCGGTGGTCCGGGTGCCGAGCACGGCGAAATTGTTCGTATAGGCGTCCATCAGCGCCAGCGAGAAATATCGCTCGCCCGTACCCGGAATCCTGATCCTGGCCGGGCCGGCGTTCAGGTCGAGCCAGAAATCCGTGTAGAGCGTGTCGTTATTCGGCGTGGTGATCTGCCGGCTGCGATGGTGCAGCAGCTTGCGCGCGTGAAGCACGCGGGCCATGCCCCCGGCCGCCATCCGGCGGCGGCGGAAACCTTCCAGACACATCAGCGGAATCGCATACATGAAGGCGTCTTGCGCGATCTGGAAAAATGCCGCGGCGTCCACCCGCGCGGGTTGCTGATTCATCTCTGATCTCCTTGCGTAAGTCCCCGTCAGGCGGCGGCGGGGCGGATATTTCGAAACAGCGCGATGAGGATGAGGGCGACGATCAGCGCCAGCCCGGTGAGATCGGCGCCGGTCCCGACCAGAACCGCGAACCCCGCCCCGGCCAGATGCAGCCCGCGCTGGGCCGGCGACAGCTTGCCGTCGATCCCGTAGCCGGCGAGCCCCGCGCTCAGCGCCCAGATCACGAGGATGATGCGCAGGATTCCGATTCCGAAATCGACCAGGTTGAAATCCAGCACCAGCAGCAGCGACGGGTTGTAGACGAAGAGGAAAGGCGCGATGAAGCCGATCAGCGTCAGCCGCATCGCCACCACCGCGATGCGCATCGGGCTGGCGTCGGCCAGTGGTGCGGCGGCGAAGGCGGCCAGCGCGACCGGGGGCGTGATCGCCGAAAGCACCGCATAATAGAGAACGAACATATGCGCCGCCAGTTTCGGCGCCCCCATCGAGGTCAGCGACGGCCCCATCACCAGCACGATGATCAGATAGGCCGGCAAGGTCGGCATCCCCATGCCGAGCGCGATGCAGGCGAGCGCCGTCAGCAGCAGGCTCAGTATCAGATTGTCGCTGCCGAACCCGCCGACCATCTGCGAGAAGCTGAGGCCCAGCCCGGTCAGGTTGAAACCGGCGACGACGATGCCGATGGCGCCGACCGCGATCATGATCTTGGCCCCGGAAAGCCCCCCGCGCGCCAGCGCCCGCGCCAGCAGCGCCGGCTTGCGGCGCAGCTCGGGGTTGAACACCAGCCCCATGGCGATGGCGGCGACCGTGGCCCAGAACCCGGCCTGCGCCGGAGAGCGGCCCATCAGCATGACGAAGACGACGGTCAGCACCGGCAGCGCGAAGGTCAGCGAGCGCACCAGATCGGCGCGGGTCAGCCGGGGCAGATTGCGCACATCCTCGCCGCCGAGCCCCATGCGCTTCGCCTCCAGATAAACGGCGAGCACGAGCGCGCCGATATAGGCGAAAGCGGGCACCAGCGCCGCGGCGCAGACCAGCAGGTAATTCACCCCGGTCAGCTGCGCGAGCATGAAGGCCACCGCGCCCATGACCGGGGGAATGAACTGCCCGGCGGTGGAGGCCGCCGCCTCCACCGCGCCGGCGAATTCGGGCCGGAAGCCTTTCTGGCGCATCAGCGGGATGGTGAAGGCCCCGGTCCCGGCGACATTCGCCGTCACCGAACCGGACATGGAGCCGAAAAGCGTGCTGGCGAATATCGCCGCATGAGCCGCCCCGCCCGGAATGCGGCCGGTGACGCGCACGGCGATCTTGATCAGCGCCTCGCCGGCGCCCGTCGCCTCCAGGATCAGGCCGAAGACGATATAGATATAGAGAAGGTCGATGACCACGGAGGCGGGCATGCCGAAGACGCCCTGAAAGCCGTACCACATCCCCTCGGCGACCTGGGACAGGGTGAAGCCGGCATGTTGCAGCACGCCGGGCAGGTTCTCTCCGAACAGGCAATAGGCCAGCACCACCGACGCGACCAGGGTCAGCCCCGCGCCGAATTCGCGGCGGGTCAGCTCCAGCGTCGCGATCAGCGCGGCGAGCGCGATCCACTGGTCCGTGGTGGAGAAATCCACCAGCATGTTGGAGATCTGCGCCTGCATGGCGATGAACCGGTCCACGCCGAGCCCGATCACCCCGACCACTGCGACATCCACCGCCCAGGCGGCGGCGGCCAGGGCGCCATGCGCCCCGAGCCGCACGGCCAGCGGCCGGTGCAGCACAAGCGCGAGCGCGCAGAGCGCGAAAACGATGGTGCGGTGATAGGTTGGATTGAACGTGCCCTGAGAGGCCGTCCAGATCGCCTGAACAGCCAGTGCGAAACCCAGCGCCAGCGCGGCGCGGCTCACCCAGGTCGCCACCATGTTTCCTCCAATTGCGCCTTGACGGAACATCTCTTTTTATCGTGCGATCATCGCCGGGGAGCCTGTTTAATGTCAATCATTATTTGGATGGTGGGAGTGATAAAATTCGGGGTCGCGGCGGCGGCCCCGCAGGCCGGAATACGGTGAAATCATCCCTGTAATGCGAAGAATTGGCGGTTTTCCTGTCGAAGACGGGTGGAATCCGCCTTGCGGCCCATGCTTTTAACCGGCGGATCTTGTGGAATTCTTGCCGGCTTTGGCGAAGTGTAATATGACTACATTAGAATGCTGCTGAAGCGGGAGGGGAAAATGACGAAATCCGATGAGAAAAGGAACGTTCTTTCCGGCGCTGAGGGCGTGCGGGAGATCAGCCCGGAGATACTGATTCTGCCGGGCCAGGGCAACGCCCTGGCGGTGCGGACCGATTCAGGCGTGGTGCTGGTGGATTCCGGGCCGGGCGGGCGGGCCACCGCGGCGATGATCCGCCATCTGCGCGACTGGACCGACGATCCGGTCCGCGCGATCTGTTTCAGCCACGGCCATGCCGGCTATAATTACGGTCTCAAGGACTGGATCGCGCATGCGGAGGCGCGCGGCGACCAGCCCTTTCGAATCATCGCCCATGAGAACGTCCCCCGCCGGCTCGCCCGCTACAGGGAGACGGAGGGGCTTCAGCTTCATCTCAACAAGCTGCAATTCCCGCAATTCCGCCTCGCCCCGCCGCGCGATGTGCTGATCGACCCGGACGAGACCTTCGCAGACTCGCTCACGCTGGAGGGGGCGCCGGAGCTTGAACTGATCTGGGCGCCGTCGGAGACCGACGACGCCATCGCGCTATGGGCGCCCGAGGCGGGGGTGCTCTACGCCGGCGCGGCCTTTCCCGGCTCGACCATCACCAATATCGGCACGCCGCTGAGGACGTTGCGCCTGACGGTCCGCTGGGCCGAAACGCTGGAGCGCCTCGCCGCGCTGCGCCCGCGTGTTCTGGTGCAGGAATTCGGCCGGATGATCGAAGGCGAGGACAAGGCGCGCGAACGCCTGCTCGGCGCCGCCGAGGCGCTGCGCTGGATGCGCCGCGAAGTGGTCGAGCGGATGAACCGCGGCATGACCGATGTGGAGATCATTCACGATCTCGAATACCCGCCCGCGCTTTTCGACAAGTCATGGATGCGCGAACGCTACGGCGCGCGAGACTATATCGTCCGCGATCTCTGGCGCGAGGAGAACGGCTGGTGGGACCGCAACCCGACCTCGCTCCACCCGGCGCATCCCGACCGGGCCGCCGCCGCCGCGCTATCCGCGATCGCCGACCCCGCCGCCGTCATCCGCCGGGCGGCGCAACTCGCCGAAGAGGGCGAGACGCAACTGGCGCTGCATGTCATCGACCTGATCGCCCTCGCGCCGGGGGATCGGCCGGAACTGCGCGAAGCCAGGGCGCTGAAGGCCCGCCTCTGCCGCGCGCGCGCCGAAGAGATCGAGCCCTATGTCTCGAAGGCGCTTTACGAGGTCTCCGCGAAATCGCTGGACGGGGAAGGGTAGGGCGCCGCCTCCACATCGCGAAAACCGCCCTTTCAGGGAGATTTCGGCGCCCGCGAGAGCGGGATGGCGCGCCTGTCGGGAGAAAGCTCGAACGGTGAAAGCCCTCGCGGCTCCCGCAGAGCCGCCGCCGCTTCACCGCTATGCCCGGAGGACGGCCGCTTCCCGTTTCACGGAAAGCGCCTGGTGCGGTCGAGAAGACTCGAACTTCCACGGGAGTTACCCCACAGCGACCTCAACGCTGCGCGTCTACCAATTCCGCCACGACCGCATCTCATGACAGCGCGCGGGGCATAGCACCCGCTTCGCGCCATGTGAAGAGGCGAATTGCGTCTTTCGTCTTGCTCCGGGCCGCCGCCCTGTCTTAGGTCGCTCCATGGTGGAATGGCGGATCAGCGACGGGCCTGTCGATTACGAAGAGGCGCTCGCCTGGCAGGAAGGGCGGGTCGAGGCGATCCGGGCCGGCCGGGCGGCGGAATGCGTCTGGCTGCTGGAGCATCCGCCGCTGATCACCGCCGGGACCAGCGCGAACGACGCCGACCTGTTGCAGCCCGGCCGCTTCCCCGTCCATCGGACCGGGCGGGGCGGCGAGTTCACCTATCACGGGCCGGGCCAGCGCGTCGCCTATGCGATGCTGGATGTCGGCGCGCGCGGGCGCGACGTGCGCGCCTATGTCCATGCGCTGGAGGAATGGGCGATCCGGGCGCTGGAGGAGTTCGGCGTCCGCGGCGAGCGGCGCGAAGGCCGGGTCGGCGTCTGGGTGGCGCGCCCCGACCTCGCCCCCGGCCCCGGCGACGCGCCGGCGGAGGCGAAGATCGCCGCCATCGGCGTCAGGCTCCGCCGCTGGGTCGCCTTTCACGGGATCGCGCTGAATGTGGAGCCGGACCTGACCCATTTCGAGGCCATCGTGCCCTGCGGCATCCGCGAATACGGCGTGACCAGCCTCGTCGATCTCGGGGTTCCGGCCGACATGGCCGCGGTCGATCAGGCGCTGCGCCGCAGCTTTGGCTCCGTCTTCGGTTGAATCCCCGTCGAGCCGGCGCGGCTGGAGGGAAAGCGCCTCTTCGCCGCATCTTGCGACATTCAACCGGGTTGAGAGACGCGCGCAATCCCGTTAAATCGACTTAGGAACTGCCGGAACGCCGGCGACCCAACCCTGTCTGGGAGAGACCAAATGGCAGACGCCTCGGCGCATCACGCGCACGACCACCATCCCGGCTTCTTCACCCGGTGGTTCATGTCGACGAACCACAAGGATATCGGGATCCTCTATATAATCACGGCCGCGGTGCTCGGCATCGTCTCCGTCGGTTTCACCATGTTCATGCGTCTGGAGCTGCTGGAGCCGGGTGTCCAGTACATGTGCATGGAGGGGCTGGCCGCCGCGGAATGCACGCCGAACGGCCATCTCTGGAACGTGCTCATCACCGGGCATGGCGTGCTGATGATGTTCTTCGTCGTCATCCCGATGCTCTTTGGCGGGTTCGGCAACTATTTCATGCCACTGATGATCGGCGCGCCTGACATGGCCTTCCCGCGAATGAACAACCTTTCCTTCTGGATGTTCTTCGCCGGGGCGCTGCTGGCGGTGCTCTCGGTGGTCATGCCGGGCGGCGACGGCCAGTCCGGCGCGGGCGTCGGCTGGGTG
>JBKECG010000086.1:0-2636 GCA_047974395.1 Pikeienuella sp. | reverse complement strand
GTCCGCCAGATAGATCGCCTCCTCGACAGAGTGAGTGACGAAAAGGGTCGTGATATGGGTCTGGCGCACCAGTTCAAGTAGCATCTCCTGCATCGAGATGCGGATCTGCGCGTCGAGCGCGGCGAAAGGCTCGTCCATCAGCAGAACTTCCGGCTCGATGACCAGCGAGCGCGCGATCGCCACCCGCTGTTGCATACCGCCGGAAAGCTGCCGCGGATAGGCGTCCGCGAAAGCTTCGAGACCAAGAAGCTTCAGATACCGGGCGATCGTCTCGTTGCGCTTTTCGCGCGGCACCTTCTTCAGATTCAGTCCGAAATCTATGTTCTGGTGCACGTTCATATGCGGGAAGAGCGCGAACTTCTGGAACACCATCCCGCGCTTGGGCCCAGGCCCGCCAGCAGGAGCGCCATCCAGCAGAACCTCGCCCGCGGTAGGGGTCTCAAGACCAGCCGCAATACGCAGCAATGTGGTCTTGCCGCAGCCCGACGGGCCGACGATGGCGATGAATTCGCCCCGATGCACCTCCACATCCACGCTGCTCAGCGCATGGACTTCGCTGAACCTCTTGTCCACCGCCCGCATCGCAAGCTTGGGGGTGGAGTCCGCGTTCATGATCATCCCAATATCTCCTTCACCCCGCCATTTGCGCTAGAGTTCCGCCCCGAACCAACGCGTGCGGGTGGCGCTGAGCCTACGAAAAATCAGATCGATCAACATGCCGATCAAACCGATCAGCAACATGCCCACGACGATATCCGCCGGCCTTTGCGCCTCCTCGGAATTGACGATGATGAAGCCGAGACCGGATTGCGCGCCGACAAGCTCCGCTCCGATGAGCGAGGCCCAACCGGCGCCGACAGCGGTTCTGACGCCCGACATGATGCTGAGCGACGCGACCGGCAGGGCGACCCGCACCAGAGTTCTGAGCCGCCCGGCGCCAAGCGTCTTCGCGGCGTCGTTCAGGATCGGATCCGTGTGGTAGACGCCGCTCCAAGTGTTGATGATCACCGGGGGCAACGCGCCGACAAAGACGATGAAAGCGGCGGCCTTCAGCGTCGGCCCGAGAATCAGCACCGTAAGAGGGACCCAGGCCAGCGGAGGAATATAACGATAAAACTCGAAGATTGGCTTGGTCATGGCGCGAAAGAGCGGATACCATCCCATCAGCGCGCCGATCACGACGCCCATGGCGACCGCAAGCCCGACGCCCAGGCTCCAGCGCAACAACGACATCCCCATATGCGCCCAGATGGATTGCCCGGCGAAAGGTTGCGTGAACGCGGCGATGATCGCGTTGAACACCTGCGGCGCGGACGGGAACGCGCGCGCGGGGATGATCCCCAGCGACCAGAGAATCTGCCAGAGCGCGATCAGCGCGCCAATGGAGATCAACGCCCGCCAATTGACCCTGATCGACGTCTTTTTCGGAGCCGCCTGACCGGCGTCATCAACCGTCGCCATGGTCATCGCCCTCTCCTATATCGACGTTCGAGCATGCTGAAGGAGAGGCTCAACAAACCGCCGACAATGCCGATGATGAACATCGAGACCAGCACGATCGAAGGCTGGATCGCATATTGCGCCTGCACCAGCATGTAACCCAGCCCGGCGCTGGAAGCGACAAGTTCCGCCGCGACCACCGTCATCCACGCCGCGCCGATGGCGACGCGCACGCCCGCGAGAATATCCGGCATCACGGTCGGCACGACGACGAATGTCAGTATGCGGAGATCCTTGGCGCCGAGACAGCGCGCGGCGTCAACCAGGATCTGCTCACGCCCGACGACCGCGCCATAGGCGTTCACAATGCAAGGCATCAGCGCCGCCATGAAGATCACGAATATACGGCCAGAGGGATCAATCCCGAACCAGAGCACCGCGAAAGGAATCCAGGCCGGCGGCGGGATCGGCCGCAGGATTTCGATGATCGGACCCACATATTCGCGCAGCCGTCGGCTCCAGCCGATCAGGACGCCCATGGGAACGCCAAGCGCCACGCCGAGCGCCCAGCCGACAAGAACAACCCAAAGACTTGCAAAGAGATTTTGCGGAAGGGTCGTTCCATTATAGGCGTGCGTCGCGAGCCAGATAACCCGCGATACGACATCCGCCGGCGACGGAAGGGTAAGATCCGAGACCAGTTCCAAGCCGTCCGTGGCCATGTGCCATAGCAGGATCGCACCCGCGATGCTGACCATTGACCATAGTGGCGAACGCTCGCTCCTGTAATCCACCTTGCCTCACCCTCCCTGCCGTCACCGCGCTTGCGCCGCTCTGACGCCTGGCCGTCAGGCCATCGCTTGTTCGAGCAATTCGGTGTTGATGAAGTCGATCTCGGGGTTCCCATCAAGAGATCCGATTTCGACAAGGAAACTGGCGGTCGATTCCAGCGCCTGTTTCACTTCGCCGGAGCGTAGCCGTTCAAGCGCGTCCTCCATCGACGGGAAAACCATGGTGTCGAACCCGCCGCGAATATGCTCCGGCGCCAGCTTGACGCCGATCTCGTTGAAATACCGCTCCACCAGCGGCAGAACGCCCTCAAGGTCATTCCGGATCATGTCATTGACCTTGTAAACCGCCCTCAGGAAGCCAACAGCGGCTTCAGGCTGCTCTTCGGCGAAACCGGGTCGAATGAC
>JBKECG010000068.1:0-25104 GCA_047974395.1 Pikeienuella sp. | reverse complement strand
TTCTAGATAAAATTGGCGCATCTGAAAAACTAAAGAAAGAAACTTTAGACTTTGAACTAAAGGCCTTTAATGATGAGAAAACCAATAATCTTGTTATCGAAATTAAAGGAGACAAACACTTTACTCCTGATTCAAGTGTAGAACTTTATACTACAACTATAAGTTGTTTTGATTCATCAGATTTTAATCTAGAGAAAATATATCTAACTTTAGATTATAAGAATGATCTTATAAATACATATGAAAATTTATATTCATTCTTAAAACCGCAAACCGATAAAATAAACTTTTCTAATATGTTCTTAGAAGAACGTGAAGGAGTTATAGTAATAGTTGTTGGCACTCAATCATTAAAGAATCAAATATCTAATATGTTAGATTCAATAATCCAATTCTTTGATTGATTTTCAATAACTGATATGAAAATAAACATTGAAGTTAATCCAGACAAAGTTGGATTAACAGACTTTAAAATTGAAGTTACAGAAGAAAATAATCTTGAACTATCTACTGAAATAGAAGGTGCTCCAATTTGAAAAGGTTACAAATCAGTAGAAAAGAATTTTGATATTGATTTACCAAAAGCATATTTTGAAGGCCAAGTCTATGATGTTGAAAAGAGAATGACTAGAAAAGGAGTGAAATATGAAATCATTTCTTTCTTACTTGGAAATTTTGAAAAGGGAGTATTTGTTACTTGCTTTAACAAAGAAAATGCACCATTTAAAATAAAGGATGGTGATTATATACGTGTTTACGGTCCCTATAGAACAGATAACTATAGGGGCGAAAGAACAATGAATATTGAAATAGATAATATTCAACCATTATCTTTCAAACACTTATATAATGTAGAACAAGATAAATCAGAGTTTACTAGACCTGAGTTTTCTGTACACACAAAGAAAACTGTTCATGATGCTATAGTTGATATAAAAGACTATGCACTATTTGCTAAAGAAAGAAACATAACTCATTTAACAATTACTGATAATAGCGGATCTCAAGAATTCCCATCTGGTAAAAAAGTTAATGATGATACAGAAGGATTAACAATTAACTATGGGGTAGAGTTTAACGTCTTTGACGATTTAAACAATAGATGTGTAATTAATGAAAGAGAACAGAACATATTAGGTTCTGAATATGTATTCTTTGATTTAGAAACTACATCTCTATCAGCCAAGTATGATGATATTATCGAATTCGGAGCTGTTAAGTATAAAAACAATAAGATAATTGATAGATATCAAACATTTATTAAACCTAATAAAGAGTTAGCAGAAATGACTAAAGAGATTACAGGAATTACTCCTTCAATGTTAAAGAATGCTCCAACTATCGAACAAATAATTGGTGAAATTAAAGAATGAATAGGAGACTCGATATTAGTTGCGCATAATGCTGAGTTTGATTACGGTTTCTTAAATAAGGCATTCATAGATAATGGGTTAGGCCCAATAAAAAACCCAGTTGTCGATTCAATGAAAGTATCTTGATTAATATATCCAGAAGCTAAGTTCCATAATCTAAAAGCAGTTGCTAAACGTGAATTTGTTTCATATATTGATACTGATGCCCATAGAGCTGATTATGATGCTGAAGTATTATGTAAAGTATTTGAAAGAATGATTCATACTCTATTAAGTGTCCAAAATGTAAGAACACTAGGTGAATTAAACTCAAATATAAATACAATAACTAAACATCTGTTTACAAAGAAAGTAAAAATGATCTCTTTAAACCAAGAAGGACTTAAAGAACTAAATGAATTAGTTTCAATCTCTAATATTGATTACCTTAATGTTAAAAGACATGAATCATCATTGCCTTTATCAATGTTATTAAACAATGAACGTTTTAAAAACATACTTGTTGGTTCATCTTGTGACGAAGGAATTATATTTGATTATATATTCCAAAATAGAGAACATGAAATTGAAGCAATAATTAATTCATTTGATTACTTAGAAGTTTCACTTCCTTCTTCAAACAAACATCTATTTGCTAAAGGAATAATAACTGAATCTGATTATAGAAAATTAATTAGAACAACTTTAGAAATAGCTAAGAAATATAACATTCCAGTAATTGCTGTATCAAATGCTTACTATAATATTCCTCAAGAGAAAAATTTAAGAAGTATTCTAATACAAGCACCACTTGCTGGTAATAGACCTCATAAACTTAAATATATGAAGATAGTTGATGAGAATAAACCAGATCTTCATTTAAGAAGCACAACTGAACTAATCGATGAATTTTCTGAATTCCTAGAAAAAGAAACAGTAATGGATATAGTTGTTAATAATCCTAATAAACTTCAAGAAAGAATAAAAAAACAAACACCTATACACTCAAAACTATATACTCCTAAACTAGCTGATGCAGAAGAAAAACTATTACAACTACTTGAAAATACAACTAGAGAGTTATATGGAAGTAATCCAGATCCAATAATTACTGAGAGAATAGAAAGAGAGAAGAAATCTATTATCAATAATGGATACTCTATTATTTATTACCTATCATCTATAGCAGTTAGAAAATCTAATGAAGATGGATTTGCTGTTGGGTCAAGAGGTTCTGTAGGTTCTTCATTAGTCGCTACCTTAACAGGTATTACTGAGGTTAACCCATTAGCGCCGCACTACCAATGTCGCTCATGTAAATATCATGAATTTGATAATTCAGTATCTTCTGGATTTGACCTTCCTAATAAGAAGTGCCCAAAATGTGGAGAACAAATGAAAGGGGATGGACATAATATACCATTCGAAACATTCTTAGGATTTGATGGAGATAAAGTCCCCGATATTGACCTTAACTTCTCTCGAGATAACCAGGCAGACATACATTTATTTATAAAAGAGATACTTGGTGAAGAAAATGTATATAGATCTGGAACTATAAGTACTTCAGCTTTTAAAACAGCCTTAGGTTATGTTAAGAAATATAATGAACTAACACTTGTAGAAACTAATAGAGCTACAGAAAACTTTAAAGCTCACAAATTAGTAGGAATTAAAAGAACTTCAGGTCAACACCCTGGTGGACTTATAGTTATTCCACAAGATAAATCAGTCTTTGACTTTACACCTATAAACTATCCTGCTGATGATATTACTTCAGATTGAAAAACAACTCACTTTGATTTCCACTCTATAGATAAAAACCTACTTAAACTAGATTTCCTAGGACACCTGGACCCATCTGTAGTTGCTGAATTAGAAAAACTAACTAATGTTAAAGTTAATGATATACCTATGAATGATGAGAAATGTCTTTCATTATTTGCATCATCAAAAGAATTAAAATATATAAAAGATTACACAGATGATTCGTTAGGAATAATAGGACTACCTGAGTTTGGTACAGATTTTGTTAGAGAATTAGTTAGATCTGCACAACCTAAGTCATTCTCTGACCTAATAAGAATACAAGGACTATCCCATGGTACTAATGTTTGGCAAGGAAATGCTAAAGATCTTATTGATAACAAGATAGCTAAACTATCAGAAGTTATTGCTGTTAGGGATGGAATAATGACATACCTAATTAGACAAGGACTTGAAAAACTAGAAGCCTTCACTATAATGGAAAAAATTAAAAAAGGAAAACCACTATCAGCAGAGATAGTAGCTTCTATGAAAGAACATGGTGTTCCTGATTGATATATAGAGTCAGCTAAGAAAATAAAATATATGTTCCCTAAAGCCCATGCTACTGCATATGCTATTATGGCTATAAGAATTGCTTGATGGAAAATATATTATCCATTAGAATACTATGCTAGTTTCTTTAGTAAAAGAGATATTGAAATAGATATTACTAAAGTTAATGGTGGAATTGAAGAGATGAAAAGACACTATGATAAATTAAGTAAAGAAAATTCATGAAATATAGTTAAAAAGGATCAAGATTATTTAAGAACATATAAAATAATTTTTGAAATGTATTCTAGAGGTATTCAATTTTCAAATATTGATTTAAATAAATCAGATGCAGCTAAATTTACAGTTGATTATGAAAATAACAAAATCATACCCCCATTCACAATAATAGAAGGAATAGGTGAAAATGTGGCTGAGAAAATAACAGAAGTTAGAGAGAAATCACCATTTGAGTCAGAAAGTGATTTCATAAGTAGAAACAAAATACCACAGAAACATTTTGATCTATTAAGAAAACTAAAAGCCTTTGATGACCTTAAAACTAAAGAGGGTGTCGCTAAACAGTTATCATTATTCGAATAAAGTGATATAATAATATTAGCTAAATATTTCTAAGAGTGAGCAATTAGCTCACTCTTATTATTGATAGGAGGAATATATGGAAGAACAACAAAATTACTTAGTACAATTGCATGAATTCTTAGAATCAAAAGGTTTAACTACAGAGGAAGCTAGTGAACACCTTATTGATGTCTTTAGAAAAGCATTCGAAAAAGAAAAAGATGCAATGTCAAGATATGAAACAGAAGTACCAGAACCAGCAGATGTAACTGTTGATTTTGATATTAACGAAGGAACTTTAAAGATAACTAGAAAACTTGAGGTAGTAGAAGAAAAAACTATACAATCTAGATTTAAACAAATAGAATTAAATGATGAAAGAATAAAAGGTAAAGAACTTAAAATAGGTGATATATTTGAAGAAGTTGTTGATTTAGAAAACATTTCTATTTCAAAAAGACAACACATAGATCAACTATTTAAACAAAAATTGTCTGAAGCCGAAAAAATCAAAGTTTATAAAAAATTCTCTAAATTTAAAGGAGAAATTTTAAATGCAAAAGTTCATAAAGTATTAAATAGAGGGAACATCATTCTAGATTATAATGGTGATTCTATATTTATGCCATCTAGTGAGGTTTCACCGCTAGATAAAATATATGAAGGAGACTTTGTAAGTATTTATGTACTTGAAATAGAAGAGTTATCTAAAGATGCACAAATAATAGCATCGAGAAGAGTTCCAGAATTTGTAACTAAATTAATTGAAAGAGAAAACACAGACGTAGTTGACGGTGTAGTTAAAATAGAAGGCGTAGCTAGAGAAGTTGGAGTTAAAACTAAAATAGCAGTTTCTTCTACACATCCCGATGTTGATCCTGTAGGTTCTTTAATAGGACCAAGAGGAAACAGAATTAAAATTATTGTTGATGAAATTAGCGGAGAAAGAGTTGATGCAATAAAATATTCT
Source organism: Pikeienuella sp. (assembly GCA_047974395.1). Taxonomy (GTDB): domain Bacteria; phylum Pseudomonadota; class Alphaproteobacteria; order Rhodobacterales; family Rhodobacteraceae; genus Pikeienuella. The sequence goes on along the minus strand of JBKECG010000068.1, from coordinate 19,899 downwards.
GACGATATTAAACAATTCATCGCTGAAGCCTTATCACCAGCAGAAGTAGTTGGGGTTCATGTTAAAGAAAAACAAGACGGAGAATCTGAATGAAATGAAGTAATAGTTGTTGTTGATGAAGACCAATTCCTAACAGCTTTAGGTAAGAGAGGAGTTAATATTAAACTAGCAGCCATACTTACAAAAACAAGAATAGATGTTAAAACAGTTAAAGAAGCTCAAGAATTAGGAATTGCTTGAGAGCCTGTAGAAAAAACTAAGTTTGTTAAAAAATCTAATAAGATTATCGATGAGATTGACTTAGAAGAGTTCTCTTCTATAGAAGATATCGCTAATGATACAGGAGATACATTCACAGAAGATGACTATGACTTTGAAGAAATAGATTATAGTGATGAGAATGAAATTCTTAATGAAGATCATAACTATGAAGAAGAACAAGAAGAGTTAGTAAATGACGAAGGAGAAGATCTATAGAAGAAAAACCTTTTCTTTTATAAAGGAGGTTTAATATGGCAAAGAAAAATAAGAATGACCATAGAATTGAATTCAGTTTATCTGATTTCTATAGAGAAAAACTATCATTTAATGATGGAGTATTATATTTTGGTTCTAATGCTAGACTAGAGGAAGTTGCTAAAATAGCAAATATACCTGTTGAAAAAGCATTAAGCGCATTAAAATTTAAAAAAGGTCAAGAGAATCACATTCTTGACGATGAACAAATAGCTGAGTTAGCGATAACTAACAATTTTGAGTTTGAAAAAGTTGATGATGTTTCTGAAATCAATGTATTAGAAAAGATACTTGATTTGATGGAAACAAAAGAATGACCAGAAGATGCTAACTTAGTAGAGAGAGCACCAGTAATAACTATTATGGGACATGTTGATCATGGTAAAACAACTTTACTTGATGCCAGAAGAAAATCAAACCTTACAACTAAAGAGGTTGGTGGAATTACACAAACTATTGGTGCTTACCAAATTATTCATAATGGTAAACCATTAACATTCATTGACACACCAGGGCATGAAGCATTCTCTTCAATGAGAAAGAATGGATCAAAAGTTACTGATTTAGTTATTATAGTTGTGGCTGCCGATGATTCTATAATGCCACAAACGAAAGAATCTATAGAACACGCTCAACAAGCTGGTGTTCCAATTATTGTTGCAGTAAACAAAATGGACGCACCTGGAGCAGATTATGAGAAAGTTAAGAACGACTTTGCTCAATTAGATGTAGTAGCTGAAGATTGAGGAGGAGATGTTCCTTTTGTCAAAATTTCGGCTCTTAATGGCGAAGGATTAGACGAATTATTACAGCTAATAGAATTACAAACAGAAATATTAGAACTTAAAACAGTTTCTAATGTTTTAGCTTCTGGAACAGTTATTGAAACTAATGTTCATAAACAAAGAGGTAACTTAGTTTCAGTTATTGTTCAATATGGAACACTTAAAATAGGTGATGATATTATTATTGATGACTTTGTTGGTAGAGTTAAAGCAATGCATGATGACAAAGGAGCAGCATTAAAAGAAGTTACTCCTGGAACTCCAGTAGAAATATATGGATTAGGTACTTCCCCATTAGTTGGATCTAAATTTGTTGTTTCTAAAGAAAAGGATGCAACAAAAATAGCTGATGCTATTCATGAAGCTAGACTAAACAAACAAAGAAATGTAAGTCAAGTATCTGCAGCTGATTTATTTGCTAAACTTGCTAATAATAAAAAAGTGTTCAATGTAATCTTAAAAGCTGATGCAGTAGGTGTACTAGATGCTATTGCTTCTAGAGTAGAACAATTATCTACGGAAGAAGTTGATGTTAAAGTTATTAGAAGTGATGTTGGTGAGATTAACAAAACAGATATTGATACAGCTCAAATATCACAAGCTAATATTTATACATTTAATACTAAGATTAGTGCACAAACTAATCAAGAGATTAAACACAAAGGAATAAATGCCTTTGAATTTGATATTATCTATAAACTATTTGAAGATATTGAATCTAAAATACTAGGAATGGAAGACGAGAAGTTTGAAATCAAAGAAATCGGTAGAGGAGAAGTAATTAGATTATTCAGTTTCTCAAAAATAGGAACTATTATAGGAACTATTGTTAAAGAAGGAAGTATTAAACATAATTCAATAATAGATGTATTTAGAGATGGAGCAGTAGTCTTCACTAAAGATGTTGATTCATTAAAAGTTGAAAAGGATAATATAAAAGAAGTTGTTGTAGGTAGAGAATGTGGAATAGTTCTTAAAGACCTTAAGGAAGAAATTAAGGTTGGAGACATACTTATAGCAAGTGAGAAAATAAAAATATAAGGAGAAATTATGACAGGAATAAAAACAAAACAATTAGAATCTGAAATACATCAAAAATTATCAGAGATCATAGCAGAGTTAGATAACTCAAGAGCAAACAAAGCAACTATTACTGATGTTGTTCTTAATAATGACAATTCTATAGCGAATGTATATGTTACATTTATGAAAGAGAATGATGAAAACTCATACTTTGAATTAAAGAAAACACTTCCATTCTTAAGAAAAGAGCTTTCACACCAATTGAGTGTTAAGAAAGTGCCTTTTATTAATTTAGAATTAGATAATAATTTAGAAAACATTAATAAGATGGAAGAACTTATTAAAAAAGTAAACAAATAGTAATATGAGCTTCTATTTATATAATAAAGAAGAGGGAATGACATCAAGAGATGCATTTCTAAAGCTAAGAAAGATTGAAGGCGTAAACAATGGTGGTTTCGCAGGAGTATTAGATCCCTTTGCAGAGGGTCTATTAATTATTGGAACAAACAAAGATACAAAATTCTTTGAACTGTTTGAAGGTTTCGATAAAACTTACACTGGAGTTATAGAATTCGGAAAAAGAACAGACACTCTAGACAATACTGGAGAAATAATAGCAGAAGATCCTGAATTTAAACTTAACTTTAAATCATTAGTCAAAGTTGTTAAGAATAAATTCATGGGTAAAATACAACAAGTTCCGCCTAAATACTCTAATATTAAGGTAAATGGTGATAGAGCTAGAAACCTAGTTAGAAAAGGTATTGAATTTACTCTAGAACCAATAGAAAGAGAAATTAAATCATTTGAAATAGACCAGATCGATGAAAATACAGTTTCGTTTAAGATAGCAGTTAGTTGTGGAACATATATTAGATCTATTGCTAGAGACCTTGGCATTGCAATGGGTTCTCATGCTTATTTAACAAAACTGAATAGAATAGCCATAGGAGACATTAAAACCCCTGAAGTTGAATTCATAAAAGTAAATAGAGAAGACATTCTTCCAATTAAATTTTATGAAGTTTCTAAGCCCAAAATAAGAGATTTTCTTGATGGAAAAATAGTAGATCTAGATATAGAAGATCAACAGGCTGTTGTTCAAACAGAAAGCAGAATGCTTTGAATAAAAAGAGCAAATACAAATAAATATAAAATTCATAAAAATATAGTTTAATGGAAAAGTTTAATTATGGACAAAAAATTGAAAGTGATAAACCTAAGATAATAGTCTTAGGTAAATTTCTTTCTGTCCATAAAGGACACAAGCAAATGTTTAAATCAGCAAGAGAAATAGCTGATAAAAACAACTATGAACTTATAGTTATGTTATTCGATTCATCCAAAAACAATAACATCTACACTCTTGAAGAGAGGATGATGTTAATTAATCAATATAATGTAGATTACTTTATGGTCTTTGAACCAAACAAAGAAAACTTTAGTAATACTTATAACGATTTTAATGAATATTTAAAAACTCTTAATGTTAAAGAAGTGCTAATAGGTTCTGATTTTAAATATGGGCAAGGAAGACAAGGTGACGCATCGACATTAGATGAAGATTTTATAACAAATATAATGGTTGATGTTAGAGATACAAAAGGAAGAATATCTACAAGAAGAGTTATTGAATCTATATTTGATGCAAACTTCATAGAATACAGAAATATTATGGATCATTATTTCTTTTACAAAGGAATTGTTGAGAAAGGTAGACAAATGGGAAGAAAGTTAGGAACGCCAACAGCAAATGTTAAATATCCTGATTGAAAGATAGATCTACCTAGTGGGATATACTTCACTTGAACAATATACAAAGGAAAGAGACTAGCATCAATAACTTCAATATCAGATAATCCTACATTTGGATTTGGTATTAAAAAGTATGAAACACATATATTAGACTTTGATGAAGACATTTATGGAGAAGAACTAATCATTGAAGTAATAGAAAAGCACAGAGATCCAATTAAATTTGACTCTAAGGATGAATTAATAGTTAAAATGGAAGAAGATAAATTTGAAGCAATTGACTATTTTAGACAAAATTTAGGTAAAATATAATAGTATGGCAATTACAAAAGAAAACAAAGAAGAAATAATAAAGAAATTTGGAGCTAACGATAAAGACACAGGTAAAACTGAAGTTCAAATCGCAATTTTAACAGCTGAAATTCTTGAATTAACTGATCATATGAAAGTTAATAAAAAGGATAAGCACTCTAAATTAGGCCTTTATAAAAAAGTATCTAAAAGAGCCTCTTTATTAAAATACTTAAAGTCAGAATCAGAAGAAAGATATCAATCTTTAATATCTGAATTAAACTTAAGAAAATAGCCACATACAAAATGCTACACTTTAGAATCGATCTCATGATTGATTCTTTTTTTGTTAAAATATTATTATGGGTAAAACTATAGAGTTTATAACTTTTAAAAAGAACAAATTAATTTACTGAAGAACATTCGGTCTTTTTTGCGTTATATTTGCTGTGCCTTTTGGTTTATTACAAGCAGCTAATGGAGGGGACTTAGGAATATGAAATATTCCTTCTTGATTCCAAGAATATAAAGGGTATCCTTCAGGAATGGAAGGAGTATTAAGACAACTGACCTTTTTCACTATGTGATCAAACATAATAGCAATGGTCTGAGTTATTATTGCTTTGTGAGCTGAAATATCTAATAAACAAAAATTAAAGAATATCGTTGAATCATCAGTTTTTAAAAATTTAGTCTTTATTATGTTGACAGTAACATTAATAGTTGCATTTGTATTCTTATATCCTCTGCTTACTTATGATATATCATCTAAAATGCAAAGTGGAGAAATAATACACGACAACTCTGTAGCTTGAGATACATTCTATATAATGTTCTACTTAATATTTCTTTCTCCATTATTATTTCAACATTTATTAGTGCCAATTGTTATAATAGTTGATTTCTTTTTAACTAAAGGTTATCAAACGAAAGGTAATGTTAAAGAAAGTGGTAGAACTAGTTTAATAAATATGTTATATGCATCAATAGTGCCTTTATCTTGATTTATAATATCTCTTATATTAATAGGATTTGGGGCAATAGAACCACAATATCCATTTATGAATATTTATGGAGTTGGAATAGGTAGAGAATTCTTAAATATATTTATTATAATAATAATCATTGCACTATTCCTCTTACTATGATGATTACTATATAAATACACTAATAAGAAATTTGTTATAAAAAAATAAACGCGTGAGCGTTTATTTTTTTTTATATTAATCTTCAGGGAGATCGATTGTGATTCCGACACCGATTCCACCAGTACCTACGTGTCCAACTATGGCTGTAGGAAGATATGTTCTTCCTTCGATTTTATATCCATTATCTTCGAAGTATTTTTCCATTTCGACAAGAATATCTGCATTCTCATCTCCACCAAGTGTACAAGATAATATTTTAGGTTTATATCCTTTAGCTTCAACTTCTTTATATCTATCAATACATTGATCAAATACAACTTTGATAGCTTTAGTAGCTGATCTTTTCTTAATTACACCTTTGTCTAATAGTTTTCCATCAGCTATAGGTACAACAGGTATTATTTTTAGTAGTGAACCGGCTATATAAGCTGCTTTACTTATTCTACCTGAAGCATATAGTCTTTTCATAGAAGTAGGGAATAGATATCCGAACATAGTTCCTTTAAGTATATCTAATCTATCAGATATCTCTTTGGCTGTTTTGCCATCATTCATATATTTAACTAGAGTATCTCTATGATAGTAAATTCATGGTCCTATAAATTCTGATTCATAAACATGAACTTTGCCTTTAAATTCATCATCTTCAGCAGCCAGTCTTGCTGAACTCATTTGTGAAGATAAATGTTTAGAAATAGGGATGAATAATACTTCATCAGCATCTTTAAGAGCTTTTCTATATTCTTCTTGAATCATTCCTATAGGTGTTGTTGCTGTTCTAAATTTAACATCTTTGTCCAGGTTTTTATAAACATATTCTAATGTGAAGTCGATACCTGAGTATCCTTCTTTCTCATCTCAATATATAATTACTGGAACAAAGTTAAATCCTTTTTCTCTAGCATCTTTTTCTGTATAACCGAACTCTGAGTCGATCATTATTGCTGTTTTTTTGTTGCTCATAATAATTAGCTATTAGCTATCTCCTTTAAATTTAATAATACTGATATTCCGAATGAACCAGGTCCCATGTGTGCCATTTGTTCTGGAGTGATTTCACTCTCTATAATATTGTTTGGATCATCAATATTAAAGTATGTTGTTATATATTTCTTAGTTTCCTTTGTTAGCTCTTCAATATTTGATTTAAGTACTACATACTCGAAATTAATCTTTTTCTCTTTAAGTTCATTCACTAACTCCGATAATGAATCGCACATCTTTTTAAGAGCCACACTAGTATGTCTTGATTTTTGCATCTCATCATTCTTGATTTGACCATCAGCTATCTTTAATATGGGTTTAATTCTTATTAAAGATCCCATCACATATTGAAACTTAGAAATTCTTCCTCCCTTATAGAATCATCATATATCACCAGGTGATAGATAACCTATCATGTAAGGGTTCATTTTATCTAGTTTCTTAGCTGTATCTTCAAAGTTATCTCCATTAGATAATACAAATTCAATAATTTGTTCTCTATATAAAGAGATTCAAGGTGATGAATACTCTGATTTATAAACAAATACTTTTCCTTTGAATTCTTCCTCTTCAGCTATTGTTCTAAATGCATTGTATGTTCCTGAGAATTTATAACTCATTGGAAATACGAATACCTTTTCAAATTTTGTGATTGCTTCATTTAAAACTTTTCTAATGTCCTCACCAGAAGGTGTGGATGTTTTACACTCAACATTTCTGTCTTTCATTATTTCATATAAATCTTGTGTAGTTATATCAACGTTTGATTTCTTTTCTACACCATTTATAAAAACATTTAATGGAACGACACCAATGTTTCTTTTCTTTGCTTCTTCTTGTGTTAATTCACAAGTAGAATCAAATACTATTCCAATTTTTTCCATAATACTCCTATTTACTTATATAATTATTATAATTGTAAATAAATAATATGAAATTAAATAAGAAAAAATTAATAACTTTATGTGAATTCCCAGCTGTTTATGGTAAGGAAGAACACATAGCTAAAGTTATAAAGAAAGAAATAACAAAAAATGGACTAAAACTAGAAACTGATAACCTAGGATCATTATGAGGAGTCAAAGAGTCAAAAAATAAGAAAGCTAAAACTATATTAATAGATGCTCATATGGATGAAGTTGGTTTCTTAGTTACTAAATTAAATAAGAACGGACTAATATCCTTTGAAGTTCAAGGTGGAATATGAAAAGATTCACTAAATTCACAAAGACTTAGAGTTTGATCTCCAGATATATCTAAATCATATAGTGGAGTAGTAGCATTCCCCGATGCAAACACACACAAAGGCACAGGGAAGACTCCAGAGATAGAAGATATGTTCTTAGACATTGGAGCTCAAAACGACAAAGAATTGCTTAAAATGGGCCTTAAACAAGGTTCTATGATTACTTTTGACACTAAAACAGAGTTTAATGGGAATAGAGTAGTAACTAAAGCTGCCGATAATAGAGTTGGAGCATCAATGATAGTTGAGATCATGAATTATATTAAAGATAAGGAATTTGACTACAATATTGTTGTTGGATGTACAGTTAGAGAAGAGGGTGGATTAATTGGAGCAAGAACGTCAGCATATAAATTTAACCCAGATTTAGCTATGGTTATTGATGTTTCTCCAGCTAGAGACATTCCAGTTAAACAATTACCTAATGGAGTATTAGGAGAAGGTACTATGCTTAGACATAAAGATGCCGCAACTATATATAGTCCAAAGATTATTGACTATTTAGCTTCAATAATTAAAAAGAACAAACTTAAATATCAAGATTACTTCTCATTAGGAGGAACTAATGCAGGTTCAATTCATATATCTAATGAAGGAATCAAAGTTATTCCTATTGGAATAGTTGCAAGAAATCTACATACTGGATCTACAGTATTTGACATTAATGATTATAATGAAACACTTAAACTTATAGAATTCATTTTAAGAGATATTAGTTCAAATAAAATAGTAAAATTAAATTAGGAGACAATTATAAATATGGATATATTATTATACGGAGATAAAATTCTTAGAGAAGGAACAACTGAAAGTAAACTTACACTAGTTGTGTTAGTTTTACTAATAATATTAATACTAATAGCTATAGTTATAGCTATTTATGGACTTGCAGCTACAAGAAAAAAAGCTGTTGTACTTAAAAAAGTTGATTACCTTATCGAGGATATTACTTATAAATCTGAATCACTTAACGTTAGTGTTGAAACAATTAACAAAATGTCTAACTACGTTATGTCTATCGATTCAGTTTCTCAGAAAGGATTTAAACAATTATTAAAATTCATTTCTGAAAACAGAAACTACATTTTTGCAATACTTGAAAAACTAAGATCTGACGTTGAGAATGACAAAGGTGGCAAAAAGAAAACAACAAAAAAAGTAACCGCTAAGAAAACAACTAAAAAAGCGCCTGTTAAGAAAACTGCTGCAAAAAAAGCACCTGCTAAGAAAACTGTTGCAAAAAAAGCACCAGCAAAAAAGAAAACAACTAAAAAATAATGAAATACTTAATAACACTTATAGGTGGTATTGTTTCAGGATATGTTATTTCAGCCCTTGAAAACAAACCGCTTGAAGAAGTACTTGATGATTTATCGGGAAAAATAGAAAGCTGAACAAATGTAACTAAAGAATTTATTTCTAAAACAGTTGCAGATGTTGAGGGATTTGATTCTGACATAATAAGAGTAAATATTGAGGCTTTTATAGATAGATTATTAGAATTAGCTGATCAATTTATGGAAATTGAAGAGTTTGAAGATAAGATTTCATTCTTAGAAGAAGAAATAATTAAATTTACAGATCAACTAGCTAAAAAAGCAGAATTAGTTAAAAAGTTAGAAAAAGCTAAAGGTAAATAAGATGAGTTTAGAAAATTTAAAGAAAGACCTTGAATGAAGAGGTTTATTAAAAGATATAGCCAATGAAGATCAACTAAAAGAGTTAATAGATAGTAACTCATCTTTTTATATTGGAATAGATCCAACAGCTGAATCTATTCACCTAGGTCACTTCCTTTCTTTAACTCTAGCCAAAATCTTAAATAATAATGGTCTTAAACCAATAATTGTTATTGGTGGCTTCACAGGTAGAATAGGTGATCCATCAGGAAGAAACTCTGAAAGGGAAGTTATTGATAATGAAATAATGGATAAAAACATTAGTGCAATCACTAAACAAATAGATACACTTGCCGATAAAATTGGTCTTAAAGATTATCAAATATTTGATAATGCAGAGATATATAAGAATATGTCTATAATAGATCTATATCAAAAATACGGTAAGTTATTTAATGTAAACAAAATGTTAGCAAAGGAATCTGTACAAAACAGAATACAGAATGGGATATCATATACTGAGTTCTCTTATCAAGTATTCCAAGCTATTGACTTCCTAAATCTATATAAACATAATAATTGTTCTATACAAATAGGAGGTTCAGATCAGTGAGGTAATATAACTGCTGGAATAGAACTAATAAGAAAGGTTGAAGGACCTGAAGCTAAAGTATCCGGAATAACTATTAATTTATTAACAGATGGGCAAGGTAATAAAGTTGGTAAGACTCAAGGTACTCCGCTTTGATTAAACAAAGAAAAAACATCTCCTTATGTACTATATCAATACTTTATAAACTTATCAGATGAATTAGCAACAAAACTTCTAGTTAGAGCCACATCTATAACTGAGGGTGAATTTGAATCAGTAGTTGCTGAACACAAATCAATACCTCAAAAGAAAATAATTCAGAATGAACTAGCTAAAAGATTTATATCTACAGTTCACTCTGTAGAAGATTACAATAATGCAGATAAACTATCTAAAATATTATTTGAAGATAGATTTGATGAAATTGATGATGAACAACTTAATGATTTAAAATCATTACCATCAATAAATAATAAAAACATACCTCTAATGGATCTACTTATAGAGAACGAAATAGTTCCTTCAAGAAGAGAATATAGAGAACTGCTTTCAAATTGGGCAATTAAACTAAACGGCAATGTTGTTTCAGATGAAGAACTTATCCTTACAGATCAGTTTATAAAAGACGCCGTTTGTTTTATAAATGTAGGTAAGAAAAACAAATATATTATTTGAAAATAAGAGTATAATTTTTCAAAATGACAACCACTAAAGAAGAGAAAAAATTAGCTAGAGAAGCTAAAATGGAAAAAATTGTTAAAGGTACTAACGATTTCTATAAATCAAAGAAATCGTTAGTAATTTTTATGTCTCTTATTGGTATATTTGCCAGTATACAATATATATTATTCGCTACTGGTAATCTAACTATCAATGGAATTAATTTTGTTGATAATCCCGAACATGCTAGCTTAGCTTGATTATCAATAACACTAGGAGTAATAGCTACTACATTAAGTGTAATAGGGTGTATATTAAGTATGGTAGGGAACCTATGGTTCCTACCATTCCTAGTTGGTAATTCATCTATATGTTTTTTTAACTATGTATTAGCTGGTTCTGTATTTATATCAGTAGCAATGATTTGATCAATAATATCAGTTACAACTTCATTCTTCTTATGAAGAAATAAGTTCTTTGAAAAGCATCCTATTAACAAAAGAAATGTAGTAATAGGAACAATAATATTCTTCTTCTTATTATTAGGTACATTCGTTACTATAACTTACTTCTTTGGAGAGAGTATGTATGTGACAGCGGCTACTGGAACAACAAAACCAGTGTGAACATGATATTTTGATTGCATTGCTTCTTCATTAGCTATGTCTGCAGCTATCTTATGGATAAGTAGAATGCGTTGATCTTATTGTTTATATGCTACATCAAAGATATTTACTCTATGTATCCTTATACAAGCAGGTAACTTAATACAGATATTCCAATTGTTCTTATTCTGAACATTAGATCTCTCTGGATTCCTAGCTTGAACAATACATGTTATTGAAGAAAAGAAACAAATGCAAATAAATAAAGAAAAAGTTCAAGCTTAGCTTGAACTTTTTTTATTTATTTTAGATTAAAGAATTCTTCTAGGTAGTATCCAACTCCACCTTCAGCATTACTAAAGTCAGTCGAATCATCAGCGAATGATTTAATTGTTCCTTTAGCGTTAGACATAGCTACTCCAACATTTGCGTGCATTAACATCTCTCTGTCATTAAGACCATCACCGAATGCTATTGAATTAGCAACTGGTATATTGTAATAATGTGCTGCTAATAACATAGCATTACCTTTATTAGCTGTTTTTAAGTTAACTTCTAATAGAATTCAATCAGCGTCTTTCTTACCTCAGAATCTCAATTCAACTGCATTACCGTATTTTCTTTTTAGTTTATGGTAAATTGAATAATAAGGATCTTCAATATCATGTACATCTAATCCAATTAGAACTGATTGTGGGTCTTTTTCAACTCAATCTTCTATATTTCAATCTGTTGATAAAGCCTCTTCACTAAGGTTTATCATTTCTTGCATCTTCATGTCTTCTTTATTGTCAACATAAGTGGTTCCAATAGATTCAACAACTACTGATGTTTTTCTTGAAGCAATTTCTTCTTCTGATAATAACTCTTTTAATAGTTTACTATTAATAGAGAAGTGTATATCATTAAATGAAGGATCAGTAGGGTTATGAATATGAGCGCCATTGAAGTTAGCAATTAATCCAGGTGAACCTAGAGCTTTATATATAGGTTTTGAATCTTCTCAAGGTCTTCCTGTAACTATTGCTATCTTATGCCCTTGAGCAAGGATTTTTTTGAATACTTCTTTTATTTTTGGATGTATTTCATCGTTCTCTGCTCCGACATAACTAGCATTAGTGTTTAACAGTGTTCCATCAAGGTCTACTGTTATTAATCATTGTTCTTGTTTTTCTACTTTCACTTTACTTAACCCCCATTGCTATTGTTACTTTATCTAAGTTATTAATAGCTTCTTGTTGTATTTCTTCTTTGTTTTTATTTAATGCTTCTCTGATATCATCATCTGATATTGAATTATATTTGTCTTGAATGTCTTTTAATAATTTTACTACACAATCAGCAACTGCTGATTTGAATTCTTTATAATCAGAATCCTTAAACTTATCAACGGTTTCTTCTGTTGTTATATCATTTAATATTGAGTATATATTTAATAGATTAGAAACTCCTGCTTTGTTTTCTTCGTCATAATAAACTTTGTTTTCAGAATCAGTAAGTGAACTCATTATTTTTTCTCTAGCCACTTCTGGATCATCTAATAAGAATATTGTTTCATTAATATCATCATCTGATTTAGACATCTTCTTAGTTGGTGTTTTTAAAGCCATTATCTTTCCACCAACTTCAGGAATGATAGGTTCTGGAGAATTGAAGTCTAGATTAAATCTAGAATTCATTCTTTCTACTAAATCTCTTGTTAATTCTAAGTGTTGTTTTTGATCTTTACCAACTATAACACCTTCAGCGTTATAAAGTATAATATCGGCAGCCATTAGAATAGGGTAAACAAGTAATCCTAAAGGAATTTGTTCAGTCCCATTACTATTTTTAAGAGACTTATCTTTATATTGTGTCATTCTTTTAAGTTGACCCTCGTTAGATATTGTAACTAAGTAATAAAATAGTTCTGTATGTCCATATATCTCTGATTGTTTAAATAACTTTGTTTTATTTACATCAATTCCACAAGCTATATAGGTTGCTAATTGCTTTCTAACATTTGCTCTTAGTACTTCTGGATCTATAGGTAATGTAATTCCATGTAGATCTGCTGTAAACATATAAACTTCATATTTATCTTGTGCAGCAACTAAGTTCTTTATTGAACCTATGTAATTACCTAATGTTAAATTACCAGTCGCTGTAATTCCTGATACTATTCTTTTCATTATTTGTCCTCCACTTTTTTGCCTTTGGCTCTTTTTTCGTTTTCTTTTATTATTTGTTCAGATTTATTTAACACTACAGATACAACTATAGGTGAAAGTTTTCTTCTATCGAATACAACTCTTTCTCCAGTAGTTCTAATAACTTCTTTGATTCCAGCAAAAGAGATCTTTTCTGAAGAACTATAGTAGTTTTTAAGATCTTTAAGTACTTCTTTCTCTATCTCTTCAAGTATTTCTCCATTACTGTCTTTATCAAATACTCCAATTACTTCTGCTCTAGGAGCAGCTATTATTTCATTCTTTCTTGAATCTATTCCAACAGTAATAACTAATACTCCGTTAGAACTCATCTTATCTCTGTTAGCTATAACTTTTAGTGATTGTCCTCTTAGGTTTGTATCATCAACGTATACGTCTTCAGTAGGCACAGCCCCAGCTATAGTTACTTCACCATATTCCATTTTAAGTCTTTGACCATTATTAAGAATGAATACATTATTTCTATTAACTCCTGTTTTAACAGCAGTCTTCCCATGTCTTACTTGCATGGCTGTTTCTCCATGGACAGGGAAGAAGTTTTTAGGTCTAAGTAGATTGAACATTAATAATTGTTCTTGTTTACCACCGTGACCAGAAGCATGTATTTTAGGTTTCATTTTATTATTAACAACATGAACTCCTTTCTTAACCAATCTGTTAAATACTCTTTCTACAGCTTCATAGTTTCCTGGTATTGCTGATGAAGCAAATACAACTGTATCTCCTTTCTTAAGTTTAACTTCTTTATGTTTACCTGTGGCCATTTTAGAAATACCAGCATTAACTTCACCTTGAGTCCCGGTAGATATAACTACAACATCGTCTCCATCATATTTCTTGAAGTCTCTTAATGATAAGAAGAAATCATCAGGAACATTTATATATTTTATTCTTCTAGCAATATCAACAACTTTATCCATTGAATAACCGTTAATAACGATTTTTCTCTTATGTTTAACAGCCATTAGTATAATTTCTCTAACTCTATATACATTAGATGCAAATGTAGCAACTATAAGTCTACCTTTAGTTTCTTTAAACACTTCATCAAGGCTTTCTCTAACATCCATTTCTGAATTAGAGAATGTTTCTACTCCGGCATTAGTTGAATCAGATAGAAGTAGATCTACACCTTCAACACCTAATGATGACATTCTACTTAAGTCTGCTCTAGCCCCAACAGGTGTTAGATCAAACTTGAAGTCACCAGTGTTTATTAATGTACCATGTTTTGATTTAAAAACTATTCCGAAACAATCTGGAATAGAGTGGTTTACATTAAAGAAACTGATATCAAAGTTTAATGTTTTAATTTCATATTTATTGTTTATTATATTGATTTTAGGTTTTGGAATACCTCTATCTCTAGTCTTATTTCAAATTAGACCTGCGGCTATCTTTCCAGCATAAATATTTTTAATGTCTATAACATTAAGTAGGTGAGGAACAGAACCAATGTGGTCCTCGTGTCCATGGGTAATAATTAATCCTTTTATTCTATTTTTATTTCTTTCTAAGTATTCGAAAGAGGGGATTACTCCCTCTACAGTAATTGTGTCACTAGCAAATTTAATACCTGCATCCATGATTCAGATTTCATTTCCTTGCTCAACAACGTACATGTTTTTACCTACTTCACCAAGTCCGCCTAAGGCAAAGGTATATAAAGGTGGTACACTACCTTTCTTTGTACCTTCTTCTTTTATTATTTCTTTTGTCATTTTAATTCCTGTTTTATAGAATTCTTTTTATTCTATATTAATTTAACGTTTGACTCTATTTTGTCAGGAGCCAATTTATTTATTCTGTCATAGTATAAAACACCAGATAAGTGATCTAGTTCATGTTGT
This sequence comes from Pikeienuella sp., assembly GCA_047974395.1. GTDB lineage: Bacteria > Pseudomonadota > Alphaproteobacteria > Rhodobacterales > Rhodobacteraceae > Pikeienuella. Next base: position 4,612 of record JBKECG010000068.1, on the reverse strand, counting down.
AAAACTATAGCTGTAATTCCGTGCGCTGTAATTTCAATTTCTCTATCTGTAAAGTGATCAATAGCCACTAAAGTAACTGTATATGGTCTTACGACATATCCAGGTACATCTTCTTTTATTGATAAACATCCTTCTCCAGATTCAAGAGCACATTTTTTACTACTTGTATCTTTTAATCTTGGGTTTATTAATGCGAATTCTTCCGCACCAAAACCATCAGAACGTTCAATTCTTACGTACATCATTTTTAAAGCGTGCCCAAGTTGAACTGCACTTATTCCGTATGCAGATCTTAAGTTTCTAGACTTAGCTTCTTCTTCGTTCTGTGAAGACCTTACATAATCTATCATTTGATTCATTATGTGGACATTATCTTTTGAAAGGGGTCATGAAACCTCTTTAGAAACCTCCCTAAGAATAGGGTTTGGGTCTTTCACAATGTCATCGTAAGATACTCTAACTATTTTCTTAGTATTAATTTTTCTTTTATTTAACATCATATTATATAAATTATATATTATTTTTAAGGCAATTCATTTCCTTAAATATAATTAAAAAAGCTTATAAATAGTATAATTTAAATAATATGGACATTAAAGAAAGAATAGAATTCCTAATAAAAAAGGCTAAATTTGAACTAACAGATGAAGAAAAAGTTAGATTTGAAGAAGACCTATTAAAATTTAAAGAAAACCTTAAATTGTTTGAAGATTTTGATTTATCAAATGTTCAACCTTCAAGGTTACCTTTCGAAGACTATAAAGAATCTCTTAGAGAAGACGATCATATAGTTAATAATAATGAGTATATTCTTAAAAATGCTTCTAAAACAGAGAAAGAATATATAGTTCTTGAGGATAAAAAGTAATATGTTTGATAAAAATAAATGAACTAAGACTGACACAGAACAATATAAAAAATCTATTTATGTAAAGAACAAAGGTAATAATTCAATAATAAGACCTTCAATGCCTGTTCATAAATCTTTTGAGGTTACGAACTCTTTATTAAAAGATATACCTTTTGTTATAAAAGATAATTTTGCTGTTCCACTAGAGAAGACAACATCGGCATCTAAAATACTTAATAATTTTGTGCCTAACTATACATCTACTGTATATAGAAAACTGGTAGAGGCTGGTGCTTTCCCTATAGCTAAATCTAATCTAGATGAATTAGCAATGGGTGGGACTGGACTAACTTCAAACTTCGGACCTGTAGTTAATCCATTTGATGAATCGAGAATAGCCGGTGGATCTTCTTCAGGTTCTAATTATCTAGTTGCTAACGGAAGTGTTCCATTTGCTATTGGATCAGACACAGGAGATTCAGTAAGAAAACCAGCTGCTTACACAGGTATAGTAGGTTTTAAACCAACTTGAGGATTAGTTTCAAGAAATGGTTTATTTGACTTCGCTCCAACTTGAGATACAGTAGCTTGATTTACAAATACAGTTCATCAATCTGCACAAATAATGGATGTACTACAAGGATATGATCCTGACGATGCATCATCAATGCATCCTAAACAGTTTGATTACAAAAGAGATATCAGAATGCTTGAAGAAAAGATGGACGTCATAATTATGAAGGATATAGAAAAGTATATTCTCGATAAAGAGGTTAAAGACGACTATATAAAAGTACTTCGTTTACTTAGAAAAGATGGTCATACACTTATCGAGGTTGAGCCTGACTATAAAATACTAGGAACTATATTAGCAGTATATAGAACTATTTCTAGTGTTGAAGCCTTCTCTTGTAATTCAAACCTTACAGGTTTCCAATTTGGAAACTACTTTGAACAAGGTTTAGGTTATGAAGAGGCAATAATTAAAGCTAGAACATTAGGTTTTGATTATGAAGTTAAAAAAAGATTCCTTTGAGCACAAGAGGTTAGATATTCTGATGAACAAGAATATATAAAGGCAACTAAACTTAGAACATTAATAAACAAAGAGTTAAATAGAATATTAGAAGAAGGAGATGTAATGGTTACACCTACAACTCCTGATTTAGCCCCAAAAATTGATGATCTAAATGAGTTTGACCAAAAGAATGTTTTAAACAATTTATTAACGGGGTTCAATTCTAATGGTTCACCATCAATTAGTGTTCCAATAACTAGAGATGGTGCTGATTCTACATCTGTAACTGTATCTGGATTACCTTTCAGTGATAAACAAGTGTTAAGAATGGCTAATAGAATTGAGATTATCAATGGAAAAAGAGATGAAAGAATGGAAGCATTAAAGGAGGAAGAAGATGAGTAATAATTGAATTCCTACATTCGGTATAGAAGTTCATGCTGAACTTAGAACTAAAACTAAAGCTTTTTCTAAAGCTGAAGTTTCTTTTGACGCAGAACCAAACACTAAAGTTAACCATGTTGACCTAGGTTACCCTGGTTCAAAACCAGTTGTCAACAAAAAGATGGTTGAATATTCATATAGATTAGCTAAGATTCTAAATATGAAAATAGCTGAGAAGATTTACTTTGATAGAAAATCTTATTTCTATCCTGATCTTCCTAAAGGATTCCAAATAACACAGTATTTTAAACCAATAGGACAAGAAGGTAAATTGACTATTTGAACAGATGGTCAATCAAAAGACATTTCTATAACTGAAATACATATGGAAGAAGATACAGCAAAGCAAATTAAAGTTGATGGTAAAACTCTATTTGATTTTAATAGAGCTGGGGTTCCTCTTATTGAAATAGTATCTGGACATAAAGAACTTAAATCTATAGATGATGTAATAGCTTATGTTAAACAATTAAGAAGACAATTAGTTATTATGGGTATTAATGATGGAAAACTTGAAGAAGGTTCTTTCAGAGTTGATGTTAACGTATCTATAAGAAGAGATGTTAAGGATAAATTTGGAACTAGAACTGAAGTTAAAAACTTAAATTCATTTAAAAACATTAAGAAAGCTCTTGCTGTAGAGATTCAAAGACATGTCGATATATTAGAAAGTGGTGGAGAAGTTGAATCAACAACAGTTAGGTTTGATGAAGAGACTAATAAAACAATACCAATAAGACCCAAAGATAGTAGTAATGACTATAACTTCATTCCAGAAGGTAACATTACTCCTATAACTTTATCATTTGAAGATAAAGAGAATTGGGACAATATATCCGATGTTAATGTATCTTTATTTACAAAAAAATGAATTGAACACATTAGTGAAGAAGAGATAAATGTTATTCTATCTAATAGACAAACATATGATCTATTCTTAGCATTAATTAAAATACTAGATTCTAAAACAGCTGCTAACTATTTAGTTAACTATATTAAGAAAGCTATCGATAAATGTGAACTTAAAGAACCAAGAATATCTATCAAGGAACTTAAAAAGATAATTAACTTAAGAAAAACAGGAAAGATAGATTCTAAAGCCGCTCAAAAATGAATAGAAAAATCTCTTGTTGAATCTGTAGAAGAACAAATAACAAAAATAAAAAATGTTAGAGAGATTGATGATGATGTAATTATTAAGAAACTTGAAAAAATCATCGAAGATAACATTGAACAAATAGAAGCTGATAAAGTAGATAGACCTGAAAGAGTTGAAAAATTCATTATGGGTCAACTAATGAAAGCTACACAAGGAAAAGTAAACCCTAAAAAAGCAATGATGTTATTAAAAGGTATTATATGACCAGAGTAAAAGCAATATTACTAGCAATACTATTTATATTAATATATATAAGTGCCATAGTCTATTGACCTATGTCACTTGTATGCTTTTTATTATTCTTAATATTGATATTTCTTCCACAAGGTGGAAATATAATAACTATATTTAAAAGAATCAAAGAGAACAATAACTTAGTAAAAGCTAAAACATTGCCTAATTTTATGCCAACACCAGGAAGTAAGGTTGCTGTAATGTTATCTGGTGGAGTTGATTCTGCAGTCGTAACTAAACTATTAATAGATCAAGGTTATGAGGTAGAAGGTTTCTTTATGAGGAACTGGGATTCAACAACTAATATGGAATTAAATCATATTCTTACTGAAGACGAAATATGTCAACAAGAGGAAGACTACAATGATGCAAAACAGGTTGCTAAACAATTAGGTATTAAAATTCACAGAGTAGACTTTGTAAAAGAATACTGAGATGATGTATTCTCTGTTTTCTTAAAACAAATAGAACAGGGACTTACTCCAAACCCAGACATCTTATGTAATAGACATATCAAGTTCCAAAGATTTGTTGAATACATTTCTAAATATCATCCTAACTTTGAATATATAGCAACAGGGCACTATGCAAAGATTGTTGATATAGAAGGCAGAAAGTATTTAGCTCAAGCAAAAGACTCGTTTAAAGATCAAACATACTTTTTAGCTGAAGTAAAAAGATCAGTATTAGAAAAAGTTATTTTCCCACTAGCTAATCTTAAGAAAGAACAAGTAAGAGACATTGCTAAAGAAAATGAACTAATTGTATCTGAGAAGAAAGACTCTACTGGTATATGTTTTATTGGGAAAAGAAACTTCCCAGACTTTATATCTAACTATCTTGAAGACAAACCTGGAAATATTATTGATAAAGAGAGTGGAGAAGTCGTAGGAAAACACAGAGGTGT
>JBKECG010000045.1:0-3054 GCA_047974395.1 Pikeienuella sp. | reverse complement strand
CTTTCTGATTTAGATAAAGGAGGGCTAACTCCTTCTATAGAGAAAGTTAAAGATGCAAAAGCTATGACAAATATTCCTATCAGAGTAATGTTAAGAGAAATTCCTAATACATATGTCTATTCAGAAGAAATTATGAACAAACATGTAAATGATCTCTTAGCATTTAAAACAATAGGTGTAGAAGGAATAGCGTTTGGTGCATTAACTGAAGAAGGCAGATTAGATATACCTGCCATGGAATTAATAGGAGAACATAAAGGTGATTTAGGTTTCACACTAAACAAAGCCTTTGATGAAATAGCCATAGATAAAGATGACAATGAAAGGTCAGATTCATATAAGAAAGACATTGAAGCTTTATTTTCATCTAAGAAAGCAAATGTTGATACAATCATGTCTGCTTGCAGTGATAAACATGCAAACGATGTTTCCCATTTTGAAGGTGCATCAATAATGCCTGCCGCAGGCATAACCATTGAAACTGCTGTAGAGAAGTCGAAAGAATTCAAAGCCCTATGATTACATGTTGGATCAGCCGTCAGAGAAGATGGCAAAATTTCTTTAGAAAAAACTAAAAGACTTAAAGATACCTTGAATGAATATAAGTAACTTTAAAGAGAGAATGACAAAGTAGTTTATATGACTTTTTGATAATAGATAAAATTGTATATCTATTGATAATCTCTAATACTTGAAATTCTACTCAATACATTGAGCAGAATTATTAATATAATTAGCAAACATGGAAAATAATAAATGATTAATAGCCATCGATTTGGATGGAACCACAACAATGAATAATGATTTAGATAGAGAAGATGTTGCCTCCGGCATCAGTAAATTGCATCCACTTACTATCGAAGGTATTAAACTTGCTACGAAAGCAGGACATATTGTCGCCATCAATACTGGTAGACCTTGAAAATATGCTAAGGAAGTGTATGATAGATTGGATATATCTAGTTGAATAATAAATTGTGCTGGAGCACATATTCATAATGTAGAAGATAGTTCATTAGAGGATTTCAAAAATGGAATCCCTCAATGAGTTATCGAAGAGATGAGAGACGACCCCGTGCTTAACGAAGACAAAATTGGGTTCATGGTATGTGATGGAGAGGCATTTTATGCACAATACTTTGAAGGTGATAATATATTTAGACAAAGAGTTCTTGAAATGAGGGAACCTGCTATTGAAATAAATGGATCATTCAACTTTGATCCAATGATAGCTCATATTGCATTTAATAAGCCACTAGAAGAAGTCAATAAGTTAGTTGACTATGCCAGAGATAAATGGGGGAAATGAATTCATATTACTGATTGAGGTGGATTAGCAGAAGAAGACTACAATTCTTTTGAAATTAATGCAGCAAAGTATAATAAGGGCACAGCAATAGAGAAACTTGCTGAAATTGTTGGCATTCCTATGGAAAGAACCATGGCCATGGGTGATGCTGAGAATGATATTGGAGCATTTAAGATTGCCGCAGAAGCCGTGTGCATGGCCAACGGTAATGAATATATGAAATCGCTGTCCACAAAGATAACAGATCTGCCTAATTATGAAGGTGGATTGGGAGACTTTTTAATTAAGTTCTTTGATTTAAAATAGAAAAACCAACCTTATTAGGTTGGTTTTTCTTTATTTTACTAAAGTATAATTATTACATTGAAAAATAACTGATCTAAAAAGGCATCTGAATGAATTATCTTATCTAAGGCCTTCTTCGTTTTAGCCTCTTTGCTTCTAATAGTTTCTTCCATAATATCATTATCAGTTTATATATCAACCAATAGTAATATTAGCACCAACACTTGATGTAGACTTATATTTACAGATTTAGGTTCTTTATTTGCAACATTAGGTATCCTAATGGTAAATAGAGGATCTAAGAATTTCTTTTACTTTTCATTAACAGGCGCATCGCTACTCTTTATTAATGGAGTTATATCTAATCTATTCTTTGACGCAATCAAATGATTATTGGTAGGAACTATCCTGTTAGTACAAACATTTTATTGATTAAAGAGTTTAGATAAGATAAAAATTAAAAGATGAAGTCCTTGAACATTATTAGTGTTAACACTGATAATGTTCCTGGTTTCATTCTTAATAGGTAAGTTTGGAGTATCGAAAATACCTGAAACTTCACTGTTTTATAATAAAAGACCTGTATTGGATCCAATACAGTTCTCGTTCACTGTTGTGGGCAATATAATGATGTTATTCTTAATAGTGGAATCCAGATTCATTTTCTTCATCGGGAATGTTATTGCCTTCTCCATGTTTTCAATGATAGTAATCTCTTGAGATTACATATCAACTCCCCAATTAGTACAAACCATTCTTTATATGATAATAACCTTTCAGGTTATATCAACATAAGGAATAATTATCATCAAAATGAAAGAGATAGATGACAAATCATCTTTGATAAAATACATAGGGGTCATAGAGTATAATAATCATGATGGAAAATAATAACAAATGATTAATCGGTGTAGACCTAGACGGAACTACACTATCAGAATGAGATGGTAAAGAAGATTCTAATGGATTCCAGATCAGTACTATACACTCTCTTACTAAAGAAGGCATAAAACTAGCGCAAGATGCTGGCCACCATGTGGTTATAACTACTGGTAGAAGTTGATTTCAATCAAAAGAGATTTATGAACAACTTAAAATGAATTCATTCATTATAAACCAAGCAGGAGCTCTTATTAACAATCCTAATGATAGTTCATATCAACCTATAGAGAGATTTATCTCTAAAGAAGAAATAACAAGTATTATCAATGATGATACAGATAATAAGCACTTATGTGCTTATACTTGTGAACATGATAATACTTGTAATAATAAAGAGATAAAAGGTTCTGATCACTTTTGTGAATATGCAAGAAAACAATGAGGAGCAGTAGACTTTGATGGAGAGATAACTACAGGTTCTTCAGCATTAGTATTATGATTCGAACAACCTAAGGAAGAAGTTCTAAAGATACAAAAGTATCTACAAGATACTTATCCTGAACAAGCTAACTTCACTC
>JBKECG010000023.1:0-29164 GCA_047974395.1 Pikeienuella sp. | reverse complement strand
TGGTGCTCTCGCCCTATCAGCTCTTCTCGGTGAAGGAGATCACCGGCGTCGATAGCTTCAAGGGGCTCAAGATCCGCTCCACCGGCGGCGCCAAGGAAATCGCGGTCAACAAGCTCGGCGGCGTGCCGGTGCAGATGGCGGCGCCCGAAGCGCGCGAGGCGCTCTCGCGCGGGACGGTGGACGCCATCGTCTTCCCGCATTCCAGCGTTCTGCCCTATGATCTCGCGCCGCATCTCGATTATGCGACCGAAGGGCTCAATCTCGGCTCCTTTGTCGTGACCTACATGATCTCGCAAAAGAAATGGGATTCGCTCTCGCCTGAAATGCAGGCCGCGCTGACCACCGCCGGCGAGAACGCCAACCGCGCCGCCTGCGCGGCGGCTGATCGGCTCGACGGCGAGGACAAGGCCGCCATCGCCGCCGGCGGCGTCGAATTCGTCACCCTCCCCGAGGCGGATGTGAAGGCGATCGGAGAGATGATGGCCGAGGTCAGCCAGGAATGGGCCGCCGAGCAGGACGGTTTCGGCCGCCCCGGAACCGCGGTGCTGGAGGCGTTTCGCGCCGCGCTGAAGCAGTAATGATCATACCCGCGCCCCGCCGCCATGCGCGGGGCGCGACATGAAAATCCGGAGGAAAAACCGATGAACAAACAGTCCTGTTTCGGCGCCGTCATCGCGGCGTTCGCCCTGACCGGTCCGGCGGTGGCGGCCGAGATCACGCTTCGCGTGGCCGACAGCCTGCCGATCGGGCATTACGCCTCCGAATACATGCTCAAACCCTTCATGGAGCATGTCGAGAAGGCGACCAACGGCAAGGTCGCCTTCGAATATTTCCCCGCCCAGCAACTGGGCAAGGCGAAGGACATGTTCAGCCTGACCCAGACCGGCGTCACCGATATCGGCTATGTCGCGACCTCCTATGTCAGCGACAAGATGCCCCTGTCCTCGGTGGGCGAGTTGCCGGAATCCTTCACCACCTCCTGCGAAGGGTCGATGGCCTTTTACCAGATCGCGCGCCCCGGCGGGCCGCTGGCCGAGGCGGAATGGGCGCCGAACGGCGTCCGGCTGCTGACCGTGCTGATCCCCGCGCCCTATCAGCTGTTCGCGGCGAAGGAGATCAGCGGCCTCAAGAGCATCGAGGGCATGAAGATCCGCTCCACCGGCGGCGCGAAGGAGATCGCGATCAACAAGCTGGGCGGCGTGCCGGTGCAGATGGCGGCGCCGGAGGCGCGCGAGGCGCTCTCACGCGGGACGGTGGACGCCATCGTCTTTCCGAATTCCAGCATCCTGCCCTACGATCTGCCGCCGCATCTGAAATCCGCGACCGCGGGCGCGAATTTCGGCTCCGCCGTGCTGACCTACATGATCTCCGAGAAGAAGTGGAACGAGTTGCCCGAAGACGTGCGCGCCGCGATGGACGAGGCCAGCCTGATCGGCACGAAGGCCGGCTGCGAGGCGGGCGACCGGCTCAATGTCGAGGATGCGAAGACCATCGCCGAACAGGGCGTCGAATATGTGACCCTGCCGGAGGCCGACGGCGCGAAGCTGGCGGAGATGATGGCCGAGGTCAGCGCCGAATGGGCCGCGCAGCAGGACGGTTTCGGCCGGCCGGGAACCGCGATTCTGGAGGCGTTTCGCGCCGCGCTGAAAGCGCGGTAGGGTCCCTATGAACCGATGCATGTCGGCGGCGCCCCGGTTCGGGGCGCCGCGTGCGGATGAAGGAGTGGTCTCGCCCGCAAGATGACGGAAAAAGACGCCATCCCCCGCGCCGAGCCGCGCGATCTCGCGCATATGGCCGCCCTGGTCGTGGCGACGGCCTTCGTCTTCAATTTCCTGACCCGCGGCCTCACCGATTCCTTCATGGTCTTCGTGCTGCCGCTGGAGGCGGAATTCGGCTGGACCCGCTCCGACATCACCTCGGCCTATTCGATCTACCTGATCGTCACCGGGGCGATGGCGCCGCTCTCGGGGCTGTTGCTGGACCGGTTCGGCCCGCGCGCGACCTATGCGACAGGGGTGCTGCTGCTGGCCGCGGCGATGCGCGCGGCGTCGGCGGCGGAGGCGCTCTGGCATGTCTATCTCTCCATCGGCGTGCTTTGCGGGCTGGCGGCGGCGCTTCTGGGCATGGTGCCGGCCTCGGCGCTGATCAGCCGCTGGTTCGACCGCAACATGAGCTTCGCCATCGCCTTCGCCTATTCGGGATTCGGGCTCGGGGTGCTGGCGCTGGCGCCGCTGGCGCAGGTGATGATCGACGCCTGGGGCTGGCGCGCGGCATGGCGCATGCTGTCCTGGGGCGCGCTTTTCGCCCTGCCGTTGATGGTCGTCCTGCCCTGGGGCCGGTTCGAGGCCGGGCGCACCGGCTCCGCCGCGCGCAGGCGCGCCGGAGAGCGCGCCGCGGCCCCGGAGGGCCACAGCGTCATCACCGCGCTGCGCACCCGCGAATTCTGGCTGCTGGTGCAGGTCTTCTTCTTCACCGCCTGCGCGGTCTACTCGATCAACATTCAGGCCGTGCCCTATCTGGTCGAGAACGGCTACGCGCCGATCGAGGCCGCCTTCGCCTATGGCGCGACCGGGCTTCTCTCCATCTGCGGGCTTTTGACCTCCGGCGCGCTGGCGGCGCGGATCGGTTTTCGCATTACGGCGACGATCACCTTCGCCGGCACGCTGATCGGCACGCTGGCGCTCTTTTCCTTCCCGCTCTGGCCCGGCGTGGTCCCGGTCGCGATCTGGGCGCTCGCCTTCGGCTCCTGCCAGGGCGCGCGCGGGCCGATCGTCTCCACGCTGACGGCGCGGATCTACGCAGGCGGATCGGTCGGCGCGATTTTCGGCACGGTCTACATGACCATGTCCTTCGGCTCCGCACTCGGCTCATGGTTATCCGGTGTTTTTCACGATTTGACAGATGGATATCAGGCGGCGTTCGTTTTCTCTCTCATCAGCGTCGGCTTTGCGGTCACCCCGTTCTGGCTCTCGCGCCGGCTGGTCGCGCCGGAGCCGCTCGGGGCGCCGCCATCGGGTAAAGGAGACATTGCATGAAACTTCTCGGCGAAGGCTTTCGCTGGACCGAGCTTTCGGTCGGCGACCGGTTCCGGACCTTCGGGCGGACGGTGACCGAAACCGACATCGTGAATTTCGTGACCCTCGCCGGGATGCTTGAATCGCTCTTTCTCGATGCGGAATACCGCAAGGCCCATTCCGCCATTCCCGGCCGCCCCGCGCCCGGCGCGCTGATCCATGCTATGGCCGAGGGGTTGACGCTCAACGCCACCGCGCAGGGCACAGGCCTCGCCTTTCTCGGCATGGAGCTGAACGTGGAGCGCCCGGTGCTGGAAGGCGACACGATCCATGTGGAGATCGAAGTGACCGAAATTCGCCCGACCTCGAAGGGTGGGCGCGGCCTTGTGCGCACCCGCAACAATGTGGTGAACCAGCGTGGCGAAGTGGTGATGACCTATACGCCGCTCCGGCTGATGGCCGGACCCGAGGGCTGAGGTGCGGCGCGCCTCATGTTTTTTTGTCCATGCGATCGCCGCAGTAAATCAGGCCGAACTTGTCGCGGGCCCAACCGCTGAGTTCGAGTTCTCTTTTTCTGTAGCGCAGGATGTCGCTGGGATCGTCGATCAGCGTAAAGCTCTCCCGGTCGATATGTTCGAGGCGCAGGTTGAAGATCCAGATACTGTTCGAGTCGCGGCCATAGCTGTAGCCCAAAGTCTGAAAACTGTCCGGATCGGCGCCGGGGATTTTTGACCAGCGCCAGTAAACGGATCGCCCGTCGGTAAAGTGACTCGGGCCAATGCGCCGGAACGCCGCCGGATCCTTGCAGGCGCGTACGCGGGTGGCGTGGCGCGTTTCGCTCTCCTCATCGAAAAAATACACGAATTCCTTGTCACGCGCGTAGCCCGACCGGCATCCTGAAGAATGCTCCAGACCATCGTCCAGCACCTCGAAGCTTGACGGATGTTCTATCTTCGCCGGGCCGTGCAACGTCCAGATGTCGTCATCCGTTCTGTAGAATACGCCATTGACGCCGCGTAGCCGGCCCTTGGGCGCCCGCTTGCTGGAATAGCCATGGTGAAGCGTCTTGCCGTCCAGCAGCAGTTCGTAAGAGAGGGCCCGGGCGGCGCCTGTGTCATCGCAGATGGTGCTGTCGCGACGGAGGCCGCAACTGAAATGGATCTGGCCGCTTTCGCGAAAAAAACATGATCGTGCGGAGAAGTCCGTTTGCAGCCAATCCGCAGATGGGGCGTTCCGTATGGTTCGGCTTGTCTCGAAACACTGGTCTGAAATGGCTTCGACGCTGGGGCCGGCGGGGTATTCAAACACCAGCCCCAATGTAACCGTATCACCGGTCATGTCCCTCAGGCGGATGCGCGGAATATGAAGCGGTATATCTATCGACCAGCCTTCTCCGGGCGCCAGCGTCACGAAGACCTGCTCCCAGTCAGGGTCCACAATTCGCCTGCCGATCATGATCGGTTCACTATACCCCATGACCGATATGCCGCCCTCGACAAGCGTATCGTCAAGGATCGGAAGAACCCGAACATGCGCCTGGGCCGTCAGCGTCGTATCGCCTGCGTTTCGAAGGGTCGTGGGAACTATGTACTCATACAGTTCCGCCTGTACCGATCTTATCTCGCCGACCTCAACTCTCATGCCGGATTCTTGCATTGCTGGGGATCTCCCGAGTCAGGAATTAATGGGCCGGGCGGCTTTCGGCGATTTTCGGGGGGCAGGCCCTTTCCTGGAATATCTCACGAGCCGGTATAGTTCGGCTTGCGCTTCTCCAGCATCGCCGCCACCGCCTCGGCATGGTCGGCGGTGGTGTGGGCCAGCGCCTGAAAGGCGGCTGAACTCTCCAGGATCTCGCCGAGGCTCTGCTGGCTGGCCATGCGCAGCAGGCGCTTGGTCATCCGCACCGCATGGACCGGGTTGGCGGCGATGCGGGCGGCGAGGGCGCGGGCGGCCTCCTGCAATTCACCATCCGCGACGACGTCGGAGACGAGGCCGATCCGCAGCGCCTCCCGCGCGTCCACGAAATCGCCGGTCAGCGCCATTTCGCAGGCTTTCGACCAGCCGACGACCCGCGGCAGAAGCCAGGCGCCGCCATCGCCGGGGACGATGCCGACTTTGACGAAACTCTCTGCGAATTTAGCGCTTTCGCCGGCGATCCTGATATCGCACATCAGCGTCAGATCGCAGCCCGCGCCGACCGCCGGGCCGTTCACCGCGGCGATGACCGGGATTTCCAGCGCCTCCATCGCGATCGGCAGGCGCTGGATGCCGCGCCGGTAGTTGAGCCGCGTCACCGGCGGGCGCCTGTCGCTCAGCCCGCCATCCGGCCCCATCTTTTTCAGGTTCCCGCCGGAGGAGAACGCCTTTCCGGCCCCGGTCAGGATCACCACCCGGGCCGCGGGATCGGCCTCGGCCGCCGCCAGCGCCGCGAGCAGGGCCTCGATCATCGGCAGGTCGGAGATCGGGTTGCGCGTCTCGGGGTCGTTCAGCGTGATGGTGACGACGCCATCGGCGCCGGTTTCGCTCAGGACGAGGCTCATGGGGTTTTCCTTGCTGTCAACGTAATCCGAGGCCGCGGGCGATGATGCCGCGCAATATCTCACGCGCGCCGCCGCGAAGCGAGACGGAGGGCGCGGTCATGATCGTGCGGGCGAGGACCTCAGCGAAGCCGTCGCCGGCGCCGGGTTCGGCCTCGGCGGCGATCAGGTCGCGGGCGATCTCGGGGATTTCCTGTTCGATGAGCGTGCCGAGATCCTTCACCACCGTCGCCTGAAGCATCGGGTTCTCGCCGCGCGCCAGCATCCCGGCGATGGAGCGCGACATGCGCCGCAGGGTCATCAGATGCGCGGTCAGCCGCCCGAGCGCGCGCCGCCCGGCCGCGTCCGGCGCCGGGCCGAGGGCGCGGATCAGCTCCGTCAGCAGCGCCATGGTGGAAAGGAACCGGTCCGGCCCGCTGCGCTCGAAGGCCAGTTCGCTCATCACCTGCTCCCAGCCCTGGCCCATCTCGCCGATCAGCGCGTCTTCGGGGATGAACGCATCGTCGAATGTCACCTCGTTGAAATGATGCTCGCCGGCGATGTCCAGCACCGGGGAAATCGCGATCCCCGGCGTTGAGAGATCGACCAGAAGCTGGCTGGCCCCGCCATGGCGCTCCTCCGCCTCGCCGGTGCGGCAGAAGAGGATCATGTAATGCGCCTCATGCGCATAGGTGGTCCAGAGCTTGGTCCCCGAGACGCGAAACCCGCCCTCCGCCGCCCGCGCGCGGGTGCTGGCGGCGGCGAGGTCGGAGCCGCTGCCCGCTTCGCTCATGCCGATGCAGAAATAGCATTCCCCGGCGGCGATGCGCGGCAGGATCGCGCGGCGCTGCGCCTCGGTCCCGTAGCGGAGGAGAAGCGGCGCGCTCTGCCGGTCGGCGATCCAGTGCGCGGCGACCGGGGCGCCATGGGCCAGCAACTCCTCCACGACCACATGGCGTTCCAGCGCCGAACGCTCATGCCCGCCATATTGTTTCGGCCAGGTCATGCCGAGCCAGCCCCGCGCCCCAAGCGCCCGGCTGAAAGCGGGGTCATGCCCGTTCCAGCTTCGCGCCTTCAGCCCCGCGCCGTAATCGGGGCCGAGCGTATCTTGCAGAAATGCGCGAACCTCGGCCCGGAGTTCGGGGAAGCCGGTTCCGGGTTCGGGCGGGTTGAAGATCATCGCGCTCACGCCGCATCCTCCTGATCCAGCGCGGTCAGGCCGGGCCAGAAGGCCTCGGCCCCCACCGCGGCCACGCGCGCGCCGATCCGCTCCGCCCAAGCCCCTTCGGCGCCGTATTCGTCGCGCCATGACCAGAGCCGTCTTGTCAGCAGGTGCAGCCGGTATTCCTGCGTGAAACCGATCGCGCCATGGGTCTGGTGCGCGGTCGCGGCGACCAGCCCGGCGGCCTCGGAGGCGCGGAGCTTGGCCGCGCCGGCGATCATGGCGAAATCCTCGGGCGCGCTCAACGCGCGGGGCAGGGCCTCCGCGCCCATGTCGGCGGCGGCGCGGGCGGCGGCGGTCTGGGCGGCCATCACCGCAAGGTTCTGCTGGATCGCCTGAAACTTGCCGATCGGGCGGCCGAACTGCTTACGCTCCTGCGCATAGGCAACGGTCATCTCCAGCGCCGCCTCCATCGCTCCGGCGAGTTGCTGCGCGCGGAGCGCGGCGCCGAGGGCGAAGAGCGTTCCCGCGTCGATCGGGGCGGGGGCGGTTTCGGCTTCGGTATCGAAGACCAGATCGTTGCGCGGCTCGCCGGCGAGGTTGATCCCCTCCGATGCGACGCGCGCCTCCACCGCGCGGGTAAGGAGCGGCGCGCCCGCCGGCCCTTCGGCGAGGGCGACGAAAGTGGCGGCGCGGCGGCCATAGGGCGCGCGGCGGGCGGCGCCGGAGAGCCAGCCATTCGTCACTTTCAGCCCCGCGACCAGCGTCGCCGGCCCCTCCGCCGGGGGAAGCCCCGCGAGGGAGAGAAGCCAGTTGGCGATCATGGTCTCCCCCAGCGGAACCGGGGCGCCATGCGCCGCCGCGATCCGGGGGAGGGCGAGCGCGTCCAGCGGCGGCAGGCCGAAGCCGCCATCCGCTTCGGCGGCGAGGGCGAGGGGAAAGCCAAGCCCCTCGATTTCGCGCCAGAGATCGTGCGTCCAACTCGCCGCGCCATCGGCGGCTTTCGCCGGATGGGCGGTGAAGCTGGCCTCGGCATGGGCGGCGAAGAGCCGGCCTGCGGTTTCCTCGATCATGTCGCTCATGGCGTGCGCGGCTCCATCTCTTGCTTCCGTATCGGCGACCCTGACCTCCACGAGCGGCGTCCAGCGCGGATTATCCATGTTCGCCAATATGTTTTCGCAGCCCCCCGATGGCTGGCTTCGCGGCAAGTTACGCGTTGACGCAACCTGAGTCGATCACTATCGTTCGTTTAACCGAACAAGTTTCGAAAATACGAAATCATCATGAAAGCCGCCGCGCCTGGGCCGGCGGGAATGGAGGGCGGCGATGGCGGGGCTCTGGTACGAGGAATTCGAGGTCGGGCAGGTTTTCGAACATGCGGTGCGCCGCACGGTGACCGAGGCCGACAACATGTGGTTCTGCAACGCCACGCTGAATGTCCAGCCGCTGCATATTGATTTCGAGATGGCCTCGAAGACCGAATATGGCCGGCCGCTGGTCAACTCGCTGTTCACGCTGGGATTGCTGGTCGGGATGACGGTGCAGGAGACGACTCTGGGCACCACGGTCGGCAATCTCTCCATGGGCGAGATCAATTTCCCGAAGCCGGTCTTTCATGGCGACACGATCCGCGCCCGCACCACCATCCGCGCCAAGCGCGAGAGCAAGTCGCGCCCGAATGACGGGCTGGTGACCTTCTGGCATGAGGCGTTCAACCAGCGCGACGAGCTGGTCGCGACCTGCCAGCGGGTCGGCATGATGCGCAAGCGCCCGGCCTGACGGGGGAGCGGCCATGAGACGACAGCTTCCCGAAGATCTCGCCGCCATCCGCGATGGGGTCGCGGCGATCTGCGAGCGGTTCGATGATGAATACTGGCTCGCCCGCGATGCGGACGGGCGCTTTCCGCACGAGTTCCGCGACGCCATCGCGGAGGGCGGCTGGCTCGGCGTCACCATGCCGGAGGAATTCGGCGGGGCCGGGCTCGGCGTGCGCGAGGCGGCGGTGATGATGAACACCGTCGCCCGGCAGGGGGCGATGTCGGCGGCCTCCTCGATCCATATCTCCATGTTCGGTCCGCATCCGATCGTGGTTTTCGGCTCCGACGCGCAGAAGAATCGCTGGCTGCCGCCGCTGGTGCGCGGCGAGGACAAGGTCGCCTTCGGCGTCACCGAGCCGGACGCCGGGCTGAACACGCTGGCGATGAAGACCTTCGCGAAGAAGGTCGATGGCGGCTGGCTGGTGAACGGGCGGAAGATCTGGAACTCCACCGCGCAGGTCGCGGACAAGCTGATGCTGCTGGCGCGCACGCGCCGGGTGGAGGATGCGCGCAAGCCGACCGAGGCGCTTTCGATCTTCTACACCGATTTCGACCGCAGGAAGATCGAGGTCCGGCTGATCGAGAAGATGGGCCGCAAATGCGTCGATTCGAACATGATCTTCTTCGATGATTTCTTCATCCCCGATGAGGATCTGATCGGCGACGAGGGGAAGGGCTTCGGCTATATCCTCCATTCGATGAACCCCGAACGCATCCTGATCGGGGCGGAGGGCGTCGGCATCGGCGAGGACGCGCTGCGCCGCGCGGCGGGCTACGCCGTGGAGCGGGAGGTGTTCGGCCGCCCAATCGGCCAGAATCAGGGCATCCAGCACCCGCTGGCGGAGAACTGGATGAATCTGGAGGCCGCCTGGCTGATGGCGATGCGCGCGGCCGAGCTTTACGATTCCGGCCAGCCCTGCGGGGCGGAGTCGAACGCCGCGAAATTTCTTGGCGCCCGCGCGGGTTACGACGCCGCCTTGCAGTCGGTTCTGACCCATGGCGGCATGGGCTACGCCAAGGAGTACCATGTCGAGCGGCTCCTGCGCGAAGTGATGATCGCCCGGATCGCGCCGGTTTCCGAGCAGCTTATCGCCAGTTTCATCGGCGAGAAGGTGCTGGGCCTGCCGAAATCATATTGAACGGGGGATGAAGATGAGCGAGGGCGCGCGTCAGGAGGGGCCGATGGTCCTTCCGCGCGCCTTCGCGCTGTTGCGGCTTCTGGCCGGCAGCCCGGCGGGGCTGAACCTCTCCGATATCGCGGCGCGGCTCGGCGCGCCGAAAAGCTCGCTCTCCTCGGTGCTGAGGGCGCTGGTGGAGCAGGGATATCTGCGGCGCGAGCGCACGCTCTATTCGCTCGGCCCGCAATCCTACGCGCTGGCCTCCGTCATCGTCGCCGGACGGTCCATCGGCGAGGTGGCGCGGCCCTTCATGCGCAAGGCGCTGGAGGAGGGGGGGGAGACGGTGCTGCTGGGCGTTCTCGCGCCCGGCGGCGATCATCTGACCTATGTCGATATCGCCGAATCCTCCAATCCCGTGCGCTACGCGGTGCCGGTCGGCACCCGCCGGCCGCTCTACGCCACCGCCGCCGGCAAGCTGTTTCTGGCCGAGCGGAGCGCGGCGGCGCGGCGGGCCTATTGTCGCGGCGCGGCGCTGGAGCCGTTTTCGGAGGCGACCTGCGTGGAGCCGGAGACGCTGGAGGCGCAGTGCCTCGCGGTGAGGGAAAGCGGCGTCTCCATCACCCATGGCGAATATTCGCCCGACGCGAGCGGCTTCGCCGCACCGGTCAGGGGGCCGGACGGGGCGTTGGCGGCGGCGCTGGTCATCGCCGCGCCAAGCACGCGCGGGCGGCGCGAGGAGGCGCGCTTCGCCGGGCTGGCGATGGAGACCGCGCGCGAGATTTCCGGCGTTCTCGGCGCGCATGGGGGCTCGCATTCGCGGCCCGATGCGGTTTTATAAAGAGACAGAAACGGCAGGGAGGAGCGTCATGAATCCGGCGGAATGGGTCATGCGGGCGGCGCGGGTCGCGCCCGAGGCGCCGGCCCTGTTCAGGGGCGAAGAGCTGGTCGCGGATTACGCCGGTTTCGCACGGGCGGTCGCGGGGCTCGCCGGCGCGCTCAGGGGCGCGAAGGGGCTGGCGCGCGGCGCGCGGGTCGCGATTTTCATGACCAACCGCACCGAGTATCTGGAGGCGCTTTACGGCATATGGCAGGCCGGGCTGGTCGCGGTGCCGATCAACGCCAAGCTCCACCCCCGAGAGGCCGAGTTCATCATCCGCGATTCCGGCGCGGGGCTGGTGCTGGCGAGCGCGGATGTCGGCGCGCCGCTGGCCGATCTCGCACCGGAGGGCGTCGAGATCGTGATGATCGGCGCCGCTTTCGACGCGCTGAAGGCCGCGGCCCCGATGGCGCCGGAGCCGATGGGCGATGACGATCTGATCTGGCTCTTCTACACGTCCGGCACCACCGGGCGGCCGAAGGGGGTGATGCTCTCGGCCGGCAATCTGGCGGCGATGGCCTTCGGCTATCTCGCCGACGTCTCGCCCGTGGAGCGGCGCGACGCCACGCTTTACGCGGCGCCGATGTCGCACGGGGCCGGGCTTTACAGCTTCATGTTCGTGATCACCGGCGCGCGCCATGTCTGCCCGGAATCGGGCGGGTTCGACCCGGACGAGATCGCCGGGCTTGGGCGGGCGCTCGGCCGCATCTCCATGTTCGCGGCCCCGACCATGATCCACCGGCTGGTCGCGCATCTGCGCAAGACGGGTGGGAAGGGAGAGGGGCTCGACACCATCGTCTATGGCGGCGGGCCGATGCATCTGGCCGATATCGTCGATGCGGTGGAGGTGATGGGCGACCGGTTCGTGCAGATCTACGGGCAGGGCGAATGCCCGATGGCGATCTCCGTCCTGCCGCGGGAGATCGTCTCCGACCGGACCCGCCCCGACTGGCGGGCGCGGGCGGGTTCGGTCGGTTATGCGCAGGTGGTCTCGCGAATCCGCATCACCGGCGAGGGCGGGCGCGTGCTGCCGCCGGGTGAGATCGGCGAGATCGAGGCCGCGGGCCCGGCGGTGATGCAGGGCTACTGGAACAACGAAAAGGCGACGCGCGAGACGCTGGTGGACGGCTGGCTGCGCACCGGCGATCTGGGCGCGCTTGACGAGGCCGGAATGCTGACGCTGCATGACCGCTCCAAGGACGTCATCATTTCCGGCGGTACGAATATCTACCCGCGCGAGGTCGAGGAGGCGCTGCTCCATCACCCTGATGTGGACGAGGTCGCGGTGATCGGCCGCCCGCATCCCGACTGGGGCGAGGAGGTGATCGCCTGCGTCGTCATCGCCGAGGGCCGCGCGCTGGACGAAGCGGCGCTGGACGCGCATTGCCGCGATCAGATCGCGCGGTTCAAGCGGCCGAAAGCCTATATCGCGCTGCCGCAACTGCCGAAGAACAATTACGGCAAGGTGCTGAAGACGGCGCTGCGGGACATCGCGGCGAAACCGGACCAATGATCGAGCGGAGGTGAGCGCATGGCGCGACAGAGCAGGGCCTGGATTGCGGGCGTCTATGAACACCCGACGCGAAAGGCGGCGGACAAGACCACGCCGCAGCTTCACGCGGAGGTCGCGCTTGGCGCGCTACGCGACGCCGGGCTGACCAAGAAGGACGTGGACGCCTATTTCTGCGACGGGATCGCGCCCGGTTTCGGCGCCATGTCGATGGCGGAATATATGGGGCTGGACCTCAGATATTCCGATTCGACCGAAACGGGCGGCTCCTCCTATATCGCCCATATCGGCCATGCGATGGCGGCGATCGCCGCCGGCAAATGCGATGTCGCCCTGATCACTCTGGCGGGAAGGCCGCGGGCGGAGGGGATGCGCTCGCTCGGCGCCCGCGATTTCGGGGCGGACATGCCGGAGAAGGGCTTCGAATTCCCCTATGGCCCGGCGACGATCAATCTCTACGCCATGGCCGCGATGCGGCACATGCATGAATACGGCACGACCAGCGAACAGCTCGCTTGGGTCAAGGTCGCCGCCTCCCATCATGCGCAGCATAACGAGCATGCGATGCTGCGCGACGTGGTGACGGTGGAGGATGTGCTGAACTCGCCCATGGTCGCCGACCCGCTGCACCGGATGGATTGCTGCGTGGTCAGCGATGGCGGCGGGGCGCTGGTGGTGGTGCGGCCGGAGATCGCGAAATCGCTCGGCGACCGTTCCGTGAAGGTGCTGGGGCAGGGCGAGGCGATCAAGCATACCGATGGCGGCAGGATCGACCTGACCTGGACCGCCGCCCGCCGCTCCGGCCCGCTCGCCTTCGCCGAGGCGGGGCTGACGCCGGCGGATATGAAATACGCCTCGATCTATGACAGCTTCACCATCACCGTGATCGAACAGCTTGAGGATCTCGGCTTTTGCAAGAAGGGCGATGGCGGGCGGTTCGTCGCCGACGGCAACCTGATCTCGGGCGTCGGCAAGCTTCCGTTCAACACCGATGGCGGCGGACTCTGCAACAATCACCCGAACAATCGCGGCTCGATGACCAAGGTGATCGAGGCGGTGCGCCAGTTGCGCGGCGAGGCGCATCCGAAAGTGCAGGTCCCCGATTGCGATCTGGCGCTGGCGCATGGGACCGGCGGGCAGATCGCGCAGCGCTCCGGCAGCGCCACGGTCATTCTGGGAAGGAGCGACGCCTGATGCTGAAAGCGCGCGAATATGTCGATCCGGTGGTGAACCTTGAGAGCGAGCCCTATTGGCGCGCGGCGAATGAGGGCAAGCTGCTGGTCAAATACTGCGCCGAATGCGGCGAGCCGCATTCCTATCCCCGCGCGCTCTGCCCGTTCTGCATGAGCGAGCGCACCGAGTGGCGGGAGGCCGCGGGCCGCGGGCGGATCTACTCCTTCTCGGTCATGCGCAGGGCCGATCCGGTCTACGCCATCGCCTATGTCACGCTGGAGGAAGGGGTGACGATGCTGACCAATATCGTCGGCGCGGCGCCCGAGGCGCTGCGCATCGGCCAGGAGGTGGAGCTGGCCTTCGGCGCCTCCGCCAACGGGCAGGCGATCCCGCTGTTCCGGCCGGTCGGGGCGGAGGCGTGAAGCGGCCGCTGGACGGGGTGAGGGTCATCGACCTCACCAACATGCTGATGGGGCCTTACGCCAGCCAGATCCTCGGCGACATGGGCGCCGATGTGATCAAGCTGGAGACGCCGGATGGCGACCCGGTGCGCTTTGTCGGGCAGGCGCGGAACCGGGGCATGGGCGCGCTGTTCATGAACTGCAACCGCTCCAAGCGTTCGGTGGCGCTGGATCTGAAAAAGCCCGAGGCGCAGGCCGTCGCGCTGGACCTGATCGCGGGCGCGGATGTGCTGCTCTACAATCGCCGCCCGCAGGTGATGGCGCGGCTTGGCCTGTCCCATGAGGCCGTGCGCGCCCGCAATCCGCGGATCATCTACGCCGGGACCTTCGGCTATGGTCAGCGGGGGCCATATGCGCGCAAGCCCGCTTTCGACGATCTGATCCAGGGCGCGGTGGCGGTGCCGTCGCTTTCGATCCATGACCGCGAGGGCGAGCCGCAATTCGCGCCGACCGCCATTGTCGACCGGGGCGTCGCGATCTGGGCGGTCGGGCAGATCTGCGCCGCGCTCTATCATCAGGCGAAGACCGGAGAGGGGCAGCGCATCGACATTCCGATGTTCGAGATGATGGCCAGTTTCGTGCTGGGCGATCATCTTGGCGGGCTGACTTATCGCCCGGCCGAGGGATCGGCCGTCTATGAGCGGCTGGCGGCGAAGGACAGGCGGCCCTATCGCACGAAGGACGGCTATGTCTGCGCCATGGCCTATACCGACCGGCACTGGCGCGATTTCTTCGCGGCGCTCGGGCGCGGCGAGGAATTCGCCCGCGATCCGCGTTACGCCAGCATGAGCGCGCGCTCGGCGCATATCGGCGAGATCTACGCTGAGCTCGCCGAACTCCTGTTGACCCGGACCACGGCCGAATGGCTGGATTTCTTCGATGCGGCCGATATCCCGGCGACGCCGCTCCACAGCGTGGAGACGCTGGTCGGGGATCCGCATCTGGCGGCGGTCGGCTTCTTTCGCGAGGAGGACCATCCGAGCGAGGGCGCGCTCCGCGCGATGGCCTTTCCCAGCGAATGGTCCGCGACCCAGCCCGAATCCTCGCGCCCGGCGCCGCGGATCGGCGATCTTGATGAAGAGGTGCTGCGCGATCTGGGCTATGAACCGGCGCGGATCGAGGCGCTTCGCGCCGGGGGCGCGCTCGGCGCGGTGAAAACGAAGGAGGCGTCATGACGTCCATCATCCGGTCCTGGCTGTTCGTGCCGGGCGACAGCGAAAAGAAACTGGGCAAGGGGCGCGGCAACGAGGCCGACGCGCTGATCCTGGATCTGGAAGATTCGGTCGCCGACGACCGGCAGGGGATCGCGCGCGGGCTGGTGCGCGAATTCCTCTCGGCCCATCCCGATCGCAGTCGCCAGCAGCTCTGGGTGCGGATCAATCCGCTGTCGCATGAATTCGCGCTGGAAGATCTCGCCGCGGCGATACAGGGCCGGCCTGACGGGATCGTGCTGCCGAAGGCGGATTCGGCGGCGGATGTGAACCGGCTGGCCGATTTCCTCTCGGCGCTGGAGGCGCGCGAGGGAATCGCGCAGGGCGCGACCCGCATCTTCTGCATCGCGACCGAGACGGCGGCGTCGCTGCTGGGGTTCGAAAGCTATGTGAGGGGCGTCTCCTCCCGTATGGCGGCGATCGCCTGGGGGGCGGAGGATCTTTCCGCCGCGCTCGGCGCTTCGGAGAACCGCCACCCCCGCACCGGCGAGATCGACGACCCGTTCCGCCTGGCGCGCACGCTCTGCCTCGCCGCAGGGCGGGCGACCGGGGCGCAGCCGGTCGGCACGGTCTATGTGGATTATCGTGACGAGGCCGGGCTGAAGGCCGATTGCGAGCGCGACGCCGGCTCCGGCTTCATCGGCAGGATGGCGATCCACCCGGCCCAGAGCGCGGTCATCAACCGCGCCTTCACCCCGACGGCGGAGGCCGTGACCCATGCGAAGCGCGTCATCGCCGCTTTCGAGGAAAACCCCGGCCTTGGCGTGATCGGGATCGACGGCAAGATGTATGACATGCCGCATCTGAAACAGGCGCGCCTGCTGCTGGCGACGGCCGAGGCGCTGGCGGCGCGGGATGCGGAAATGCGGTCGTGATCCGCTGAAGGGCGCCGGGCCGGGCGATCAGACCCCCGGCCCCTCCGGGCAGAGAACCGGATTCCGGTCGCGGCGCTCCAGCCAGATCCGGGTGACGCCCGGGCCGTCATCCGCGCTTTCGGCGTAGATCCCGTCCTCGCCATCCGGATAGAGGCGCCAGCAGGAAAGGCCGGCCGCGTAAAGAAAGCAGATTCGGCCCTGATCCTCGCTCCAGATCCCGCGTTCGCAAACACCGCCCGACGGAAGCCAGACGGTGCGGCCATTCTCAAGATACTGCTCGGAGCCGAAATAATCGCCGTTCCGGTCGCGGAAATGCAGGGTCCAGCCTTCGGCTGCGGCGCGGAAATCGGCGGCGCTCATCGGCTCCGCCGCGCCGGCCGGGCCGGCGAGCAGCAGCGCGAGGGCGAGGGCGCGCCTCATTCGCCTTCCGCCAGAAAACGCTCGGCCTCCAAAGCGGCCATGCAGCCCATCCCGGCCGAGGTCACCGCCTGCCGGTAGACATGATCGGTGACGTCGCCGGCGGCGAAGACGCCAGGGATGGAGGTCGCGGTCGAGTCGGGTCTGGTGACGACATAGCCGCCCATCTGCGTCTCCAGCTGGTCCGCGACCAGTTCGGAGGCCGGGGCGTGGCCGATGGCGACGAAGACCCCGGCGCAGGGGATGTCGCTGACCGCGCCGGTCTTCGCATTGCGCACCCGCGCGGCGGTCACGCCAAGCGGGTCTTCGGCGCCGATCACCTCTTCAAGGGTCGAATCCCAGACGATCTCCACCTTGGGATTGTTCGTCAGGCGATGTTCAAGGATCTTCTCCGCGCGCAGGCTGTCGCGCCGGTGGACCAGCGTCACCTTGTCGGCGAAACGGGTGAGGAACAGCGCCTCCTCGACCGCGGTGTTGCCGCCGCCGATCACCACGACATCCCGCCCGCGATAGAAGAACCCGTCGCAGGTGGCGCAGGCGGAGACGCCGAAGCCCTTGAACTTCTCCTCCGAGGGCAGGCCGAGCCATTTCGCCTGCGCGCCGGTGGCGAGGATCACCGCCTCCGCCATGATCACTGCGCCCGAATCGCAGGTGGCGGCGAAGGGGCGTTTCGACAGGTCCAGCCGGGTGACAATATCGGAGATCACCTCCGTTCCCATCGCCTTCGCATGGGCCTCCATCTTCACCATCAGTTCGGGGCCCTGGATCTCCTCGAAACCGGGGTAATTCTCCACTTCGGTGGTGATGGTGAGCTGGCCGCCGGGCTGGATGCCCTGGATCAGCACCGGGTCCAGCATCGCCCGCGAGGCGTAGACGGCGGCGGTGTAGCCGGCGGGGCCCGAGCCGATGATCAGCAGCTTGACGGCGCGCGGTTCATTCATCGGAGTGCTTCCCTGACTGGCTTCGGCGCTTCTATGTAGTCCGCCCTCCCGGCCGCGCCAAGTCGCGGGCGAGGGTCCTCTCGGCGCCTTGATTTCCGCAATTATATTGCGCAGCCCGCGCCTATTCGGTAACTCCCACGGTGACTTCTGCGGGCCGAACCCGCGAATGGGGGTGTCATGGCCGCTGGCAAGATCGACGCGATAGACCGGAAAATTCTGGCGGAGCTTCAGGCGGACGGGCGCATGACCAATGTCGAGCTGTCGAAACGGCTGGGCATTTCGGCGCCGCCCTGCCTGCGCCGCGTCCGCGCGCTGGAGGAGGAAGGGCTGATCGAGGGCTATCACGCCCGGGTCAACGCCCGCGCGCTGGGATTCGAGGTCACCGTCTTCGCCATGGTCGGCCTGTCCAGCCAGGCCGAGGCCGATCTGCGCGCTTTCGAGGCGAAAGCGGGCGAATGGCCGCTCGTGCGCGAGTGCCACATGCTGAACGGAGAGATAGATTTCCTGCTGAAATGCGTGGCGCCCGATCTGTCCAGCTTCCAGTCCTTCCTGACCGGGGAGCTGACCTCGGCGCCGAATGTGGCGAGCGTGAAGACCTCTCTGGTGATCCGGGGGGCGAAGACCGAACCGGGCGTTCCCTTCGACGTGCTGGAGGCGCGGGCCGCCGAAGAGGGGTGAGCCGGGATCAGTCGGCTTCGGCCCCGCCTGATTCGGCTGGCGCCGGCGCGGCGGGCGGGTTTTCCACCGCCGGAGGATCTTCGGGTGTCTTTTCCTCGAAAGGCCGCGCCGCCGGTATCGGCGTCTCCGCCAGCGCGGTCAGAGCCTTCGCAGCGGCGATGGCGGCGGCGAGATCCGGCGAATCCTCGATCATCGCGGCGGTCTGAAAGGCGATGCGCTCCGCATCCGCCGGGGTGAAGGCGGCGAAGGGATC
Organism: Pikeienuella sp.; assembly: GCA_047974395.1. Classification (GTDB taxonomy): domain Bacteria; phylum Pseudomonadota; class Alphaproteobacteria; order Rhodobacterales; family Rhodobacteraceae; genus Pikeienuella. The sequence goes on along the minus strand of JBKECG010000023.1, from coordinate 11,141 downwards.
GCCGGCTTCCGGCGCGCCGCTCATCGCGGCGCTGGCCTGCATCGCGGCGACGGCGGCGCCCTGTTCGTTGAAAAACCGCCAGTCCACGATGACCCGTCCCGCCGCCGCGCTCAGCTTCGGGCGAAGCGTGAAGACCCGGGCCGCGCCGAGCGCGCGATCGACCGGCGCCTGACCCATCAGGCGACGCGTCAGCGCCACCGCCACCAGGTTGGAGGCGTAGACCGGCGCGTCGAGATCGGGTTCGATGAACAGGCCGACATCGCGGCTGAGCATCGTCGCCTCATTCTGGATCTCCGTTCGCCTCGCCTGCGGGGCGGCCTGCGGGTCGATCTCCGCGCGCAGCGCCGTCCCGTCCCAGAAGGTGATCCGCCCCTGTTGCGCCCCGGCTTGCGGGGCCGCCATGAGCATGACGCAGATCGCGCCGAGGGTGCCGGTGCGGCGCATCTCAGCCCTCCGCCAGGGCGATGGCGGCGATGAGGCGGCCGTAATCCGGCTCCCCCCGATGCGTCGCGCGGCGATAGGAATAGAACCGCTCTTCATCGGAATAGGTGCAATGGCCGGTCCATGCCGCCTCGGCGATCCCGGCGGCGCGGAGCCGGCCGAGGAGATAGCCGGGCAGGTCGAATTGCATCCGGTCGCCGGCGCCGCCGGCGAAATAGCGGCCGGTCTCCGGGTCCTCGGCCATGAAATCATCCATGAATTCAGGGCCGACCTCATAGGCGCGCTGACTGATCGTCGGGCCGATCGCCGCGCGGATACGTTCGCGCGCGGCGCCGAGCCGCTCCATCGCCGCGATCGTGCTGTCGGTGACGCCGCCGAGCGCACCGCGCCAGCCGGCATGGGCGGCGCCGATCACGCCGGCCTCCGCATCCTCGAACAGCACCGGCGCGCAATCGGCGGTCAGCACGCCGAGCGCGATTCCCGGAACCCGCGTCGCCATCGCGTCGGCATGGGGCTTTTCGCTCCACGGCGCCTCGACGGTGATCGTGTCGGCGGAATGGACCTGATAGAGGGACAAAACCGCCCCGGCTCCCAGATGCGCGGCGACGCGGGCGCGGTTTTCCGTCACCGCCTCCGCCGCGTCGCCCGAGCCCGGCCCGCAATTCAGCCCGGCGTATATGCCCGAGGAGACCCCGCCGGCGCGGGTGAAAAAGCCATGCGGGGCGCTGATGTCGCGGGTCGTGATCGGGGCGAGGGTCATCTTGCGTCCATCATCTCCAGTCCGGGGGGCGGCGGATCGCCCTTGCGGAAGATCGCCAGCACGCGAAACAGGGTTCCCATCTCGGCGGGATCGGTCAAGCGGTGAAGCTCGCCGGCGATGCGCTCCGCGTGATCGGGGCGGGCGCGGACCAGCGCCTCGGCCCGCGCGCCGATCCCGAGCCGGGCGAGCCATTCGCCCTGTCCCATCAGGGCGGAGACGGCCGCGCCGGCGCCTGTCGCCGCGCCGGCGAGAGCTTCGAAATCGACATGGGCGGTCAGGTCGGCCTCTCCGGGATTGTCCAGAATATCGGCATAGGCGTGGGCGCGCACCGCCTGCACCGTGTCCGCGCCCATCGGCGGGGTCTCGCCATAGCCATAGTCGATCAGGATGGCGGCGCCGCCCGCATTCGCAATCCGCGCGCCGATGGCCGCGGCGATCGCCAGCCCTGCGGGGGAACGCTCCCGCACCGCGCCGGTCGGCGCCTCGCCAAGGGGCAGGGCGGTCGGGCCAAGCGCGGGCGCGAGCCGGTCGCCCTCCAGCGCGACCATCCTTTCGGCCCAGCCTTTCGCGGTCTTCACATATTGGCGCGCCGGCAGCGCGTCGAAGAACTCGTTGGCGAGGATCAGGGCGGGGCCGGGGGGGATATCCTCCAGCCGCTCCGCCCAATGCGCGCAGGGGACGAGCCGCGCCTGTTCTGCGCGAAGGCGGGGGGAGATCTCCACCAGCCAGGGCGACGCGGCCTCGGCGAAGCCCGGCATGGCGCGCCCCGCGCGCAGCGCGTCCGCCATCAGCCGCCCGCGCCCGGGGCCAAGCTCGACCAGAGGGCAGGGGGCCGGGGCGCCGATCCCGCGCCATGTCTCCGCCAGGGAAAGGCCGATCATCTCGCCGAACATCTGGCTGATCTCCGGCGCGGTGGTGAAATCGCCGGCGGCGCCCAGGGGATCGCGGGTCGTGTAATAGCCATGCGCGGGATGGGCGAGGCAGAGCGCCATGTAATCATGCAGCGAAATCGGGCCTTCAGCGGCGATCCGCCGGCGGATGATCGCCTCCAGAGGCGTCATCCCCTTCGCGCGACGGCCCAGAAGCCGAGCCCGATCAGGATCATCGGCAGCGACAGGACCTGCCCCATGGTCAGGCCGAGATCGGCGCTGAAGCGGATCGCGTGGCCATAGGGATTGTCCGGGGCGAAGAATTGAGCGTCGGGCTCGCGAAACAGCTCTACAAGGGCGCGGGCCGCGCCATAGCCGATGAAGAAGAGCCCGGTGATCATCCCCGGCCGCTTCAGCCAGCCGCGCCGCGTCGCCAGCAGCCAGAGCGCGAGGAAGAGGAAAAGCCCCTCCAGCGCCGCCTCGTAAAGCTGGCTCGGATGGCGCGGCGCATCGCCCGCGCCGGGAAACACCATGCCCCAGGGCGCGTCGGTGGCGCGGCCCCACAGCTCTCCGTTGATGAAATTCGCGAGCCGGCCGAGGAAAAGCCCGACCGGCGACACCGCGGCGACCCCGTCGGCGATCTGCAAAAGCGGCGCGCGATGGATGCGCGCGAAGATCGTCACCGCCAGGATCACGCCGAGAAAGCCGCCATGGAAGGACATGCCCCCGGTCCAGACCTGGAGGATCTCCGCCGGATTCTGGAGGTAATAGCCGGGCTGATAGAAGAGCACGAAGCCAAGCCGCCCGCCGAGGATCACGCCCAGCACCATCCAGGTGAGCAGCGATTCCGCCTGTTCGCGCGTCAGCGGCGATTTGTCGGCGGGCCAGAGTCCGGGGCGGGCGATCAGGCGACGAAAGAGAACCAGCCCGATCGCCAACCCGCCGAGATAGGCCAGCGCATACCAGCGAATCGGCAGCGACAGGCCGAAAAGCTCGATCGTGACGAGCGCCGGGTCGATATTCGGATAGGGAATGACGAGCGGCATGGCGTTCTCCTGATCCTCGCCTTCTGCTTCGGGCGCCGGGCGAGGTCAAGCTTGCTCCGGGCCGGGGGCAGGGCCATATATCGGCTTGCAATCGAAAGGATCGACCGATGCAGGGCCGCAGCCGCATACTCGACGACATCTCGCAGCTGATGACCAACGCCGCCGGCGTCGCGCAGGGCGTGAAGGACGAGGCGGAGACGGTGTTCCGCCAGCGGCTGGAGCGGTTGCTGAACGACATGGACCTCGTCACCCGCGAGGATTTCGAGGCGGTCCGCGAAATGGCGCTGAAGGCGCGCGAGGAGAACGAGGCGCTTTCCGCGCGCATCGCCGCGCTGGAGGCCGGGCGCGGCGACTGAGCGCCGCCGCGTTCCGCAACCGGGTAACAGAATCTTAACGAAAAAACGCTGGACGGCGGGTAAAGCGTGCTGCACCATATCTTGTAGGGTCGAAAGCTCTAACACACGACCCTTTGGCATCCCTTCAAGCCTTGGCGGGGCGGGCAACCCCAAAAGGCGCAACAACGGGAGCGCGAGGCATGGAAGCCGTCGAGCATGACTTCAACACAGACGACCTCAACCCGATCGACATCGTCGAAACGCTCGCCGAGCGGCGCGACTGGGAATTCGACCGGGTCGGCGAGGACCAGATCGCCATGGCGGTCGAAGGTCAGTGGCGCACCTATTCGCTCACGCTGGCCTGGAGCGGCCATGACGAGACGCTGCGCCTGATCACCACTTTCGAGATGGACCCGCCGGCCGAACGCCGCGCGGAGCTGGCGCTGCTGCTGGACAAGGCCAATGACCTGATCTGGTCCGGCTGCTTCAATCTCTGGGATGATCAGAAGTTGATGGTGTTCCGCTACGGGCTGACGCTCGCCGGCGGCGCGGTGGCGACGGCGGCGCAGATCGACGCGATGATGCGCGGGGCGGTGATGGCGGCGGAGCGGTTCTATCCCGCGTTCCAGCTTGTCGCCTGGGGCGACGAGCCGGCCGAAACGGCCATCGCCATCGCCATGTCCGAGGCGTTCGGCCGGGCCTGAACCGGGCAGGGCCGCCGATCCCCTTTGCGCGGAGCGCCGGTCCTCCGCGCAAAGGGGTTGATTTTATGTTGCGGTGCAGCATAAGCTGCGCGCGCGGTCATGACGCCGCGACATCCCCCGGAGGAGGCCCCGATGTTCGGCTCAGGTTCCAACCCTTTCGATCCCGCGAAGCTCACCGAGATGCTCGGCGCGATGGATCCGACCAAGCTCTTCGACATGAATGCGATGAAGGGTTTTGATCAGGGCGCGTTGTTCGACGCGCAGAAGACGAACATGGACGCGCACGTCGCCGCGCAGAAGGCCGCCGCGGCCGGCTATCAGGACCTGTTCGAAAAGCAGGTGGTGATCTTTCAGGAGACGATGAAGGCCGCCCAGGCCCAGATCGCCGACCTGGCCAAGACCGATTCCGGCGTCGACGCCGCCAAGAAACAGGCCGAGCTGACCGCCAGGGCCTTCGAACGCGCCGTCGCCAACGCCAAGGAACTGGCCGAGGCCGCGCATCGCGCCAATACCGAAGCCTATGAGATCGTCCGCGCGCGGGTCGAGGACAGCGTCACCGAGCTGAAGAAATCTCTCGGCTGATCTTCCACCGCCGCGCCGCGCCGTTTACCGTTCCGCCAGCACAGGCGGGAGGCGAGGATGACGGCGCGCGCGGCGGAGATCGGGTTTGAGGACTTTCTGAAGGTTGACGTGAGGGTGGGCGTGATCATCGCGGCCGAACCTTACCCCGAGGCGCGCAAGCCCGCGATCAAGCTCCACGTCGATTTCGGGCCCGAAATCGGGGTGAAGAAAAGCTCCGCCCAGATCACCGTCAATTACACGCCGGAGGCGCTGATCGGCCGTCAGGTCATGGCGGTGGTGAATTTCCCCCCGCGTCAGATCGGCAAGTTCATGAGCGAAGTTCTGGTGCTTGGCGCGCCGGACGCGGCGGGAGAGGTGATGCTGATCGCCCCCGACCGTGAAGTGCCCATCGGCGGCCGGCTCTATTGAGCAGGCGGCGAATCGCATGATTTTCAGGGGATGCCCTTGGGGCAGGTCCCCGACGCGCCCCTCCACGCGCGCGCCGGGACTCTTTCCTACGCCTCGGAAAAGGCACGGAAATATACGCAGCCTGGACGCACGCGACTGCGCGAGGGATTGGGTTCTGAAATCGAGAACGACCCTCTTTCCTAATCACGTATTTCGACACAAAGCGGATTTCACCGCTTCAGGTTGAAATAATGGACGACAGCGAGAAAAAATCAAGATCACGGATACAGAAAAAACCAAACCACATGAATAAATGGGCAATTCTCAATGAATGGAACCTGCTATCAGATAAGCGACAGATCAATGACGAATTCCATTCGCTTGTCTTGACCGGACTGGCCTCCGGCGCGAATCTCGCGCCGTTGTAGATGATGGAAAATGACGTGACGGATTCGAACGGCGGCGCCGGCGGGCGAGAAATCGCGCGACTGATTGATCTGATGGCGAAATTGCCGGGCCTTGGTCCGCGTTCGGCGCGCCGGGCGGTGCTGCAGATGGTCAAGCGGCGCGAGACCATGCTGCTGCCGTTGGCGCGGACGCTGGCGGAGGTGGCGGAGCGCGCGCGGGTCTGCGTCGAATGCGGCAATATCGACACCACCGACCTTTGCGCAATCTGCGCCGATCCGCGACGCGACGCCGCCGCGCTCTGCGTGGTGGAGGATGTCGCCGATCTCTGGGCGATGGAGCGCGCTTCGGTTTATCGAGGCCGCTACCATGTGCTTGGCGGCGTGCTCTCCGCCCTTGACGGGGTGACGCCCGAGACGCTGCGCATTCCCAGGCTCGTCGCCCGCGCCGGCGCCGAAGAGGTGAGCGAGGTGGTGCTGGCGCTTGGCGCCACGATCGACGGACAGACCACGGCGCATTACATCGCCGACCAGCTTTCCGGGGCAGGGGTGGCGGTGACTTCGCTGGCGCAGGGCGTGCCGGTGGGGGGAGAGCTGGATTATCTCGACGACGGCACGATCTCCGCCGCGCTCCGGGCGCGAAAGGCGCTGTAAGCCCCGAAAGGCCATGAAATGAAAACGGGCGGACCTGAGACAGGTCCGCCCGGAACTCTTGCGTGAGAACGGCGCCGGCGCGAGAGGCCGGCGCCGCGCGCCTCAGATCACGTTGTTCGAGAAGATGAAATCATCCGCGCCGATATCGGCGAGGGTGAGGCCATCGGTCTTCTCGATGCGCAGCGCGAACTGATGCCCGACGGTGACGGCGATCTGCCCGCCATATTCGCTGACCTGCAGATCCTCCATCGACGAGACGCCCCAGGAGGAGATGTCGAAGCGGTCCACGCCGTCCTGGAAATCCATCACCACATCGCCGCGGCCCGTACCGATCACGAAAGTATCGGCGCCGCCCTGACCGAAGAGGCGATTGTAGCCCGGCCCGCCGGAGATGACGTCATCCCCGGAGCGGCCATAGATCGCCTCGGAACCACCAGCTTCGCTCGACACCGTGAGATTCTCGGCCGGCGCGAAGATGAAGTTGTCCGCAGTCAGATCCGAAGCCGAGAGATTCGCGTCGAAGGAGTAGGCGGCGTTGCCGCTGGCGCGATCGAAGATCGTGACCAGAGGGCCCTGATCGTAGATCGACAGCTCCTCGAAGCTCTGCACGCCCCAGGCGCTGACGTCCAGCTTGTCGTTGGCGGCGTCGAACTGACGGAACTGGTCCTTGTCGCCATCGCCGAGCTTGAGCACGTCGGCGCCCGCCCCGGCGTAGTAGATGTCCCGACCCTCAAGACCGTCGAGGATCGCGCCGGTTTCGGGAGCGCGCATCACGTCGTCCCCATCGGTGCCGAGGATCGTCGGCAATTCGGTCCCTTCGGCCTCCACGGTGACGTTCACCGTCGCTTCCGCGGTTCCGCCAGCCGCGTCGGTGATGGCGTAGGTGAAGCTGTCCGAACCCGAGAAGCCGGCGTTCGGCGTGTAGATCACCTGACCATCGACCAGTTCGGCCACACCGTTGGACGCCGCGCCGACCCCGGTCACCGTCAACGTCTCGCCTTCGGCGTCGATGTCGTTGGCCAGCACGTCCACCGTCACCGGCGCGCCATAAGCGGTGGTGACGCTGTCGTCCGCAGCCTGCGGCGGGAGGTTTACCGCCGCGCCGACGGAGACGGAGACATTCGCGGTGGCGGTCCCGTCCTTGCCGTCGCTGATGGTGTAGCTGAAGCTGTCATCGCCCGAGAAACCGTCATTGGGGGTGTAGACCACCTGACCATCGACGATCTCGACCGTGCCGTTGGCGGCGGCGCCGACCTCGGTCACCGTCAGCGTGTCGCCATCGCCGTCGGTGTCGTTGGCCAGCACATCCACTGTCACCGGGACGCCGGAGTCGGTCGAGACCGCGTCATCGACGGCCGCCGGCGTCTGGTTGCCCGGCCCGGCCGAAACATCGACCGTGACCCGTGCCTGATCCAACTGGCCATTCGCATTGCGCACAACATAGTTGAACGCGTCGCGACCGGTGAAGCCGGCGTTCGGGGTGTAGACAAGCGTGTCGTCGGACTTGTCCGCCGTGCCCTTGTCATCGAGCGACAGCGTGCCGTTCTGCAACAGGCCGTTGGCCGCGTTGGCGCCGTCTTCGAAGGCGACGATCTCGACCGCTTCGCCGTCATTGGCCATGACGTCGATCTCGACCGGACCGCCATTGGCGACAGCGTGGTCGTCGCCGGCCTCATAGCTGTCCTCGCCATTGTCCATCAGCGTCATCGACACCGAACCCTGGCCTTCGGCGACCTGATAATTGTCCACCGGATCGCCGAACTGGGAGTTCACGAAGTCAACCAGACGCCAGGTGACGGAGTCGACCCCGACATCCTCATTGCGCCAGTAGCCTTCGGAACCGGGCAGCTTGTCCTCGGGGTCCGGCCAGACCGGCAGGGTGACGGTGGCGTTCGCCTTGGTCAGGGTGAAGGTCAGGCCGTCGCTGTCATCCCAGCCGATCACGTCGGAAACGCCGTCGAGCACCGGGTAGAGGAAGCCGACGCCGGGCACTTCTTCGGGGATCACCACGAACTGGGTGAGGCCGTATTTCGCCGTGTCGGCCCCGCTGGCGTCGCCGCGATAGGTGGCGAGCGACACCCGGACGCCATCGGCCGGCATGTTCTCGACATTGAAGGTCAGCGTGATCGCGTCGGCGCCGTCCTCGGTCACCACATTGTTGTCGACGGTGACGCCGACGATCGGGACCTGGGGCGTCTGCTCCTCGCTGACCGTGACCGCGACATTGGCGGTGGCGGTCTCCTTGCCGTCGGTGATGGTGTAGCTGAAGCTGTCATCGCCCGAGAAACCGGCGTTGGGCGTGTAGACCACCTGACCATCGATGATCTCGACCGTGCCGTTGGCGGCGGTTCCGACCTCGGTCACTGTCAGCGTGTCGCCGTTCTCATCGCTGTCATTGGCCAGCACATCCACGGTCACCGGCACGCCATAGGCGGTGGTGACAGCGTCATCGACCGCATTCGGCGAGGCGTTCGGCGCATCCATCACCGTGACCGTGACGCTGCCCGTGGCCGTGCCGCCATTGCCGTCGCTGATGGCGTAGGTGAAGCTGTCATCGCCCGAGAAACCGGCGTTCGGGGTGTAGATCACCTCGCCCGCGGTCAGCTCGACCGTGCCGTTGGTCGCGGTCCCGACCTCGGTGACGGTGAGCGCATGGCCCTCCGCATCGGTGTCGTTGGCGAGCACATTGACGATCACCGACTGACCACTGCTGGTCGAAGCGGTGTCATCGACGGCCACCGGATCGGTGTTCGACGCGGGGCTCACCGTGACCGCGACATTGGCGGTGGCGGTCTCCTTGCCGTCAGTGATGGTGTAGCTGAAGCTGTCATCGCCCGAGAAGCCGGCGTTGGGGGTGTAGACCACCTGACCATCGACGATCTCAACCGTGCCGTTGGCGGCGGTTCCGACCTCGGTGATGGTCAGCGTTTCGCCGTTCTCATCGCTGTCATTGGCCAGCACATCCACGGTCACCGGCGCGCCATAGGCGGTGGTGACGCTATCGTCCTCGGCCTTCGGCGTGGCGTTCGGCGCATCGTTCACGGTGACCGTGACGGTGCCCGTGGCGGAGCCGCCCTCGCCGTCGCTGATGATGTAGGTGAAGCTGTCCGTGCCAGCGAAACCTTCATTCGGGTTGTAGGCCACCCGGCCGTCGATGATTTCGACTGCGCCGTTGGTCGCGGTTCCGACCTCGGTCACCGTCAGCGTTTCGCTATCGGCGTCGGTGTCGTTGGCCAGCACGTCGATGACCACCGTCTCGCCAAACCCGGTCGAAACCGCATCGTCAACCGCCACCGGATTGGCGTTCGGCGCGTCGTTCACCGTGACTGAGACATTGCCGGTCGCGGTTCCGCCCTGACCATCGCTGATGGTGTAGCTGAAACTGTCGGAGCCGGAGAAGCCGGCGTTCGGGGTGTAGACCACCTGACCATCGACGATCTCGACCGCGCCGTTGGTCGGGGTTCCGACTTCGGTCACAGTCAGCGCGTCGCCATCGCCGTCGGTGTCGTTGGCCGTGACGTCGATCGTCACCGCCGCGCCGGCGCCGGTCTCGGCCGTGTCGTCGACAGCCGCCGGATTCTGGTTGGTGAGTTCCGTGACATCCACCGTGACCCGGGCCTGATCCAGATCGCCATTCGCGTTGCGCACCAGAACCGAGAAGTAATCCCGCCCAACATAGCCCGCCGTCGGGGTGTAGACGATGGTGTCGTCGGATTTGTCGGCGGTGCCCTTGTCGTCGATCACGGCGGCCCCGTGCTCCATCAGGCCCTGCCGGCTGGTCGAACTGTCCTCGACCGAGACGATCTCCACCGCGTCGGGATTCGCGGCCAGGAAGTCGATCTCCACCGCGCGGCCGCTGGCCGTCGCATGGACGTCATTGGCCTCATAGGTCTGGTCGGCGTTGTCCTTCAGTTTCATCTCGACCACGCCCTGGCCGGGCGCGACCTCATATTCGCCGAGGGCGCCGCCGAAGGCGGTGTTCTGATAATCGACCAGGCGCCAGGTTATCGTATCGACGCCGGTGTCGCTGTTGCGGAAGAAATTCGTCTCGCCCGGCTTCAGATCCTCCGGATCGGGCCAGAGCGGCATGGTGATGGTCGCGGTTTCGGAGGTGACGGTGAAGCTCAGGCCATCGCTCTTGTCCCAGCCGACCGGGCTGGCGATGCCGCTGAAGCTCGGGCGCAGCACCGTGGTCGAGCCGTCCGGGTTCGTGTGCACATAGGGCAGCAGGGCGAACTCGGCGATGCCGAACTTGAAGGTGTTCTCCGCCCCGTCCTCACCGGCGCGGAAGGCGCCGAGACCCACGCGCAGACCGTCGGCCGGCAGGTTCTGGACATTGATGGTGAAGGTCACCGCATCGAGACCGTCTTCGGTGACGACCGTCTTGTCGGCGGTGATGCTGACGACCGGCGTCGAGGGGGTCGGCGCATCGCCAACCGTGACGGAGACGTTGCCGGTGTCGGTCGCGCCCTCATCGTCGCTCACGGTGTAGGTGAAGCTGTCGGAGCCGGAGAAACCGGCGTTCGGCGTGTAGACCACCTGACCATCGACGATCTCGACCGTGCCGTTCGCCGCGGTTCCGACCGCGGAGACGGTCAGCGGGTCGCTGTCGGCGTCGGTGTCATTGGCGAGAACGTCGATCGTGACCGCGGTCTCGTAACCGGTCGTCGCGGAATCGTCGGTCGCCGCCGGCGCGTTGTTGCCGGCCGGAACCTCGTCCGGGGTGGTGTATTCGGTGAAGAGCACCGAGCCGTTGGCGATTTCGACATCGGGATTCTGGAGCGGGTCGGCCGCGATGTTCCAGTAATAGGGGCGGGGGCCGGAATCATACTGTCCGGCGTCATCGAACCCGGACATGGTGATCGAGTTGTGCTGCTCGGTCAGCCGCAGTTCAATGACATGGAAGGTCAGGTTGTCGGAGACGCCGGCCTTGACGGAGGCGTCATACTGATACCCGAA